>JBOHHE010000057.1:0-102210 GCA_050700355.1 Pseudonocardiaceae bacterium
TCGCGAGGACGTTGACGATGATGTCGTACTCTTCCTCACGCCTGCCCTGAAGCTGGACGATGCGACGCAGGCCGATTTGGCGATAGATATCGGGGAAGTGGTCCTCGTCGTACTGGAGTTGGCGAGCAACTGCGGGGATGCCATGCGGAGTCGGCTCCCAGAGCACGGGGATGATCAGCTCGGCTGCCCCGTTCTGCTGTATCTCGTACTCACGGACTCGCTCGGAGAAGATCGACCACTCTTTGCCGCAGTACTCGCTACCGAAATAGCGCGGCGAGTACAACGCCAGGAACACCCGGCACGTGCCCAGTGCCTCACTGAGTCGATCAGGCCAGCGGCTGCCAGTCGGCACCTTGATGTCCAAGTACCCGATGCGGTGTTTGCGCGGGACACGGTCTCGGTCGCCCAGATCAGCTACCGCACGGTCCTCGTAATCAGCAGGTGGAGGGCTCGACGTGTCCGAGCGCGAGCAACCGTCGCCCTCCTGTGAGGCGCTGATGGAGCTATTGCCGGACGCTCTTATCGGGCGGCTGCCGGAAGGCTGGGGCTCGGGTGGTCGAGGGGCGGGGGCGGGAGTTCAGCAGCGGTAGCGTTCGGGGCGCGACGACCGTGGACAGCACGACCACGCTGGTGGAGCGGGTGATCGAGGCCGAGCGGTCCAGCCGCAGCAGGGTCTCCTGCAGGTCCTGGTGCGAGGCGGCGGCGACCTTGCACAGCACGTCGCCCGAACCGGTGGTCGCGTACGCCTCCAGCACGCCCGGGATGGCGGACAGGTCGGCGGCCACGCTCGCGAGCTCACCTTGGGCGATCTCCAGTGTCACGAACGCCTGCACCGGGAAACCAGCGGCGGCGATGTCGATCTCCGGCCCGTAACCGGTGAGTACGCCGGCCCGCTCCATCCGGTCCAGCCGGGACTGCACGGTCGCCCTGGCGACCCGCACGGCGCGGGAGAGTTCGAGCATGCCGGCGCGGGGCTTGTCCCGCAGGGCGGTGAGCAGGGCGAGGTCAACAGCGTCGAGTACGGGTTCGTCGGGCATCAGGCGCGTCCAGATATCAGCTAGGCAATCTGCACAGTTGATTCGCCGATCATGTCACCGCAAACACCACAATGCCTAGCTCAACTGCACGCTCTTGCCCAGCTGAGCCGAATCAGCTGTCGTAGTGCTGTTCACGCCGATCCGCGGATGATGGAGGGCAGTTCCGTGACCAGCAACCACACACTGACCAGCCAGGAGCTGCTCACCGGCATCGACCTCGACCAGCTCCGTAAGCTCGTCGGCCTGGTCGACCACGACACCGAGCACGACGCGTTCCCGGTGACCGGCTGGGACGCGGTGGTCTGGGTGGTGGGCAACGCGACCCAGGCGGCGCTGTTCTACCAGGTGGTCTTCGGCATGGAGCTGGTCGCGTACGCCGGCCCCGAGACCGGCAACCCCGACCACGACGCCTACGTGCTGCGCAGTGGGACGGTCCGGTTCGTGCTCAAGGGTGGCATCGACCTGGCCAGCCCCCTGCTGGACCACCATCACCGCCACGGCGACGGCGTCATCGACATCGCCCTGGAGGTGCCCGACGTCGACCGGTGCCTCGCGCATGCCCGCAGCCAGGGCGCGACGGTCATCGAGGAGCCGCACGACGTCACCGACGAGCACGGCACGGTCCGGCTCGCGGCGATCGCGGCCTACGGCGAGACCCGGCACACCCTCGTCGACCGCTCCCGCTACACCGGCCCCTACCTGCCGGGCTACCTCGCGCGGAGCTCGTCACTCGCCCAGCCACCGAACACGCCGAAATGGCTGTTCCAAGCCCTGGATCACGTGGTGGGCAACGTCGAGCTGGGCCGGATGGACGAGTGGGTGGACTTCTACTGCCGGGTCATGGGCTTCACGAACATGGCCGAGTTCATCGGCGACGACATCGCCACCAGGTACTCGGCGCTGATGAGCAAGGTCGTCGCGAGCGGCAACCACCGGGTGAAGTTCCCGCTCAACGAGCCCGCCATCGGAAGAAAGCGCTCACAGATCGACGAGTACCTCCAGTACTACCGCGGCCCTGGCGTCCAGCACCTGGCCCTGGCCACCACCGACATCCTGACCACGGTGGACGTCCTGCGCGCCCGAGGGGTCGAGTTCCTCGACACTCCGGACGCGTACTACACCGACCCGCGCCTACTGGCGCGAATCGGCGAGGTCGGCTGGCCCATTGAGGAGCTGGCCTCCCGCGGCATCCTGGTCGACCGCGACGAGGACGGCTACCTGCTGCAGATCTTCACCAAGCCCATCGGCGACCGGCCGACCGTATTCTTCGAATTCATCGAGCGGCACGGCTCCCTGGGCTTCGGCAAGGGCAACTTCCAGGCCCTATTCGAAGCAATCGAACGCGAGCAGACCAAGCGAGGAAACCTCTGACCCGAACCGGACTACGGGGTAAAGCGAAGTAAAACCCAGGTGCGCATGCGGCCAGCCGCTGGACGCGAAGAGTTCCGTCCAGCGGCCAGCCGCACCAGGACTACCCGACCTACGTCGTGGGCGCACTGGCAGGCAGGACCCTGGCGAAGCGCAGCAGATCGTCCAGCTCGAACTTGCCACGCTTGGTAGAGGGAAGTGACGGCTTCCAACCCGGGTCGACCAGGATCGAGTTAGCGCTGCGGCGCACCAAGCCGATCAGCACCTCGGCGACCAGTGTGCTGCCGAGCGGACCGAGGCGCGCGCCGCCGTGGTGCTTGGCCTCGGCCAGCACGTAGAACCACAGTGGGGTGCGCTCCAGGAATCCGCCGTCCTGCAGGGCCTGCGCCTGCTTCGAGCTCGCCGCCGCAGCCCGCAGTTGCTGGGCCGTCAGGACCGGTACGCCGATGTGCTTGGCGATGGCCTGCCCGGTCGGAAGGCGCATTCGGTAGCCGCGCAGCAGGTTACGGGCAGACAGGTGAGCGGCTAGCCCTGGCTCGGGCTGGCCGTCAGGGGTCTGCAGGTTGAACAGTGCCACCCGGTTACTCCCCGAGAGGGCGGCGAGCTGCGTGTCGAAGCGCCGGGCTCGGCGGCCGGGGTTCGAACCATCCCCGATGATGTTCTCCCATTCGATGATCCAGTTATCGGGAAGGGTCTCGCCGCCGGGGCCGAAGCCGACTTGTCCGCTCAACGCGGTGAAGGTGAACAAGAACTCCAGAGTTGCGGGGACCGTGCCCTGCTCGCCACTGAGGTTGAAGTTGAGGTTGAAGTCGTAGGCGGCGCGCACCATGGTGTGCCCGAAGCGGTATCCCGCGACGGCGAACTCCAACGGCATGAAGACGGATCCACCGGAGGGCTTGTACCAGCGGTTTCCCTGCCGCAGGATCCGGTCGACGATCGCGGGGTCGGCGACCCGCTTGAGGAAGTCCTGGAGCACGATGTGCTGGTAATGCCTGCGCAGCACCCGTTGGGCCTGCTCGAACGTCCGGCCCTCGTCCACCAGCCGGTTATGAGCCTTGATGAAGGCCACATGCAGCTGCGCGATAATCAGGTTCTCGTCGTTGCGCGGGTCGCCGATCAGCGCGGCGCGGTCATGCAGGATGTCGTCGCTGCGGGGCTCGCGGGGTAGGTCGTTGTCATCACCCTTTCCCGGCGGCCGCAGGAGCGGCTTCACCGTTCCCCCGAGCGCTTCGACCTTGCCGACGAGCAGCTTGTCGCCGTTCTCCGGATCCCGGGGAGCGGGTAGGTCATAGAGGCTGTCCAGATCCAGCGTCGCGGTCCGGAAGTTCCGGATCACGTTCTTGATCTCCTTCAGCGGCAACGGCACCATGTCCTCGGCCAGCAACGCCTGCACCGATCCGGAGAACGACGGTGGCAGGTCGGCCGGCTGGACCTCGAAGGTGACGTCGTGGTCGACGAACTGGCCGAAGTAGGTGTAGGCCGCCGGGATCGGCGAGTCGTTGGCGCCACCCAGTTCGTTGAGGTCCTCCATCGTCGCGGCCAGAGCCTTCAGGTGGACCAGGGTCTGCGTCGACTCGGGCAGGAGGTTGGCGGCTTTGGACTGCAGGGTGGGGAACATGAAGTCGAAGTCCTGCAGGTCCCGGGGACGCGGGCGTGGAAATCTGGGAATCAGTTGGCCGATGGACCTCTGCAGGTCGTCGAACAACCTCCCCACATCTGACTGCAAGTTCTCCACCAGCGCAGCTGTAACGACTTGTCCATGAGGTAGGCGGGGCATCAGCGATCCTCCCAGAGGCAACGTGACATGTCAGATGAAGATGCCGCATACGGTGCCACAGATACATTTCAGCCCTGAAGAGGACCTCGGGCACCAGTGCGGGTGGAGAACTGCCCTATAGTGCGCCCGCTGGGCTCACGTCGCCCGCCCACCATCTGCTCAGCTCGGTGCGCAGGCTCCACGACGCCGTCCCCGAACCGCTCGAGGACGGGTCGTTCGTGGAGACACGCTAGCCAGGCAGGACTTTGGCGAAGCGCAGCAGATCAGCCAGCTCGAACGTGCCCTGCTTGGCAGCCGGGAGCGACGGTTTCCAACCCGGATTGGTCAAGATCGAATCGGCGCTGCGGCGCACCAGGCCGATCAGCACCTCGGCGACGATCGTGCTGCCGAGCGGACCGAGGCGGGTGCCACCGTGGTGTTTGGCTTCGGCCAGCAGGTAGTACCACAGCGGGGTGCGGTCCTGGAATCCGCCGGCGAGCAGCGCCTGTTCCTGAGCGGGGTTCGCAGATGTCGCTCGCAGCTGCTCGGCTGTGAGCACCGGTACGCCGGCGAATCTGGCAACGGCCTGCCCGGTGGGCAGGCGCATCCGGTAACCGCGCAGCAGGTTGCGGGTGGAGAGCTGAGCGGCCAACCCCGTCTCAGAATTGCCTGCCGGGGTTTGCAGGTTGAACAGTGCAACCCCCTCCTCCTCTGGTTCAGGCCTGGGGAACCCGGCAAGCTGCGTGTCGAAGCGCCGGGCGTTGCGACCGAGATTCGAGCCATCCCCGATGATGTTCTCCCACTCGATGATCCAGTTTTCGGGAAGGGTTTCCTTTCCACTGAAGTCCCCGCTCAGGGCGGTGAAAGTGAACAACTGCTCAAGGCTCGCCCCCCTGCCGTTGCGGGCGATGTTGAAGTTGAGGTTGAAGTCGTAGGTGCGGCGCACCATGGTGTGCCCGAAGCGGTATGCCGCAACGGCGAACTCCAACGGCATGAAGACCGACCTGTTCGACGGCTTGTACAGGCGGTTGCCCTGCCGCAGGATTCGATCGACGATCGCGGGGTCGGCGACCCGCTTGAGGAAGTCCTGGAGCACGATGTGCTGGTAATGCCTGCGCAGCACCCGTTGGGCCTGCTTGAACGTCCGGCCCTCGTCCACCAGCCGGTTATGAGCCTTGAGAAAAGCCACATGCAGCTGCCCGATAATTAGATTCTCGTCGTTGCGCGGGTCGCCGATCAGCGCGGCGCGGTCATGCAGGATGTCGGCGCTGCGGGGCTCGCGGGGCAAGTCGTTGTCATCTTCCTTGCCCGGCGGCCTATTTCCTACGAGGGAGACATCGCCGAGGCGCAGCTTGTCGCCGTTCTCCGGGTCCCGGGGGGCCGGCAGGTCATAGAGGCTGTCCAGATCCAGAGTCGAGGTCCGGAAGTTCCGGATCACGTTCTTGATCTCCTTCAGCGGCAACGGCACCATGTCCTCGACCAGCAACTGCTGCACCGATCCCGAGAACGAAGGGGGGAGGTCGGCCGGCTGGACCTCGAAGGTGACATCGTGGTCGACGAACTGGCCGAAGTAGGTGTAAGCCGCCGGGATCGGCGAGTCTTCGTTGGCGCCACCCGGTTCGCTGCGATCCTCCATCGTCGCGGCGAGGTCCTTCAGGCGAACCAAGGTCTGCGTCGACTCCGGCAGCAGGTTGGCGGGATCGGACTGCAGGGTGGGAAACATGAAGTCGAAATCCTGCAGGTCCCTCGGCTGCGGCCTTGGGCGCCTGATAATGGGCCCGCCAATAGCCGATTCCAGCCTTTCCAAGATGTCGAACACCACCGTAGATGTCTGCAACTCCTGCACAAAATTGGCAGTGACGACTTGTCCGTGTGGTATGCGCGGCATGAAAGGCCCTCCCAGTAGGTGACACGACCTGTCAGACTCAAGAGGCCACCGACTATGCCGCAGATACATCTGAAGTCTGAAGAATTTATGGTGCGTTCACCGCGCCCCGTACGCCATCAGC
The DNA here is from genome assembly GCA_050700355.1 of Pseudonocardiaceae bacterium. Taxonomy (GTDB): domain Bacteria; phylum Actinomycetota; class Actinomycetes; order Mycobacteriales; family Pseudonocardiaceae. The sequence goes on from JBOHHE010000057.1 coordinate 6,171, forward strand.
TCTGCACGCTGGGCCAACTCCACGACCCCGTCTCCGAACTGCTTGAGGAACGGATCGTCCGTGGTGCCGGCCACGGCGCGTTTGTAGTTGCCTTCCATGAACACGACCGCCTTCCACAACGCGAGCGTCTGGTACCAGCGGATGTCGGTCATCGGCCGTCCCGAGCGCTGCTCGTAGCGCGCCAGCAGTTCCATGCGGGAGGGGAATCCCGCTGCTCGCGTCACGCCGGTCAGCTCGAACATCCCGGCCGGCGGATCGTCGCGGTCGGCCCACAACGCGCACAGATACCCCAGGTCGGCGAGCGGATCACCGATCGTCGTCATTTCCCAGTCGAAGAGCGCAACGATGCGGGCCGGTGCGTCGGGCGCCAGCATCGCATTGCCCAGTCGATAGTCGCCGTGCACGATCGTCGCCGGGCCGCTGGTCGGCAGGTTCCCCGCCAACCAGTGCCCCACCCGCTCGACGGCCTCGATCTCGCGGGTCTTGTTGTGCTCCCACAAGCCGAGGAACCGCCGCACCTGGCGCTCCAGATATCCGGTCGGCTTGCCGAAGCCCGCCAGGCCGATCGTCTGCCAATCCACCGCATGGACCTCTACCAAGGCGTCGATCAGTTCCTCACCGATCCGTCGACGCTGCGCCACGCTGTCCAGCTCGGCCGGGATCGCCGACGTCACGACGTGGCCCTCGATCTTCTCCATCAGATAGAAGGGGGCGCCGATCACGCCGGGGTTCTCGCAGACCGCCAGCACCGCAGGCACCCGCGCCGGAGTGGGACCGAGCGCGCGCAACACCCGCGCCTCGCGCAGCACATCGTGCGCGCTGGGCGGCAGAGGTCCGCGGGGTGGACGCCGCAGCACGAACTCCACGCCGTCGCGGCACAGCAGAAGCGTGACGTTGGAATGGCCCTCGCCGATCGGCTCGACAGCAATTTCGCCACCCGCGCCAAGCTCGCAGGAATCGAGAAACACCGCGAGTGGCTCGAGTACCAGCAACGGCTCCCGGGAGTGTTTCACCGCCTCGTCGAACGTGGTGATGACATCGTCTCCCGCCAGCGGATGCGCCCTCATTGTCCGAGGTCCCCGCAGGCGGCGGACAGCGACTTACCGTGGCTCGCCAGCTTCAAACACTCCCGCGCGATCGTCATCCGGTGCACCTCGCTGGCGCCGTCGTAGATACGGGCCGCGCGCGCATCGGTGTACCACCGGGCGATCGGCAGATCGGTGGCGATGCCATGGGATCCGAACACCTGCACGGCGCGGTCGACGATCCGCCCGAACGCCTCGCTCACGAACGTCTTGACCATCGCGATCTCCTGGCGATGCGGCAGGCCGTGCTCCACCTTCCACGCGGCATGCAGCACCATCAGCCGGGATGCGTACAGGTCGATCGCGCTGTCGGCCACGAAGAACTGCAGGGCCTGGTGCTGGGCCAGTTCCTTGCCGAACGCGGTGCGCTCCAGCAGCCGCTGCGCGGTCAGGTCCAACGCCCGCTGCGACACGCCGATCCACCGCATCGCATGCGCCAGCCGCCCGCCCGCAAGTCGCTGCTGCGCGATCCGGAATCCCTCACCCTCCCCGCCGAGCAGGTTCGCCACCGGCACCCGCACGTCGGTCAGCCGGATCTCCGGATGCCCGCCGGGAAAGTGCGCGCCGATGATCCCTGGGTCGCGCACCACCTCCCAGCCGGGCGTGTCGCACGGCACCAGGATCAGCGAGTAGTTGCGGTGGCCGGCGGCATCATCAGTGCCGGTCTTCGCCACGACGATGGCGAACGCCGCACCCTGCGCGCCGGAGATGAACCACTTGCGCCCATTGAGCACCCATTCATCTCCCGCCCGCACCGCGGTGGTCTGCAGGTTGGTCGGATCCGACGAAGCGACGTCGGGCTCGGTCATCGCGAAGCACGATCGCACCCGGCCCTGCGCCAGCGGCCGGAGGTACATCTCGAGCTGCTCATCCGTGCCCGCGAGCAGCAGCGTGTGCATGTTGCCCTCGTCCGGCGCCATGGCGTTCAGGCCCAGCGAGGCCAGCCCGCTCACACCGCATTCCTGCGAGATCAACGCCATGCCGAGCACGCCCATCCCCAGCCCACCCCACTCCTCGGGCAGCTGCGGCGTGTAGATGCCACGCTCGCGGGCCCGTTCGCGCAGGCCCTCGACGACGTCCCAGCTTTTCAGCAGGTTGGGTGGGTCGGTGAGCTGCGCCTCGGCAGGCAGAGCGTCCTCCTGGACGAACACGCGCACTCGGGCGAGGACGTCGGCCAGCTCGGGCGGGATCGTGAAGTCGATGGCTCCGGACGCCGAGGTCGCGGCGGTGCTGGTGTAGGCGGTCACAGCGTTCCTTCCATCCCCAGTACGACCAGCACGAGAGCTGACAGCTCTACATGTCACGATTCCGTCTCCCGCGTCAACACCTCATTGAGCACGCCCAGCTCATCACCGTCCACCTGCCGCTCCATCAGTGCATCGCCGGACCGAGACGAACGTAACGAACCAGGTCCTTCGTAGGATCAGGTAATGACTCGCATGACGCGCGCAGAAGATCTGCTCGGAGAGGCGCGCATGACCACGCTCGACTTCGAGCTGGAGATCAGCCTGAGCGCTGGAGACACCGCCCGAGTACTCGCGTATGCGTCTGGCGGGGAAGCCGGCACTCGCTGCGTGCTTGAACGACTGCAGCGGCTGATGCTTGCCACGGTGCCGCTGCAGATCACCGAATGAGCATTTACAGCAAGGCGAGTCGCCACTTCCCGGGCGCGGCGATCCGGGTATTGCTGGATGGCACTCCGCTGCTCGGGCAGCGCAGCGGAATCGGACGCTACACCGCCGCGCTGCTCGCCGAACTCGCTACCCGCCCGGATGTGGACGTCACGGTCACCGCGTTCACCGCTCGCGGCCAGACCGCGCTGCGCGCGGCGGTGCCCAGCGGGGTTCGGGTGCGTGGAGGGCCGGTGCCCGCCAGGGCGTTGCGGGCCTCGTGGCGGCGTTGCGGTTGGCCCCCGGTTGAGTTGCTCGCGGGCGGCACTGAGGTGCTGCACGCCACCAACTTCGTGCTGCCCCCATCTCGACGCGCCCATGGTGTGGTCACCATCCACGATCTGGCCTTCTTGGACCGGCCCGACGACCTGGCTCGGCAGCAGCGCGATCTGCCTGGGCTGGTCCGCTCCTCAGTGGCACGCGCGGCAGTGATCTGTACTCCCAGCGCCGCAGTGGCCCAGCAGGTAGCCCGACGGCTCGACATCTCCGCGGAGCGGATTGTGGTCACCCCGCTCGGGGTAGACCGGGAATGGCTCAGCGCCGCTCCGCCGACCCTCGGGTTGCGCACGAAGCTCAAGCTGCCGCAGCACTACCTGCTGTTCGTCGGCGCCACTCAACCTCGCAAGGGACTCGACGTGTTGCTCGACGCGCATGCGGCGCGCCCTGACCTTCCTCCGCTGGTACTCGCCGGGCCGGCAGGGTGGGGTCCGCCGCCCACAGCCGGTACCCGGGTACACACCGTCGGCTACCTCGATGACGCTGACCTACGCTGCGTGGTAGCCGGCGCAATGGCGCTTGTGCTGCCCTCGCGCGACGAAGGTTTCGGGCTGCCGGTGCTGGAGGCGATGGCGACGGGGGTGCCAGTGGTGTGCTCCGACGTGCCCGCGTTGCGTGAGGTCGCCTGCGGACTGGCCACCCTCGTCCCGCCCGGTAACCAGGCGGCCCTGGCCGCCGCGTTGTGCTCGGTGCTCGCGGTCGGCCACGATCCGATCAGCGCAGCTTGCCGGCGTGCGCACGCAGTCGGCTATACGTGGCAGGCGTGCGCGGAGGCGACTGCGCGTGCCTACCGACGTGCTCGTGAATGCGAGCGGCACTCCTGACAATCAGTGCTTGACACACCGTGCACCAGAGCCGGACACACGGGACACCAGAGCCGGACACGCCGGTTAGGGGGCGAGGCCATCGGTGAAGGCGGTGGTCAGCGCGTCACGCCAGGGCCGTGGCGCAGGCAGCCCGGCCGCCACCCAGGCAGTGGTGTCCAGGACCGAATTGAGGGGACGTGAGGCGGGGCGGGGGAATTCTGCGGTGCTGCAGGGGTGGACGCGGGCTGGGTCGGCGCCTACTTCGGTGAACACGGCTCTGGCCAGGTCGAACCAGGTTGCCGAACCGGCGTTGACGCAGTGCAGGACGCCGGGTGGCACCTGGTCGGCGGCCAGCGTGAGAGCGATCAGCGCCGTGGCGAGGTCGGCGGTCCAGGTGGGGTTGCCGTGCTGATCATCGACTACTCGCACCGGGCCTGGAGCCTGAGCCAGACGGGCCATGGTGCGGACGAAGTTCGCACCATGCGCGCCGTAGAGCCAGGCGGTTCGCACCACGTGCGCGGATGCTCCGGAGGTCAGCACCGCGCGCTCCCCCGCCAGTTTGGTCCGGCCGTAGATGGTACGCGGCGACGTCGGGTCGTCCACCTGATAGGGCCCGACCCGGTCCCCGGCGAAGACGTAGTCGGTGGAGATCTGCACCAAGTGCGCGCCGTGGGCGAGACACGACCGCGCCAGGTACGCGGGACCGTCGGTGTTGACAACGTGCGCCCGCGCCGCGCCTTCGCCCTCGGCGAGATCCACCGCTGTGTACGCCGCCGCGTTGATCACGACCAGTCGGGTGCCACCCGCGAGCGCCGCGACCGCGTCGGCCACTGCCGCTGCGTCGGTGATGTCGAGCTCAGCCGAGCTCAAGGCACGGACCGCGGTGATGCCCGCGCGGGCAGCCGCGATGACCAGATCCCGGCCGAGCTGTCCCGTACCGCCTGTGACCAGTAACCGCATCGATACGCCCTCCTGACTACCCCGCTGTTGACGGCGGTGAGCGGAGTGTGACAGACAACGCGGGAGTGAGTCCTGCGTCTACACACCGACAGCGCGCGGCAGAAGTGTGACCACCGATAGCCTGGCGCTGCCGCCGCATTCAGCCGCAGGACCCAGGAGGGCATCCGTGCACGACAGGCCACCCCGGCCAGGAGGTCACGCAGTGCGGCAAGTCCGAGTTGTCCGGCAACCGTCTCAGCGAAGACCGTCGGTCCGCGCGGCTGGTGCACCGCACCGCCGTCGGCCTTCGCGGGTACGGGCCCCCAAGCTGATCCTCGTCCTGATCTCCGCGCTGGTGTTCGGTCTCACCGGTTACGGCTGGTCCACCTTCCAGGACCTGCAGAGCGGCTTGAGCACCGCTGACGTGATCGGTTTCAGTGCGCCGGACGGTGCCACCGACATCCTGCTGGTGGGGAACGACAGCCGCACCGACGCGCAGGGCAACCCCCTGCCCGCCGACGTCCTGGCTCGGCTGCGGGCCGGGAACAACGAGGGCGAACTCACCGATTCCATGATCCTGGTGCGGATCCCGAACGACGGCAGCAGAGCTGTGGCGATCTCGCTGCCCAGGGACCTGTACGCCGAGATGCCCGACGGGTTCGGTCAGCACAAGCTCAACTCCGCGTACTCCCGGGGCAAAGCCGACGCCGCCGCTCAACTCGTCGGAGAGGGAGCGGACCCCGCGACCGTGCACAGCGAGTCCATCAGCGCGGGGCGCAAGCTGTTGCTGCAGACCGTCGAGGATCTCACCGGAGTGGGTATCGATCACTATGCGGAGCTCAACCTGCTCGGTTTCGCCCTACTCACCGAGGCCGTCGGTGGCGTCCGCGTGTGCCTGCGCGCACCGGTCGAGGAGCGGGCCTCCGGAGCGAACTTCCCCGCAGGCCCCCAAACGATCTCGGGGCCGGATGCGCTCGCGTTCGTCCGCCAGCGCCACGGACTGCCCCGAGGGGATCTGGATCGGGTGGTCCGCCAGCAGGTTTTCCTAGCCTCGTTCGCCGATCAAGTCCTGTCGACCGGAACGCTGGCGAACCCCGGCCGAATTCGTGAACTGATCGACGCGACCAAGCAGTCCCTTGCGCTCGACGAAGACTTCAACGTGCTCGACTTCGCTTCCCGTATTCAGGGCATCGCCGCAGGCCATGTGGAGTTCATGACGGTGCCTCTGCTGGGCGAGGCCAGTAGCGAGTCCGAGGGTTATGTACTCGAGGTCGACCCGGCCGCTGTGCGGTCGTTCGCCGCCGCAGCTGTCCTGCCTCGACCCGCGACCGAACTGGGTGCACCGGCAATCACTCGGGTCACCATCGAGGTGCTCAACGCGTCCGGGGTCACCGGGCTCGCCGGAACGATCTCTCGCCAGCTCACCGAGCAGGGCTTCGACGCCGGTCGGGTGGCCAACGCGGACGCCAGAGCGGTCAGCCTGGTGCGGTACGCGACGGGCCAGGCGAGTACGGCGTCGGCCATCGCCACCACGCTCGGGGGTCTGCCCACAGAGGAGGATCCCAACCTGCCGGCCGGAGCCGTGCGGGTCTATCTGGGCGAGGACTACTCGAGGCGTGGGACGGACCGGGTGGCGAGCCAGCGGCTGCCGCAGCCGCAGGAACGCCTTGTGACGCCCGTCGCAGCAGGATCCTTCCATGCCGCCCCGGCGCCTCCGCCACCGTTGGTGGCCAGCGACGTGCCGTGCGTCGACTGACCCGCCGAGCGTGAGCACCCAAAGCGGCCTGCTGGGCCGGACGCCGCCCCCGGTGCTGTCCGGTGCCCTGCTCGTGCTCACCTGCGTGGTGGTCGCGTTGGCCACTCAGCTAAACCTGCTACTCGACCTTGCGGTGTACCAGGCAGGAGGGCAGGCCTGGTTGGACTCCCGGCCGCTCTACGAGGGTGCCTTTCCGGTACGACCGGACCTCTCGCTGCCGTTCACCTACCCGCCGTTCGCGGCACTGTGCTTCTCGGTGCTCGCGTTGGTTCCGCACAGCACGGTCGCCGTGGTCTTCTCGGTCGGCAGCTTCGCGGCGTTGCTGATCGCGGTGCGCGCTACCGGTGCCGCCCTGTGGCGGGACTTCGGTTGGCCGCACGCGGCGCTGATCGGCTGCTTGGCAGTGGCGCTCGAACCGGTGTGGAAGACCCTGATGTTCGGACAGGTCAACCTCTATCTGATGGCGATCGTCGTCGTCGACCTGCTCGCGGTGCGTTCTGGCCGGTACCGCGGCTTCCTGATCGGGCTGGCTGCCGCAATCAAGCTCACCCCCGCGGTGTTTCTGCTGTATCTGGCGGCCGGACGGCAGTGGAGGGCCATCATCAACGCCGGAGTCGCGTTCGCCGCCTGCACCGCGCTGGCGGCGCTGATCCGCCCGGCGGACTCGATCACCTACTGGTTCACCGCCCTGCTCGCCCCCGAGCGGATCGGAGGTCTGGCCTACACGGGAAACCAATCCGTACGTGGAGCATTGCATCGGCTCGGGTTGAGCCCGGCCACGGAACTGACCTGGTGGGTGGTTATGGGTGGGCTGGTGATCGTGCTGGGCGGGCTCGCCGCACGCCGATGGCGCCGCGCTGGACAGGACGCTCCCGCGCTGATCGCAGTCGCGATGGTCGGGCTGCTCGTGTCACCGGTGGCCTGGTCACACCACTGGGTGTGGCTGGTGCCCGCCCTGCTCGTGCTAGCCCATCTTGCGATGCGGTGGCGTTCGAGGCTACTTGCCGCAACCGCCGCGCTCGTCGCCGTCGCCACGCTGGTGGGAGCCCACCAGTTCCTCCCGCAGGAAGGTGACCGGGAGCTGTCCTGGTCGGCCTGGCAGCATCTGCTCGGGAACTCGTATCTCTGGCTGGGCCTGCTGCTGCTGGTCGTGTTGCTGGCATTGCGCCGGACGCCGCAGCCCACCCCGGCACCCGAACGGACTATTGGCGTTTAATCTTCAGTAGCGCCGAACGGTTGAGGAGGTGCGGGTGTCGGAGGTGGCCCACAGCGGCAGACATGCCACCAGTGACGGCGTGACACGGCTGGGTGCGGTGTCCGCCCGGATCCTGGTTGTGCTGCTCTCGGCCACGGTGCTGATCGCCACCGGGGTGGGCTGGGCCACTGTCGGGTCCCTCGAACGGAACCTGAACAGCACCGACATACTCAGCCCTTCGGCTCTCGACGGTAGCGACAAGGACGGCGCCACAGACATCCTGCTGGTTGGTAACGACAGTCGCACCGACGCCGAGGGCAACCTGCTGCCCCTCGATGTGCTGGCGGCGCTGCGCACCGAGCAGTCGGAGGGGACCAACACCGACACGATCATCGTGGTAAGAATCGCCGACCACGGAAAGTCCGCGCATGCCGTATCCATCCCGCGCGACACCTTCGTGGCGCTTCCGGATGAGGACCGATCAGATAAGATCAACTCCGTGTACGGAACGCAGCAGGCTCAGGAGGCCCGCCGGCTGCGCAAGGACGGCGCGACCGATGGCGCCCAGGTCGAACGGGACTCCGCTCAGGCGGGGCGACGTGCCCTGGTGAACACCGTAGAGCAGCTCACCGGCGCCCGGATCGACCACTACGCAGAGGTCAACCTGTACGGCTTCTTCCTGCTCACCCAGGCGATCGGTGGCGTCGAGGTCTGCCTCAACGCGGCGACCAGCGATCCCGGCTCCGGCGCGAACTTCTCCGCTGGACCGCAGGTTCTCTCCGGCGCGGACGCGCTGTCCTTCGTCCGACAACGCGGCGGACTGCCCCGGGGGGACCTGGACCGGATCGTGCGACAACAGGTGTTCATGGCCAGCGCGGTGAACGAGGTGCTCTCCGCAGGCACACTCACCGATCCCAGCCGACTTTCGGCGCTGGCTTCGGCCACCCGCAGCTCGGTCGTACTCGACCAGGGCTGGGACATGCTCAGTTTCGCCCAGCAGATGCACGGCATCGCCGCCGGCGCGGTCGACTTCGTGACGATCCCCGTGGTCAATGCTGATGCCCACAACGATCGCGGCCAGAGCATCGTCGCCGTCGACCCGGCCCAGGTCCGCGCTTTCATGGCCAGTCTGGTAACCGAGGCCGGACCGTCACCCCCACCCGCCCCACCTAGCTCAGCCGACCCAGCCGCCCCGGTTGATCCCGCACCCCAGGCTGCTGCGGTAACCCAGCCGAGCACCGTGGACGTACTCAACGGCACCGGTGTGGACGGCTTGGCAAGCGAGATCTCGACCCGTCTGGTCACCGCCGGTTTCACCGCCGGCAAGATCGGCAATATCGCGCAGCGGAAGATCACCATGATCAAGGTTGCTCCTCGGCAGGGCGCGCTCGGCGAGCAGGTCGCGGCGCTGCTGGGTGGCGGCATCCCGGTGCTTGCCGAACAGGGCCTGGCGGAGGACCAGATCCTGGTGCTCGTTGGGGCGGACTACCCCGATCGGGCAGCTGAGAGGCCGGCCGAGCCCTCGGTCCCTCAGCTGGTAGGCGCTCGCTCGCAGGCCGAGAGCGCCCCTCCCGTTCCGAGACCACCACCCATCCACGCCGACGGTGTGCCCTGCATCAACTGACCTCTCACCAAGGAACCGATGACCGTCACCGATCAGTTACTCGGCCCGCCGCTACGCGCCAATCCGGCCAGCCCGCGGATCACCCACTACGACGACAACGCGGGCAGCCGGGTGGAATTGTCCGGCGCCACCCTGGCCAACTGGGCGGCCAAGACCGCGAACTGGCTGCGCGACGAACTGGACGTTCAGCCCGGTGACACCGTCGCGATACTCCTACCGCCGCACTGGCAGACCGCAGGCGTGCTCCTCGGCGCGTGGTGGTGCGGGGCTACGGTCACCGAGTCAGCCGCAGGCGCCCAGGTGGCGCTCTGCGGAGTCGCTCGGTTGGCCGACGTCGCGGGCGTCGATGAGGTGGCCGCGGTCGGGCTGGACGCGCTCGGCCAGGGGATCCCGGTGTTGCCATCCGGAGTGCGGGACTATGCCAGCGAGGTCCGAGCCCACGGCGACACCTTCACCGCAGGTGCCCCCAGCCCCGACACCAGCAAGGTCGTTGCCGCCGCCCGGGCCCGTGCCGCCGAGCTGAGCCTGAGCTCCGGTGACCGCCTGCTGTGGACCACCGGCTGGGACGGAGCCGTACCGGGTGAGCTACTGCTCGCCGTATTCGCCGCCGACGCCTCCCTGGTGCAGTGCACCGGCACCGATGCCGCGGTGCTGGCCGAGCGCTGCGCCGCCGAGCGCGTCACCACCTCCCTGCACTGACCCTGCGCCCAAACCGTGACTGCGCCGCGGCATCACGGTCTCCACAAGATGTCCACCGGAGCGACGGACAGCCGATCTCCAAGGCGCTGGGTCTGGATGCCCGAGGTCACCAGGAGACCGGCCACGAACCGAGCACCGAGTAGATCGCGCAACTGGGTCAAGCCCCGCATCGCACTCGTCGTCACCTGGCTGCCTGCCTTGACCTCGATCGCGACAACGCGCCCGTCCGCCGCTTCCAAAACGAGATCCACCTTGACGCCGTCAGTCGTACGGTAGTGGTAAGCCGATACGACCTCCGAGGCCCAACCCGCCTGTTTGAGCACTTCGGTGACCACGAATGTCTCCAGCAACACACCGAAACGGCTCGCCGCAGCGGGATCGACCGGGGAGAACCGCTCGGCGGTAATACCCTGCAAATGCGCGGCCAGGCCGCTGTCGACCAGATGCAGTTTGGGACGCTTCGTCATGCGCGAGGTGAGGGTGCGGTTGACCGACCAGGAAGGCAACACGACCACGAGGTAAGCCAGTTCGAGCAGCCGCAGATAGGCACCAGCCTGATCCCGCCCGAGCCCGGCCTCACGGCCCAACTCGGCGGCGTTGAGTAGCTGCCCGGTCCGTGCCGCGCTCAACTGGAGAAATCGGCCCAGCACGTCAGCGCGTCGCACCGGTGTCACATCATCCCCGATCCACTCGACCACCAACGCGGCGAGGTTGGCGAACCACCGGCTCCGCAGCTCGGACGCAAGCCCGACCGCGATCGGATAACCACCACGGAGCACGATCTCGACCAGTTCACGCCGCGGCATGCCCGCGATCCGACGCTGCCCCACCATCGAGCCGTCGAACAGCCGATCCACTACCGACACCGCGCCCGGCACCAACTCTGCGACGGCGAAGGGCCAGAGGGTCAGCAGCGCCACCCGCTCGGTCAGGAAGTCGGCAAGCTCGGGAACTACCTGGTAGCGGACTGATCCGGCAAGCACGAAACGCCCAGGACGCCGGTCCCTGTTGAGCTCCGCCTTGATCGCCACAAGCAGGTCGGGGACCCGCTGGAACTCATCGATGATGATCGGTTCGGGAAGGTCATGCACGAAAGCCATCGGGTCGTCGGCGGCGAGGCGGCGCACCGCCGGGTCATCCAGGTCCACGAAGGTGCCGCCACCGCTGGCTTCGATCTCGTGGACGAGAGTGCTCTTCCCCGCCGTACGCGGCCCTGTAATCGCCACGACCGGGCTGGTACCAAGGGCCTCGGTCAACACCGGGCGGATCCGTCGCTCGACCGTCTGCCCCGACATCATGGCACCAAATTACCCGACAATCTGAGGCCCTATCACCCGACATCGCGACCCGCAAACCGGCGCTCCAGCGCCACCGGCAGCTGCGTCCTGGTCGGCACAGCCGCCGACTGGATCAGCATCCAGGACAGCAAGCAACACCCCCACCACACCACCCTCGCCACCCCAGTGGACCACCTTCCTACACGCCATCCAGACCGACCAGCTCCCCCACTGACCAAGCGCTACCCCACAGCGACGCCCCGATCTGAGGCTGAGGTGGCGCAGTGATCTACACCGGTCCGGAATCGCTCGCCTGACGCCGCTGCCACTCGTCCAACTCCGAGCGCCACCTGCCACACTGCCGGTCATAGTGCACCGGCCCCTCCCGAAACACCGACAGATCAAGCGCCACCAGCTCCTGATACGCCGCCACAGGCAGATCACCCTCCAGCACCACCTGCAGCCGAGTCTCAGCATCCTGGAGCACCATCACCCGCGCGGACGACGCCGTCTCACGCTTGGCACCGACCACCCGATGCACCAGACGCTTAAGCCCCCGAACGACATCCTCAGCCGCGACGGACCCGAACCCACTGAGAAAGGCATGCAACGGCAGAGTGGCGAGCACCAGCCACTGCAACTGCTCCAGCCCACGACGAGTGGGGGCCATCCGGGTGCGGACAGCAACGGCCAGAGCGCGGAAGGCTTCGACGATCGCCTGTTCCTCCACAGCCGAGACTTCAGCAGTGACAAGAACTTCCGCAGCAAGCGGATTCCGATCACTCATCGTCGCTCAGCACCCAGACCCACGCCGTCATATCCCTGCTGGCAGTGGCCAACCGGCGCCCAGCTGATGGTCGAACTGGGCGGGAGTCACCGACCACCGCAGGGTGGCGGCGACCTCCCCGCCCGGTGCACGCGCAAGCACCGGATAACTGCCCGCCGCCCCCGGGCCGATCTCCAGCTCGAAGTCGAGCGTGATCATCCCCACCCCTCCGAGCCGGTCCCCTCACGCACCGTACGCAAGTCATCGCCCGATCCTACGAAGCGGCAACAGTAGGTAGCACACCGCGTGACACAACGGTCCCGTTGAGAGTGTCAGGGCAGGCGTCAGTGACGTTCAAGCACCCGCTTGAGCAGCCGACGAGGAATCAGGCTTACGACGCGGTGGTCGCCACGTTGTTCTACTATCGGCGGCGGGTCCGTGGCATGACAAAGCCCGAATACAGGCCACTTGATCAACGGAGCCTGCCGGTGCTGAACTCCTGGTTGACACTCTATTCCCGGACTCTCTAGCATTACTACGGACGGTAGTTTTGCAGTGGCGCAGCGTGTGCCATGTGCGGAGGAAAAATTAGGGGTGAATATGTCGGAGGCCGTGAAGGACAGGAAGTTCGTCGTTCTCTTTGACTGGTTCGATCAGAACCAGGATGATTATCTCACGCACGAGGACTTCCTGCAGATGGCCGACCTGTTCGCCGCTGTGGCGCAGGAGGAGGACCAGGTCAACGCCACTGCGATGAGAGATGCCATCAAGAGTTGGTGGGAGCTGCTGCTCGCCTCCGGCGATACCGACACGGACACGAGGTTGACCCGGCCGGAATTCGTCGAGGTTATGAAGTCCAGCGTCACATCCCCGGGGAACTTCGAAAGGGCCGTATTGGCTATCGCCGATGCTCTGATGTCCGCGCTCGACACCAACAAGGACGGCTTGGTGGATTCGCAGGAATACGCCCGGATGTACAGCACGCTTGGGATTCCCCTCGAATATGCCAGCGACGCCTTCCGCCGCCTCGACCGTGACAGCGACGGTGCCATCAGCCACGAGGAATTCAGGACCGCCATCTGCGAGTTCTATCTCAGCGACGACGAGAACGCTCCGGGAAACTGGCTGATCGGCCCATTCGGCCAGCCGGCCTGAACGCAAGCCGCAATCCCGCAGGCAAGCAGCTCCGGTTTCTTGATCCTGCGCTTGGCTGACCAGCTGCTTGACTGTCGACTCGGGGTCGTCGGCGGACCCGTCACCACCCGCTAGAGCATCTCAGGCTCACAACCGGATCGCGTCACGCTCGATCTCAGCCGCAACCTCCGGTCACGGTGAACGCGCCGGAACCACATCCACCGGCACGCCGAGCGGCTCGGTCAGCTCGCGACGCAACGCGATCAGCTCCAGCAGCGATGTGGTTTCGGGGAGATCGACAACAAGATCGACATCGCTGCGCGGCTCGTCCTGACCACGCGCCACCGAGCCGAACAGCCGTCGGTTAGTGGCGCCATACCGGGCGCCACAGCGCGGATGACTGGCGCAGCGCCCGACTCGTTCGACCTAACCCACTGACATCACGCTCCCTAACGAGGTCACTACACACCTCAAGCAGGCCGAGCAGCTTGCGAGCAGTCTCGGCAGGCTCAGGCCAGCGCGGCCCTAGAAGGGCGGCGGTTCGTCGGGGTCTGGTCGTGGCGGTGGGGGCGCCGGTTCTGGTGGGGGTGGGAGCGGTACAGGATGGGTCCGTCTTCGTTGCCGGTGACCGGTGATGGGTAGTCGGGGTAGTCAGGTCCGGGGACGGATCGGGCAGATCGATGATGATCAGCTGAGGCCAGGTGTGATAGGTGCGTCCGAGGGGGCTGGGTCCAGATGACCCCCGGCTTACGACACCCGGTGGTCGGAAGTCGGCCCCGGGCAGTGCAGCCACACCAGTCCGGGGCCTTGACCGGAGCGGCACCCGTCCGGCCCCGCACGTCGTGCTCGGCGACCCGCTGTGCCAGAGCTGCTACCGCGACCATCACAGTGAAAGTGACCACGGGCGGCTGAGCAGCCGCCCGTGCGCATGTAGCGGCCCGGCCGGGGTTGATACCTGACCGGGCCGTCCGCTGCTGGCCACGGGTCAGGGGGCCGTTCGCGGTGCTGTCCTCGGGGTGATCGAGTCGGCTCTGTGACGACTTCGGGGGTGTGCACCCGACCCGGGTGGGTCGGCAGGTAGCCTGGCGTGCGTATCTCACCGGAGTGTTCCGCTCCGGGGCGATGACCCAGGGCATCGGTGAGTGGCCGGTGCGGAGAGGGCCGTCATGACCGCTGAGGAAGGGCGCACGATCGGCGCGCAGCTGCGCATGATCCGTAGTCGAGCACCGCTTGGCGGGTGCGGGCACCTATTCGCCGCTGTGTTTTGCTGAACTTCCCCGGCCTGAGGTATCGCCCCGTTACGATTCGGTTCGTCTGGGTGGCTGGCGGTGCGCTGGGGTGTTCCGCTTGAACTGAGGGTGAGGACACGGGGTGGTTGCCAAGAAGTTCGGCCCCTACCGGTTGGCGGCTCTGATCGGGCGGGGTGGCATGGGTGAGGTGCCCCTGCCCGCCTCCCGGCCGCGTCGCCGCGCCCGTGTCCTTACCACCACGATCGTCGGGCCGGCTCTGATTGCGATCACGCTGGCCGTGGCAGGTATCATCGTCCTGGTCAGCTGCACCAATCTCCCCGCTTCCAACGGATCGGCCCTGACGACGGCTCCAACAACGGTGCCCGTGCCTCCGACGGTCACCGCTATCCTGCCCGTCGGTTCCTATCCCCGAGGTGTTGTGGTGTCCCCGGATGGGCGTCGCGCCTACGTCACCAACAACGGCTCCGGTTCGGTGTCGGTGATTGACACCGCCAGCACCGCAGTCGTGGCTACCTTGCCCGTTGGCGACAACCCTGGGGCGGTGGCGGTGTCCCCGGATGGGGGTCGCGCCTACGTCACCAACTTCAGCTCCGGTTCGGTGTCGGTGATTGACACCGCCAGCACCACGGTCACCGCTACCCTGACCGTCGGCGACGGCCCTGGGGCGGTGGCGGTGTCCCTGGATGGGCGTCGCGCCTACGTCACCAACAACGGCTCCGATTCGCTGGCGGTGATTGACACCGCCAGCACCACGGTCGTCGCTACCCTGACCGTCGGCGACGGGCCCGTGGGTGTCGCCGTCTCCCCGGACGGGCGCCGCGTCTACGTCACCAACTACTTCTCCAACTCAGTGTCGGTGATTGACATGGAGGTGGGCTGAAAGGCTATGCCTCGGACTCTGTTGTCGGGGTGTCAAGTCTGCCTGTCCAGCCAGAGTGAGCCGATCAGCGGGCCTGAGACGCGCGCAGGGCACTGTTTCCGCGTGCCTTCGAGAAAGGGCAGAAAGGGCATGAGCCTGACGACGGGCACATGACCGGAAAGCTGCAGCTGGAGCCAGGCCAGCGTCGTCGCCCATGTCCCGGAGTAGCCGTGCTCGGTTCGTCGGTCAGATCGTCGGCGTGAGGCAGGAACGTAGACGCGGACAGCGCCAAGCATCTTCGGTGTGGCTGTAGTTCAGTTGGATCGAGTGGAGCGACCGGGTAGGGCGGACGGCTCCCTCTGCAGCGAAGCGATCTTGATCAGCATCGCTGGGCAGCCACTGGGTTACATCCGTGTCGGTGGTCAGCGGCGGGGTGTGTTGGGTGTTGTAGCGGGCTCGCGCGCTACGGACGGCGTGGGCCAGCGTCTCGTAGAAATCGTCATGACTTCCCTCTTCGCGCCAGCCGGCCGCTACCATCCACGGCCTGCCAGCGGCGTCGATCCAGACTGCCCCGCGCCATCGTTGGGCTTTCACCTTGAACAGCACGGTGGCATCGACCGAGCTGATGCGTTCACGCCTTCGGCGAACTGCTGGTTGGCCTTACGCAGCAAGAGGTGATCAAGTTCGTCGAGCGGATCATCGATAGGCGGGATCTTCAGGCCGAGATCATCGGTGAGGCAGCGCAGTGTCGGGCGGACTGGCATCTACTGCTCGCGGACACCGCCGAGCTTGGCAAGCCGCTCGGCAGACAGGCCGGTGAGGGCCGCAACGCGGCTGCTCGTGGTGCTGTCGAGGATCTTCATCGTATCTTGATCTGTGTCATGCGCAGCGCGGTCGCGCCGTGCGCCAGCAGGGCATGGGTCGCCTCATCGACCTTGACCGGGGCAGTCTGCACAGCCATCAGCAACCTCCTTGGTACCCAAGGAAACTTAGATACCGTCGACATCGTCAACACCAGGTAGGCGGGTGTAGTAGATCCAGCCCACTGGTCCAGACGACTCCAGTCAGGTGACACATCACGTGGCCCGTACCGGGCGCCGGCGCGGCTGATGCCCGGCTGATGCCACCGCAGTCGGGCATCAGCCCGCCTCCCCACTGCGCAGCATCCGAGATCTCCCCACGGACGCCTCGCGCACCTCAGACTACCGGCTGATCCGCCTGCCGAGCCCCCGCAATCAGGTTCGTAGTGGATCGATCCACACCAGGCCGGGAAACCGGCCGAAGTCCTCGTCGGCCGAGCACAGGGTCGCTCCGTGCTCGATCGCCAAGGCGGCCAGGTGTGCATCCGGTACCCGATTGCCTGCCGTGCCGACCGCATTCAGCAGATCTCGTAACACTGCTGAGTGCCGGTAGGTCGGATGCACGGTGGTCACACACGGCTGGATGAGCCACTCTTGAACATAATCAAGAGCGCGCTCAACCGTGAGGGGCGGATCCATCACAGCACGCCTGGTGGTGAGGCGGAGGAAGCCCAGCAAGGTATGCCACGGCAGGGCAACGGTCTCCGCACCAGACATGATTTCCTCAAACCAGGGCCGGGCACGGGCGTGCTGGGCGGTCGCCTTGTTAGTCGCGTAGATCAGCAGGTTGACGTCGAGCAACTTCACTTGCCGAGCTCGATCTTCCGGAGAAGCTCCTCGTCCTCCCAGTCGGCCAGCAACCGGTTGACTTTCGCCACGTCGACCCCGGGTTGGATCTCGGCAGTGAACGGGGTAACTCGATAGGCGCGCGCGGGTGGGTTGGCGGCAACCAATCCGGCACGGACGGCGAAGTTCAGGGCCTCTTTGAAGGACATGCCTCGCTCGCGCATCGCGGTGTGCAACGCGGCGGCGACGTCGTCATCCAAAGTGACGGTGGTACGCATGATGGCATCATACTCATCATGGTTCATGCTGTCATGATGCTCCTACTGTGGAATCGCGCGTGCCCGCGCCGGGCTCGCCCGATACAGCTCGGTCATCTGCCCTCCGCACACAGGCCAGCAGCGCGAGCCCAGAGCAGGCCGACCGACTTCATCATGACCTTATGATCGGCAAACCACCGCCGGGCGCAACACCGAGAGAGCATCCGCTTCCGTCCAGGCCCTATAGCAGTTCAGTCTGAATCCGTCGTCCAGCACATGATCGAAGTGAGCGTGAGCGCGTTGCCGAACGCAACAGAGGCCCGGCCCGGCCGCCTGTCCGCAAAATCAGCCGTCATCACCGGTGCGGCCAAGGGCATCGGCCGAGCGACGGCCATACGATTTGCCGCCGAGGGCGCGCGGCTCACGATCACCGATGTCGACCAATCGGGCCTCGAAGAGCTCAGCGATGTTCTGGCCGCTGAAGGTGCCGAGGCGGTACCGGTGCTCGGTGACGTCTCGGTGGCTGCGGATGCCCGCCGAATGATCGACACCGGGGTCGAGCGGTACGGCCGGGTCGACATCCTCGTCGCCAACGCCGGGATCATCCCGCTCAACAAGATCACTGAAGCGTCCGGGGACGACTGGGACCAGGTCATGGCCATTGACGGTCGCGGCATGTTTTTGACGTGTAAGTACGCCATCGAACACATGGTGACCGCAGGCGGCGGGTCGATCGTCTGCCTGTCCTCGATCTCCGGCATTGCCGGGCAATCCAACCAAAGTACTTACGGCCCCGCCAAATTCGTCGCCTCCGGTTTGACGAAACACCTGGCGATCGAATGGGCGGGCGAGGGCATCCGGGTGAACGCCGTCGCGCCGGGAACTATCCGCACCGACCGGGTGCGACGGCTACCCGACGAACCAGGCGGGGCCGCCTATCTCGCCGAGATCGAGCTCAGGCATCCACTGGGCCGGATCGGCGAACCCGAGGAGGTCGCCAGCGCCATCGCCTTCCTCGCCTCGGACGACGCCTCCTTCATCACCGGCGCGGTGCTCCCGGTCGACGGGGGGTACCTGGCTCAATAGGGGTATGCGAAATAGGGGTATGCGAATTCAATGCGGGCGCAGACCATCGAGCAGCCGCGCCGGACACACCCGCACCGGGAACGGCCGGGACGCGAGGGAGATCTCCTCGCCACTCACTTTCGCCGTCAGCTGGTACCGACCAGTCCGCAACACCATGTACAGGGTGAGCGCCATCTCCTGGTGCGGCCAGCCCGGCACCGGGGTCACCAGCAGCATCCCGTCGATGAGCTCATACCGTCGGCCGTCATCGGGCATCGCCTCCAGATTGCGCACCGTGAACGGGCGACCCTCGGCAAGTCCGATCGGTTCGGTTATGACCGTCATGGTCCCCCTCCTTTCTGTTCCCAGCCAGTGCGGGCACAAACCGCCCGGGACGCCGGTCCCGAACGTGTGGCACCGTCACCAGACATCGTGAGCCCGAAAGAACCGACAACCCGAGCATGCGAATCTGAGGCCTCATTAGCAGTTGAACAGCAGTGTGAGCAAGAGTGTGCACCCTTAATTCACACTCGTTGTCACGCTGGTTTTCTGTTGCCAGGCGGTTACGCTGCGGCGTCAAGGCAGCAGGCAGATCTGGCATGGGGGTGGCATGGCCCGGGAACCGGAAGAGCTCACCGAGTTGTGGCGGGCGTTGGGAGCGCAGCTGGTCACCTATCGGGTGGCGGCTGAGCTGACTCAAGGCCAGCTCGCCAAGACCGGCAACTACCACCCCAGCGCGGTGTGCCATATCGAGAAGGGCCGGGCCCACGGCACCGAGCGGTTCTGGAAACTCGCCGATGAGCGTTGCGGTGCGCAGGGAGCACTGCTGGACGCGTTCCGCACCGTGCAGGCAGCCAAGCACGATCACGAGGCGCGGGCCCGGAAAGCGCAACTTGAGCAGGCCAGGGCCAAGGCCGCGACGCTGCGCGCCAATGTCACCGAAGGTGCTGTTCCCGCTGGTAGGGTGGCCGGAGACGAGTGCCCCGGGACCGCGGAGGACCAGGCGATGAGACGGCGCGAGGCGATCGGGCTGGCCGCGAGAATCACGGTGGGGGCGAGCCTGAGCCTTGCGGACCGGGCCGTGCTGGACACCCCGCCTGGCGCGAGCCCGGTTCCGGCCCGGATCGGCAGGTCAGACGTTGCGCGAATCGCGGCGATGACCCGCGCTCTGATGGCTCAGGACAAGGCAATGGGCGGGGGTTCCTGCCGGGACGCTGTACTCGGCCACCTGCGCTGGGCGCTGCAACTGCGGAACGCAACCGCATCAGACCCCGTCCGGGCCGCCCTGAACGCGGAACTGGCTCGGCTGCAGAACCTGGCCGGCTGGACGTCGGCGGATCTGTGTCTGCCGCTCTCGGCGCAACGCTGCTACCTGCGGTCGCTGGAATCAGCGCGGCTGGCGGGAGAGCCGCTGCTCGCCGCTCATGCGCTGGGGAACCTCGGCGACCTGTATCTGCAGGCCGAACACTTCCGGGAAGCATTGCAGATCTTTCAGTTCGGCCCGATCCCCGCTCAGGATGCCAGTTCACCCGGTATGCTCGCCGGTCTTGCTCTCGATGAGGCATGGGCATACGCAGGTCTGGGCAACGTCGATGAGATGCATCGCGCCCTGCGCCACGCTGGGGAGCACTACGACCGGGCTCAGCAGTCACCTGACGAATGGGTCAGCACCGCTGTGTTGCCCGACGACTCCGACCTGCCCGCCGGCCGAGCCAATGCCTACTCCCAGCTCGCTAGCCATCACCCACGCTTCGCCGAGAACGCCGTCATCGAGATGACCGAGGCACTGACCCTTCGCGACCCCACCCGAGCCCGCGCGTTGCTATGGGGCCGGATCACGCTGGCCACCAACCAGTACCGCTACGGCGAAACCGGCCTCGCCAACACCACCACCGAACTGGTGCTGGCGTCGGTGAGCCAGATCAGCTCCCGGCGTACCATCCGCGACCTGACTGACATGGGCGCTGCGATCCGCCGACACACCACCGATTCCACCGCACTCGACCTCGCCCACCGCATCCACACCGACACCGCTGCCTGAGCTCAAGGCCGCCGTGCCGCGACACCAGGTTTCCGCGTAACGTCGTCGACAAGATCGGCAAGCAGCTGACCTGTATCCCGAGGGAGGAGTGGTGGCGATCAGGTCAGCGGGCTGGCCAGGGCAACGATGACAGCGCATTATCGAACATGTGTTCGATTCTCGGCCGGAGCGGCTGCGCGGGTTCCCCAAGGTGTGGGTTGATCTGGCGTGCGTCGTCGACGATGCTCGCTCGCGCCCGTCGTGGGTCAACCCTCGGGGCTATGACATGTCGCTGATCGTGCCGGGCCTGCTGTTGATGCGACTGACGAGCGCACACGGCCGCCAGCTCGCTGTCGTGGAAACTCGCCTGCTGCGGGCCGATGGACGCCCCCCAGGGCTGCGGGTCACCCTCCTCGTCCCTGGCCATGCGGTGACGCCACGGATCGACGAGCCGGCCAGGCCGGAGCAACCAGGGGAATGACTTCTCTCTTCTGGCGGTCGTTGGCCCGGTTGGCAGCTGAGTAGGGTGCCGGACGTGATGCACGACGACGAACTGCTCAGCCGGGTGCGGGAGCTGCGCGCGGCGGGACGTTCCCCCAAGGAAATCGCCAGAGCGCTGGGTGCGCGGCCGGCCACGATCGCGCCCTTGATCCGGGCCATCGCCAAGCAGGATGGTGCCGACGCACCGGAGTCTGCGCTGGTCGGCTGCTGGGTGAGCCCAGGCTGGAGCGCGGGCCTTACCATCGACGGGCACGACGAGTGGCCGGACGTCACCTCGGCCGACCCTGGCATCAGTGGGCTCGCAGCTGTCGTCGTCGCCCGGCGACACCGCCCGCAACGAGTGGCGGTCTGCGGCTATCTCGTCGATGTGTACTGCCTGGGGGTGAAGAACGCGCTCGGACCCAAAGTCATGAACGACCGCGACGTGCCCTCCTTCCGCGACATGTTCTTCGGCGGATTCGAGCATGCCGGAACCCCGGTCGAGGCACCGCTGGAGCTGGCCCGTCACCTGGTCTGGGGAGGTATCGACTACGCCCGAGGGCTCGGGTTCGAACCCCACCCCGACTTCCCAGCAGCAGCCGGTCATCTCGGGCCATGGCAGGAGAACAGTGCCATCACCTTCGGACGTGACGGCAAACCCTTGTACATCCAGGGCCCCCACGATAACCCGGACCGAGTCATGCGCACCCTGACCAGATCCGTCGGCGGGGGGAACTTCGACTACAGCCTAGTGGTGGGGACCACGGCCAACTGGTGATCCACGGCTGATTACCGCTTGACCCGAAGAACACCATCCTCGTTCGAGACTATACGCAGCGTATCGGGTTCGATATTCGGGTCGTCGAAGTGAATCACGATCTTATCGGGCCCCTTCGCCTTCCAGCGACCCGGCACTTCCACCAGGCCATCAGCTGGGCCGATATCATATCGGATGAATTCTCCGTCTCGTTTAATTTCGAATCCGTCCCTCCCACGGGCCGGTGGGAACTCGAAACCGAAAGGCCGGTACACGTTCACCCCCTCGGTATCTTCCTCGAAGGAATGAACCCAGCGCCGGAACAATGTCTGCTCGACAGGTTGCCCATCCGGCGGGATCACACGCTGCTCGGACCTCGTGGCGCCAATGACCTCGATACCCTCGGTGCCTATAATTCCATTGAGCGAGATCGATACGGTATACGGCGCCGTGGCCGGCAGACCGAAACCCGGCAGACAACCGACCACCTCGATTCCCCAGTACTCCGGCTGACGGATGTAGACGAGCGGAACGAGCTCGACCTTCATGTTCGAGTAGGGCTTTGTGCCCTTCACCACCAGAACAAACTGAGGCGGAAAGCTCTCCAAGATCAAAATCTCGACCGACTCGAAATCAATCAGACGACAGGACCCGGATGACGGTAGATCGTTGAATTCTCGCAGCCGACCCTCGCTCATGGTCATATCGAACTCCCCATCTGGACATCCTTTTTAAGGTATTGTTCGCTCGCTCACCGCCAGTGGCGAAGCCCTGCCGTACCGCCCTTGAGGTAACTAAAATTGCCCCAGAGGGCACTGGCTAGTCCTTGAGCAGGGCACGGGCCATGACCATGCGCTGAATCTGGTTGGTGCCCTCGTAGATCTGGGTGATCTTCGCGTCGCGCATCATGCGCTCCACCGGGAAATCTTGGGTGTAGCCGTAGCCGCCGAAGAGCTGCACGGCGTCGGTGGTCACCTCCATTGCCACGTCGGAGGCGAAGCATTTGGACGCCGAAGAGATGAAGCCGAGCTTGGCCTCGCCCCGTTCGGCGCGCGCGGCGGCGATATAAACGAGCTGGCGGGCGGCCTCGGTCTTCATCGCCATATCGGCCAGCATGAACTGGACTCCTTGAAAGTCACCGATCACGCGCCCGAACTGCTTGCGCTCCTTGACGTAGGCGATCGAGGCGTCCACCGCGCCCTGGGCGATGCCCACGGCCTGGGCACCGATCGTCGGGCGGGTGTGATCCAGGGTCGCCAGCGCGGTCTTGAAGCCGGTGCCGGGATCGCCGATGATCCGATCGGCCGGAATCGTGCAGTCCTCGAAGTAGATCTCCCGAGTCGGGCTGCCCTTGATACCGAGTTTGCGTTCCTTGGCCCCGACCGAGAAACCCGGGTCGTCCTGGTGAACGATGAAGGCGCTGATCCCCCGGGTGCCCTGATCCGGATCGGTTACCGCCATCACGGTGTACCAGGCGGACTCCCCCGCGTTGGTGATCCAGCACTTCGTGCCGTTCAACACCCAGTGCTCGCCGTCGAGACGAGCTCTGGTCCGCATCGCTGCGGCGTCACTGCCCGCTTCCCGCTCCGACAGCGCATAGGAAGCCATCGCCGCGCCGGAAGCCACCGACGGCAGTACCTGCTTCTTCAAGCTCTCCGAGCCTGCCAGCAGTAGTCCCATCGTGGCCAGCTTGTTCACGGCCGGGATCAACGAGGACGAGGCGCACACCCGGGCCACCTCCTCGATCACGATGCAGGTCGCCACCGCGTCCGCCTCCTCACCGCCATAGGCGTCCGGTATGTGCACCGCGTGGAAGCCCGAGCGCACCATGGCCGCTCGGGCTTCTTCCGGAAACCGTGCCTGCTCGTCGACACTCGCGGCGTGCGGAGCGATCTCCTTCTCGGCCATGGCCCGCACCGCCTCCCGCAGGGCATCGTGCTCCGCACCGAGCTGGTACAGGTCGAAGTCGGGGTTCACGGCACACCTCCGGAGGGTCGAGCGGTTAATGAATGCTAACTCGGCCATCCGGGTGGCACCGTTACTGCATATAACGGCATCTCGCGCCGAGCGCGGCGGTGCGGCTGCGGCGTCGGCCGATCAGTGCTGGAGCTCGGCACGCAGCGCGGCGTCGGCGCGCAGCACCCGCTCGGCGAGCTCACGCTGGAAGGCGGTCATCCGTGAACCCAGCGCCGGGTCGGCCACCGCGAGAATGCGCACCGCGAGCAAGCCGGCATTGCGACCCCCACCGACCGATACCGTCGCCACCGGCACGCCTGCGGGCATCTGCACGATGGAGAGCAGCGAGTCCAGCCCGTCCAGATGAGCCAGCGGAATCGGCACTCCAATCACCGGCAGCACGGTCGCCGAGGCCACCATGCCCGGCAGGTGCGCCGCGCCGCCGGCCCCCGCAATGATCACTTTCAGGCCGCGGGCCGCGGCCTGCTGAGCGTAGTCGAGCATCCTGGCCGGAGTGCGGTGCGCGGAGACCACCGACACCTCATGGGGCACGCCGAACTCGTCGAGGGTCTCGGCGGCGGCACGCAGTACCGGCCAGTCCGAATCGCTCCCCATGATCACGCCGACCAGACTCATGGCCTCACATCAACCTTTCTGTCCACATCAGCATTTCCATCCGCCTCCGGCCGGTCCGGCCACTGCCCGGTGGCCAGAAAGACGGCGGACCGCACGGCCATCTCGCGGACCGGCGTCAGCGCCTCCCCCAGCACCGTGACGTGCCCGATCTTGCGCCCCGGGCGTTCCGCCTTGGCGTACAGGTGCACCTTCGCAGCCGGGTACCGGGCCATCAGATGGTGCACTCGCTCGTCCATCCTCATCCCGGAACCTCCGTCAGCGGGAACACCAGCGCTCAGCACATTGGCCATCACACAGATCGGGGCACGTGACCCGGTGGAGCCGAGCGGGTAATCCAGCACGGCCCGCAGATGCTGCTCGAACTGCGAGGTCGTCGCGCCCTCGATGGTCCAGTGCCCGCTGTTGTGTGGGCGCATCGCCAGCTCGTTGACCAGCAGCTGCCCGGTAACGGTTTCGAACAGTTCGACGGCCAGCACGCCGACCACACCCAGCTTCCCGGCCACCCGCAGCGCCAGCTCCTGGGCGGCCTGGGCGAGTTCCTGGTCGAGGCCGGGTGCCGGAGCGAGCACCTGCACACAGATACCGTTGCGCTGCACGGTCTGCACCACCGGCCACGCCGCGCCCTGTCCGAACGGAGATCGGGCCACCAGCGCGGCCAGTTCCCGGCGCATCGCCACGCATTTCTCGATCATCAACGGCGTACCCGCGGCGAGTAGTTCGGGGACCACGCGTTGTGCGCCTGCGGGGGTGTTGAGCATCCACACACCCCGCCCGTCATAACCACCACGCACCGCCTTGAGCACACTCGGCCAGCCGTGCTCGGCCCCGAACCGCACCGCGTCCTCGGGCCGGATCACCTCGCGGAAGGGCGGGACCGGCACATCCAAGCCAGCCAGCGTACGGCGCATCAGCAACTTGTCCTGCGCGTGCACCAGAGCGTCGGGACCCGGATGCACCTGAATGCCTTCGGCGACCAGGACCCGTAGGTGCTCGGCGGGGACGTGCTCGTGGTCGAAGGTCAGCGCGTCGCAGCCGACGGCGAAACTGCGCAATGCAGCTAGATCGTCGTGCCTGCCGAGAACCACGTCATGGGCCACCAACGCGGCGGGCTCATCGGGTTCGACTGCCAGTACCCGCAGGGACTGGCCCAGCGCTACAGCGGCCTGGTGGGTCATCCGGGCCAGCTGGCCGGCGCCCACCATGCCGACGACGGGAAGGCTGATGCAGGGAGCCACGGACGAACGATCCTACGGCGACCGTTGAGGGTGGTTGACTGAGCACCCGTGCCTGGTCGCTTAGACTGCCGCGATGCCCGTGGTCGATGCCGTGCTTATCCGAATCCCACAGCCCTATCGTGACATCGCGATCCGACACCGTGAGATGGTGAAATTCGCCTTGGTAGGCGGTACCGCCTACCTGGTGGACATCACGGTGTTCACGATCCTCAAGACGACGGTGCTGGAGCCCAAACCGGTCACTGCCAAGATCATCGCAGTGTTGATCGCGACCATCGTGTCCTACCTGTTGAACCGGGAGTGGTCCTTCCGTACCCGCGGGGGCCGGGAACGGCATCACGAGGCCGGGCTGTTCTTCCTGGTCTGCGGAATCGGGCTGGTCATCAACACCATCCCACTGTGGATCTCACGGTATGTGTTCCATCTTCAGGTGCCCGAGGTGAGCCTGTTCGCCCAAGAGATCGCCGACTTCGCCAGCGCCAACCTGATCGGCACCGTGCTGGCGATGGGGTTCCGGTGGTGGGCCTTCCGCAAGTACGTCTTCCCGAATGAGAACGTGCGGCGCCAGGATCCGATGCAAGAGCTCAGCCCGTCCTGACCGATGGCGGCGTGGCAGTATCCGGGCCCGTGACCGAGCACAGCCCCGACCTCGCTCTCGCTCTCGCCTTGGCCGATGCCGCCGACGAGATCACCCTGAGCCGCGCAGGCGCAGGAGACCTGAAGATCGACCGCAAGCCGGACCGCACCCCGGTCACCGACGCAGACCTCGCGGTCGAAGACACCGTGCGAGCCATGCTGGCGAGGCAACGCCCCCAGGATGCAGTGCTCGGCGAGGAGCGCGGCGGGCCGTCCGACGCCAGCCGGACCTGGGTGCTGGATCCGATCGACGGAACGAAGAACTTCCTCCGTGGGGTGCCGATCTGGGCCACCCTCATCGCGCTCGTCGTCGACGATCGGCCGGTGGTCGGAGTCATCAGCGCACCGGCGCTGGGACGGCGCTGGTGGGCTGCCACCGGAGCGGGCGCCTATACCCAGGATGGGACCGGAGCTGCGCGAGCGATCACCGTATCCGGAGTGGGCGAGCTGGCCGACGCCTACGTCTCCACCACGCATCTGGGTAGTTGGGTGGAGCACCACGACCGGAACTCCTACCTGGCGCTGGTGGACGCCTGCTGGGAGAACCGCGCCTTCGGTGACTTCTGGCAGCACTGCCTGGTCGCCGAGGGAGCGATCGACCTCGCCGCCGAGCCGATCGTCAATCCTTGGGATGTGGCCGCCGTGCAGATCCTGGTGGAGCAGGCCGGTGGGCGATTCACCGACCTGGTCGGCGTCCCCCGCTACCACCGCGGCACCGCTTTATCCTCCAACGGCCTGCTGCACGACGCCGCGCTGAGCTTATTGCAGCGATGAGCGGACAGCTTCCGAACAGAGAACACGCCCACATCGGCAAGGTTTCGGCGATGAGCACGGTCTATCGTGCGTCGTCCGTAACACAATTCAGCCAAGCGTCAATCTAGTGTCGAGCACTGCGGGTGAGAAAGACGGTGATTCGCTCGTCCAGCTCCCGCAGGTGCGGTGATCGGCTGCGCAGTGCTCGGACCTGGCGTTGCAGGGTGCGCAGCCGGTCGTGGGTACGGGTGGAGCTGACGTCGGCGGCGGTGCGCAGCGCGGCTCGACCTGCCGCGGCGGCCTGCTCCAGGTCGTTGCCCAGCAGGTGGATGCCGGCGAGGTCGGTCTGGGCGAAGCAGCGGGCGCGGGCTCGCCAGGGCTCGTAACCGTCCACTGCGGCGGTGGTCAGCTTGATGGCCTGCTCGGCCTCACCGAGGTCACCCAGACAACGGCCGATGTCCGCAGTGAACGCGGCTTCGGTATAGAGACCCAGCCACGGCGGCTCATCGTCGGGGCGTAGTGACTCGTAGGACCGCTGGGCCGCCAGCACCGCACGCTGTGCCTCACGTGAGTCGCCGACCAGAGCAAGACCGCGTGCCTCCATCGCGTGCAGCACGGTTGCCAACACCGGGGTCGCCGTGCCCTGGGTGACGGCCAGCCCGGCCCGGGCCAGGGCTGCAGCCTGACGCCCGTGCCGGAGCCTGTCATGCTCGGTGAGCGCGTTCTGCCCGACCTGCAGCGTCATGCGGCTCATCGAGCCCAGCACGTTGGCGGCAAAGAGCCGGTCCCCCGCCGCCATCGCCAGATCGAGCGCCTGGATATAGTAGCGCTGCGCCAGCGAGTGCCTACCCACATCACCCGACGCCAAGCCGGCCAGGTCGGCAGCCTGCGCGACGCCGATCAGCAGGGGCTTGCCGGTCTTGGCCGTGTAGGTGGCGTGCAGCAGCTGGTTAGCCTCCCGGTGCAGCAGCGATACCACCTGCTCGCGCACCCGCCCCGAGCCGTAACGGTAATCGAGCTGGCGCAGCTGGGTTACCTGCTCGGTGAGGATCTGCACCTCGGCCATGCCCACCCGCTTACCCCCAGCGCGCGCCGTGTTCTGAACCGGCGGCACCGTCAGGGCCAACAGCGCGGGCTCGGCGAAAGCCCCCGCCGCGAACACAGAGCCCAGCAAAAGCTTGCGACGGCGCATATCACGTCCTGACAGCTCGACGATCGTACGGATCGTGCCGTCCAGTGTCCCAGCAGGGCGCAACCCGTCATAACGATCGTCCTCGGCCGGTGAACGGTCCACAAACCCGCACTCGGTGATGGTGATCTCCTGGTGCAGCCGCCGGGACAGCACCTTGGCCACCAACCGGGGTATCGGCCAGTGCGGCTGACAGCCTTCCAGCATTCGCCGCACCGCGGTCGTGTTCGTCCCGACGTGGATCCCTTCCTCCGCAGCCGTCGTGACCACCGCGCGGGCCAGCCCGGCATTACTCATCTCCCCCTCCTCCAACAACGCCCGCAACGCGATATTGCCCCTCGCCCCACCCTTACCGTCCATGACATTCCCATTCCGGTAGCCGTCCTCTGACGAAACGCCGCCGATCATGGCCGATCACCGGACGCCGGGAAAAGCCAGCCACGCAAAGTGGGACCCCGGTGGGACCCCTGAACTCTGCCTGACCCGTGCACCCCTCACGCCGGCTACCACTGTGCTGAGCAGTCCGTTTCGCTGATGGCCACCGATCAGCACCACAGGAGGCGAGGGTCACCGCCACGCGGCCGAAATCCGCGACCGGGAGATGCTCAACGGCCAGCTGATCAGCACCCTGTGCAGACAGCGCCTGAAAGGGGCGCCCCCAGCGGGCTACTCGTCAGCTACCAGGTCACCGGGAGTGCGTCAAGGCCGCCGGTGAGCAGGTGGCTGCGGGGTCGCAATTCCTCGAGCGGCACCGCGAGTTCCAAGGTAGGGAAGCGGGTGAACAGAGCACCGAACAGAACTTGTAGCTCCATCCGGGCCAGCGGGGCACCGACGCAGAAGCGCGCGCCGTGCCCGAAGGTCAGATGGGGATTCTCCGCGCGAGTCACGTCGAATTCCTGGGGGGTATCGAAGACGTTTTCGTCATGGTTGGCATCCTGCAGCTCGAGCAGCACCAGATCCCCGGCGGGGATGGTGATGCCGTCGATAACAACGTCGGCGTTGGTCCAGCGCGGCAGTCCGGTAGCCCGGCCGGTATCCGGGTTCGGTACCGGGACGGGGAACCGCAGGATCTCCTCAACCATGGTGGGTACGAGCGTCGGGTCTCGTTGCAGCGCCGCACGCTGCGCGGGGTGGGTGAGCAGCAGCAGGACGCCCTTGTCGATCGCGGCGACCGTCGTCTCGTGGCCGGCGAACAGCAGTCCAGCGCCCAACTCCGCCACCTGATCAAGCGTGATTGCCGCAGGATTCTCGCGGTGGGTGGCGGCCAGGTCGGACAGCACGTCCTCGGCGGGCTGCGCCAGCTTTTTCTGCACGAGCTGCCCGATGTACTGCCACAGTGCCCCGAGTCCAGCCAGGGAGCGGGCTCGATCGGTGATGTCGCCGGCATCGTCGGACCAGCGGCGAAAGTTCTCGCGGTCCGCGTAGGGAACGCCGAGCAATTCGCAGATGACCAACGCGGGCAAGGGGAACGATATGGCGTCGTGGAGGTCCACCGGCGGAGTCTTGCTGCCGAGCTCGTCGAGCAGGCCGTCGACCAGCTCCTGCACCCGCGGTCGCAGGGTGGCCAGCCGCCGGGCGGAGAACGACCGGCCGAGCAGGCGTCGCATATACGCGTGCTCTTCCCGCTCGGTCGCCGAGGACTGCCTGGGCTTGCCGAAGATGACCGACTCGGAATAGTGCGAGGCGTGCTCGGGATCGGGATGGGTCGTGCCCAGCCGAGGATCGACGAGCAACCGCCTGATGGTCTCGTATCCGGTCACCAGCCACGCCGGATCTCCAGCGTGTGAGGTCACCCGCTGCACCGTTGCACTCATCGTCGCCTCCACGAACGTCGCTTCCCAGGCTACCTACGCAGCAGGTCGACCGGGTCTGACCAGGCATCGGCTGACGGCACTTGCCCGGTGGGCGATCGTAAGGTAACGATATGTACATGCAGCGTCCCCTGCTCGAGCAGTTCTGGCCGAGTAGGCGCATGGCAGCCTTTGACGAGCTGTGTAGCAGGGCCGCGCGTCGGCGCATGGCCTGAGCCCGCCTCGCGCGGCCGCTCCCGGTGCCCGTCCGTATCACAAACACACCAGGAGTCTGCGTGTCCGTCACTGATGAACTACTCGCCAACAACTCCCGCTACGTCGAGACCTTCGGTGGTGCATTGCCGCTGCCACCTGCCAAGGGCGTAGCTGTCGTCGCTTGCATGGATGCTCGGCTGGACGTTTACCGCATCCTCGGCCTGAATGAGGGCGAAGCGCACGTTATTCGTAACGCCGGCGGCGTGGTCACCGACGATGAGATCCGCTCGCTGGCGATCAGCCAGCGGCTGCTCGCCACGAAGGAGATCATCCTCATTCACCACACCGATTGCGGAATGCTCACCTTCACTGACGACCAGTTCAAGAAATCCATCCAGGACGAGCTCGGGATCAAGCCGACGTGGTCCGCTGAAGCATTCCCGAACCTCGAAGAGGATGTCCAGCAGTCCATCGCTCGGATCAAGGCCAGCCCGTTCATCCCGAGGAAGGACGCCATCCGCGGCTTCGTCTTCGACATCGCGACCGGCAAGCTCAACGAGGTCATCTGAGCACTCCGAGGTTGAGTGCCCTTCAAGGACTACCAACCCACATCTAGGACGTCGCAAGCGGCAGCCCACCCCCTGGCGAGTCAGGGGGTGGGCTGCCGTCATGAGCAGTGACCCAACGACGGCCCAACCATCATGCCAGTAGAGTTCCCGGCTTCTCGACAGATCTGCGGCATCGTGGTCGGCGTCGGTCCGGACGCAGCATCTGGTGGATCAACCACTGGGTCGTCCACCCGAACGGTGGTCGCGTAGGTTGCGCTCCGCGCGTGTATCGAACCACCCTGCTACCCCGAAGCCTCCAACGTTCGGGATACTACTCGCCGATCCAGCTCGACCCCGCGTTGCGGCTACGACTACGCTAGCGATAAGGACCACAAATATATCCACCTCGTCAAGAGGAGACTGCTGTGCTTCCTGTAATGATTCTATGCGGCGGCTTATCGTTTGAACGTGAAGTATCGCTATCATCAGGACGCCGAGCCTGCCAGGCGCTGAAAAGTGAGGGGGTTGATGCCCTCACCATCGACACAGATCAGCACCTCCTATTACGCCTAGAACGAGACCCACCTTCAGCGGTAATCAACTTGCTGCACGGTCAGCGTGGCGAAGACGGCGCAATTTCAGAAGTTCTTGAGATGGCCGCAGTACCCTACGTCGGGCCACAACCACATGCCGCTCGGCTCGCCTTTGACAAGCCGACAGCGAAGGAACTGGTACGCCGAGCCGGACTCCGAACACCGAATTTCTGTGTATTGCCCCTCGGTACCTTTCAAGAACTGGGCGCCGACGGAATAACTAGCGCGCTTGCCGCGAGATTCGGCCTTCCACTGGTCGTGAAGCCGGCCTGCGGCGGATCCGCGCTCGGGGTCACCATTGTCCGCGAACGCCGAGATCTTCCGGCCGCCATGGTCCAATGCTTCGCTTATTCGGACACGGCATTGATAGAGCAGTATATCGATGGAACCGAAATTGCAATAACAATTATCGAAGAAGCGACCGGCATCACCGCACTTCCAGTAGTAGAGATCGCCTACAGAACAAACCGCTGCGACTACGAAGCTCGGTATACAGCCGGGCAGGTAGATTTCACCGTACCAAGTAACTTGTCCCCCGCTGTCCAAACTCGAGCCACCGATGCGGCCGTAGCGATACACCAAGAGCTCCGGCTTCGTGACTTGTCACGGGTAGACATGATCGTCGATGCCTCGGGAACACCGAACTTTCTGGAGGTAACCTGTTGCCCGGGTCTGACCGAAACCAGCGTGGTGCCTATTGCAATCGAAG
Organism: Pseudonocardiaceae bacterium; assembly: GCA_050700355.1. Classification (GTDB taxonomy): domain Bacteria; phylum Actinomycetota; class Actinomycetes; order Mycobacteriales; family Pseudonocardiaceae. The sequence continues at coordinate 37,993 of JBOHHE010000057.1, forward strand.
CAAGCGGGCGAACTCTCGGTGGAATCCTAACGAAGATTGTCGCCCGCGCAATGGGCAGGTTCAGCGCGCCCGAGCATGCCCTGGTTCATGAGTAACTTCATCGTATGCGGGGCTACGCCAACTTCTTGGCGATGGCGCCAGCGGTGCGAAGAGCCAAGCCATCTGCGCCAGCGGTGGCCGCAGCATAGCTCGGATATTTGACAGCTTCCTCGAGCATATCATCCAGCAACGCTTCGTGCGTGACCGAAGACGCTCGCCACAGATAGAGCGACATTGCCCCAGGAATTGTGTTGATCTCATTGACCCACAACTGGTCTCCATCCAGAAGGTAGTCTATCCGGGCGACACCCCGAACCTGAACGAGGGAAGACACCGCCAAAGCGTAACGGCGTAGACGTTCTTCGATATCTGGAGCAAGTATGGCCGGCAGCTCGCGAGGAGCACCGGTCAAACCCCCGCCGCTCAGGTACTTATCCTCATAAGTGTAGAACTCGGCAGCTGAATCACGGACCGGCCGTTCTATCTCGGACAGAGCCGGGGAGCCGTGCCCGCGGACAGAGATATTAAGGTCGATAGAATTCGGTAGATAGGGTTCGACCACCGCTCCCAACCGAAGGTGCGGAGAGCTGTCAAGCAAAGAAAGTGCTGTTTCGATTCCATCCACCACAGATATGCCAATAGATGATCCACCATATCTCGGCTTTACCAGCCAGGGGGCAGGAAAATCAGGCGCCGGCCCGTCCTCTAAGAGCGCGAACCGCGGTAAAGTCGGTATCCCCGCGGCGGCCAAAACACCTCCGAAGGCCAACTTATCCATTCCTAGTGCTGCGGATCGTACCGTCGGGCCGGTATACTTCACGCCCGCGAGATCGAGCACGCTTTGCAGGCGGCCGTCTTCTCCGGGGCCCCCGTGACAGCAGTTCACCGCAACGTCGAAGTGCAAATTTCGAAGCCGACCCAATGCTCGCCGCTCCGCGAACCCGTTGCCCATCCCGGTAACCAGCACTACGGCGCGGGAGTCCGAAGGTACTCCGTTTACGAATGCCTCCGCCTCTAAATCCGGCGCCACCAGATGCCAGTTTCCGCTCTTGGTCCAGTAGAGTGCCGCCACGTCGTGGCCGCCGCTGGAGAGCACCCGGCACACCTGCAAACCGGTGAGAATACTGACGTCGTGTTCCGGCGACGGACCTCCGAAGAGGACGCATGTACTAACCACAGTCGCACGCCTTTCTGTTCACCTGGACTCACGGATAGTGGTCCGGCAAATCATTTTCGTACAGCACAACATCATTTTCGGTGAGGTTCTCACGAACCCATCGGACGGCGTCATCCCTGGTCGGCACCAACCGGACGGTCGCACTGCCACCTCGACTACCGCTCCGCATCGCGGATAGATTGGTTCGCCCGACGATAAAGATATCGGTTGCATCCGTTGCCGCATTTCGGGCGAACCTCTCATTTTCCTTGTACTGCTCATTTCCCAACTCTATCATCCCTGGTGAAACAACCACGCGGCGACCGCCGTTAGAAATCCGCGAGAGAAGCCTCAACGCGCTCGCCGCTCCGGCTGGATTCGAATTGTAAGTATCGTCGATGACTCGTACTCCATGGGATGTCGTCACAACCTGCTGACGATGAGCAGGGGTTGGTAAAGATTCCAGCCGATTCAGTATGTGCTCTATCGCAACATCAAGCGCCAAGGCCACCGAAATCGCCGCCGCAACATTGTTTGCGAATACTCCAGGATTCCGCACCACCCCGACCTGTTCACCGGAAACATAGACGGCAAGTTGGCCATCAAATGGGACTACGGCGACATCATTACCGTCCTTGACGCTACCACAACGCATCACAGATTTGCCGGAGGCCATCTTTTTAGCCATGCTTTTCAGATGGGGTGAATCGGTGCTCAATATGGCCAGATCGACCTTCTCCAGCAGTTCGGCCTTGGCTTCAGCTATGTTGTCCAAGGAGCCCATACGTTCCATGTGAACAGCATCAATAGCGGTAATCACACCAATGTTCGGCCGCAACCAGCCGCAGATGTCTCTGATTTCGCCTTTGCCATAAGTACCGACCTCGGCCACGAGCACTTCGGTACCTTCCGCCAGATGCTCGTTGATAGTTCGGCAAAGTCCGGCTGTGTTATTGAAACTTGCCGGACTTGCCACAACTACGCGCACACCCGAGACCAGGTGCCTTACATACTCCTTGGTCGTGGTCTTTCCGTAGGAGCCGGTGATCGCAACAACTACTGGACCGACAGCTGTGAGCCGCTTGCTCGCTGCATCGACATAGCGCCGGGCGAGGCGGCTCTCAACGGGCCGTGTGATCACCAGGGCCAAATCCACGAAAACAGGGATCAGCACCGCTGAGAAAGCCAACGGGGCAACGCTGGTGAGAATTACTAAGCCAAGCACCGAGATAATTGCAACCATCGAGCCCGTGACCAGGGCGAGGAACTTGAGCCGTCGAGTCCAGACCAGGCGCGCCGAACGCCCTCGTACCGTGAGACCGAGTGGACCCAAGCCGAGTATTATTCCAGTAATACAGGCAGCCAGCGGAAACCAGGCCGATACGATGGCGCCAAGAACTGCACCGACAACCATTGCTATATTTATCGGACGGTGCAGCCACCAGCGCATGACGAATCGCGTGGTAGATCCAGGTATGTAATGTTCCCGTTGGGCGATTCTCAGCCACCGTAAGAGGGCGAGCGCCGCGCCGGCCAAGGCGAGAACCACGGAGAAGACGATTATTGCCACAGTCATGTGTTACCCGGGCTTTCCAGCTTATCGATTGCGGCGCGAAGGTGTTCGGGTGCGGAAATGGGGAGCAGGTGTCCGATCTCCGGCAGAATCATGAGGTCGGCCCGCGAGATGATTTCTGCCGCCGTCTGCGCCATCTCTGGTGAAGCCTCCGCATCAGCGGAGCCCCAGACCATCTGCACAGGGCATCGAAGTTTGCGGAGGTCTTGTTCGTAATCTTCATTGACAACCCGGACCATGATAGAACGCATAACACCCTCGGCGGCCCGGTAGTCGGTCGATCCGTATCTATTTCGTACTCGATTGAGCAGACCGTCGCTTACCAAGTTCCACCGACGGAGCGCACGGCCGAGCCGCACCGGCAGCGGAGGAGCTGGCCGAGCAGATTTTCGGCGCAACAATGGCACCCCGGTGAGAACGAGCCCGCTTACACGATCCGGGAAATGAGCCCCCAGGCGGAGGGCGACCCTTCCGCCAAAGGAGTGACCCACTACAATCGGAGGATGCGGACATTCGTCTAGCACAGGAATGAGATGCTCGGCGTACTCCATGGTGCCCCAAATTTCACCGGGGGCGGGAGACAATCCGAATCCTGGCAGGTCGACCGCCAGGGCATCCAAGCCGGCAAGTGTCGCCGTGAAGTCTTGCCGATTCCGACCCCAACCGTGAAGTGCAATAACCGTAGGTGGCCCGGTACCGAACCGCTCGGCGAATAACCGACCTGCCGAGTACGTGGTGAGCATCACTTTCTCCGTCGCGGGGTGACACACATTTATCTTCACACTGCGAAACTCAGCGGCCCACGGCTCCTGTCCGGCCGTAGGCTGTGAAGTCTACTGGCCGCCACTCGGGCTACGCAGCCGGGCACAAGTGCGGCGACGGAGATCTTGGGGTTACTCACGACGTACCACGTAGAGACGTTTGGTGAGGGTTGGTACATGAGGGCGATGACTATTCTTGCAGGGCTCGGACCACCCGGGATGGTGCGGGCCTGCCCAGCTTCCCGGCCATCCACACGCTGGTCCGAACCAGAGCATCCAGATCTACTCCGTGCGCGATACCGAGCCCGTCCAACATCCACACCAGGTCCTCGGTGGCGAGATTGCCGGTAGCCGATTCGGCATAGGGGCAACCGCCCAGTCCACCGGCGGAGGCATCCACACAAGTCACTCCGGCACGCAGGGCGGTGAGCGTGTTGGATAGGGCCTGACCGTAGGTGTCGTGGAAGTGCACGGCGAGTACATCAGCCCCGACACCAGCCCGGCGAAACCCGGAAAGCAGCGCGGCGACATGGCCCGGAGTGGCCACCCCGATGGTGTCCCCCAGCGAAAGCTCCGAACACCCCATGTCCAGCAGCCTGCGACCGACGGCGACGACCTGATGTACCGGCACAGCACCCTCCCATGGATCACCGAAGCACATCGAGAGGTATCCCCGCACGGCGAGCCCGGCAGCCCGAGCCCGGGCCACCACCGGGAAGAGCATCACGAACTGCTCGTCCAGACCCCGATTGAGGTTGCGCTGGGCGAAGCTCTCGGTGGCCGAGGCAAAGACCGCGATCTCGGCGATGCCGGCCGCCAGCGCCCGGTCCAACCCGCGCTCGTTGGGCACCAGCACGGGGTAGCGCACCCCCTCTCGGCGCACCAGCAACTGGAGCAACTCCGCGGCGTCGGCCAGTTGCGGCACCCAGCGTGGATGCACGAAGCTGGTGGCCTCCAAGACCGTCAACCCAGCCCCGGCCAGCCGGTCCAGAAATTCGGCCTTGACCTCGACAGGCACCAGCGAGGTCTCGTTCTGCAAGCCGTCGCGAGCCCCGACCTCCCAGATCCGCACCCGCTCGGGCAGCCCGTCGCTGCGGTGGAGGTGGGGCAGTCCGGTCGGTCTGGCCGCCATCCCGTTAGCCTGTCACACCTCGCTGCCGGTCAGGTCTCAGTGCCGGTCAGCCACGTCGGATTCGCCCGGATCCAGGTCGTATTGAAGCAGTGAATGCACCCGCTCGACCTGTGGAATGTCGTCGAACTCCAGCGGTTCGTCGGAGGCCGACTCAATGCTCAGCGTGCCGCAACCCAGCAGTCGCTCGACGACGGTGTACCGGAACTGCACGCTGTTGATCCGGTGGACCGGGATATCGATGCCGCTGCGCGACAGGATGCCCTCCCGGACCAGCACCCGCCTGGTGGTGAGCACGAAATGCGTGGTGCGCCAGCGCAGCAGCGGCACCAACGTCAACCACACCGCTCCGGCACCGCCAAGGCCTACCAGCACGATCCAGGCATAGAGCTCCCAGGACTGCCCGGCGGCCAGCGCGGCGAGATAGGCGCACAGAGCCACGATGAGCAGGAAGGTCAGCACCGGCACAACCAGCATCTTCCAATGTGGGTGCTTATGGATCACTACCCGCTCGTCGGATCTCAACAGCTCATCCGGGTACGCCACCGCTCCTCCTCCTGACCGCAGGCGCGAGCACGGTACCGCTGCGCGGGCAACCCAGGCGATCGCCGGAGCCGGAGAAGATCAGCCCACCCGAACATGCGTGACGTCGCCGGCTGCCAGCGCACGGAGTCGCCCATCCGACAACACCATCAGGCGACCCTCGCTGTCCAGATCCACCGCGCTGCCGGTGAGCGCGGATTGCCCCGGCAACTCGACCCGGACCTGTTTGCCCAGGGTCGCGCAACAGTGCCGATATGCCTCTCGTAGCCCGGTGGCGTCCGGATCACCCCCGTGCCCGCACCACCCCAGTACCGCTCGGTCCAGCTCATGCAGCAGAGCTCGCAGCAGCAGCTCACGATCAGTACAGGCGGCTTGCTCCAGTGCCAACGAGGTGGCACCGGGCACCGGCAGTTCATCGGGTTGCACTGTCACGTTGAGCCCGATACCGATCACCACGGCGGGCCCGGGGACCACTTCGACGAGGATTCCGGCAGCCTTCCGCCCGTCCGCGCCGAGCAGCAAATCGTTCGGCCACTTCAGCGCGGCCGGAATGGCGGCCAGCTCGGTGACGATCCGGCACAGTGCGACGCCTGCCAACAGCGGCAGCCAGCCCCACCGGGCCTGCGGTACCTCGCGCGGCCGCAGCAGCACGGACAACGCCAGCCCGGATCGGGCTGGCGCGACCCACCGGCGATTCACCCGCCCGCGTCCGGCGCTCTGGTGCTCACCGATGAGTACCGTGCGATCGTGTGCCCCGGCTCGCGCGGCGGCAACCAGCGCGGCGTTCGTCGAAGGCAGCGAAGCGACGACGTCCAGCGCGGCATATGGCCCGGCCGGGACCACCAACGCCCGGCGCAGCACGTCCGCGCGGAGCGGGGGCCGATCAAGAGCGGACAACACAGAGCAACGCTAACGCCTGCCCGTAGCGCCTGCGCGAATCGTCACACTCCTGTCCCGGGCAGCGACGTTTCTTAAGGACGCTCCTAGGGTGTTCCACCATGAGCAGTGCCACCGAGCCGGTCGGCGAGGTCTCCAGCGACCAGCCCGACGCCCACACCACTGCGGGCAAGCTCGCGGACCTGGCGCTGCGCAGTGAGGAGGCGGTGCACGCCGGATCCGCCCGTGCCATGGCGCGCCAGCACGCCAAGGGCAAGAAAACCGCCCGCGAACGGATCGACCTGTTGCTGGACACCGGATCGTTCATCGAGCTCGATGAGCTGGCCAGGCACCGTTCCACCAACTTCGGTCAGGACGGCAACCGACCCTACGGCGACGGCGTGGTCACCGGATACGGCACCATCGACGGTCGGCCGGTGTGCCTGTTCAGCCAGGACGTCACGGTCTTCGGTGGCAGCCTCGGCGAGGTGTACGGCGAGAAGATCGTCAAGGTGATGGACCTGGCGATCAAGACCGGTTGTCCGATCATCGGGATCAACGAGGGCGGCGGGGCACGAATCCAGGAAGGGGTCGTATCGCTGGGTCTCTACGGCGAGATCTTCCTGCGCAACACCCATGCCTCAGGGGTCATCCCACAGATCTCGCTGATCATGGGCCCCTGCGCGGGTGGCCATGTCTACTCCCCCGCGCTGACCGACTTCACCGTGATGGTGGACCAGACCTCACACATGTTCATCACCGGTCCCGATGTGATCAAGACGGTGACCGGCGAGGAGGTCGGCTTCGAGGAACTCGGCGGCGGCCGGACCCACAACACCAGGTCGGGTAACGCGCACTACCTCGGCGTCGACGAGGAGGACGCGCTGTCCTACGTCCAGGAACTGCTGTCGTTCCTGCCGTCGAACAACATGTCCGAACCCCCCTTGTTCGACGCTCCCGACCTCACCCACGGGCCGGTGGCCGACCTGCTGACCGACTCCGATCGGGAGCTGGACACGCTGATCCCGGACTCGGCAAACCAGCCCTACGACATCCACGAGGTGATCATCCGGGTCGTCGACGACGGGGAATTCCTGGAAGTACACGAATTGTTCGCGCCGAACATGGTGGTCGGCTTCGGCCGGGTGCAGGGCCGCAGTGTCGGGATCGTGGCCAACCAGCCGACCCAGCTCGCGGGCTGCCTGAACATCGACGCCGCCGAGAAAGCCGCCCGATTCGTGCGCACCTGCGATGCGTTCAACGTCGCCGTGCTCACCTTCGTCGACGTGCCCGGCTTCCTGCCCGGCACCGACCAGGAATGGAACGGGATCATCCGGCGCGGCGCCAAGCTGATCTACGCCTACGCCGAGGCGACGGTGCCCAAGGTCACTGTGATCGCCCGTAAGGCCTACGGCGGCGCCTACGACGTGATGGGCTCCAAACACCTCGGCGCGGACATGAACCTAGCCTGGCCCACCGCGCAGATCGCGGTGATGGGCGCCTCTGGTGCGGCGAACATCCTGCACCGTAAGGAATTCGCCGCCGCACCGCCCGACGAGGTGGCCGCGCTGCGGGCACAGCGGCAGCAGGAGTACGAGGACGCCCTCCTCAACCCCTACGTAGCCGCCGACCGAGGCTACGTCGATTCAGTGATCCCACCCTCCTACACCCGATGCTATGTGGCCCGCGCATTACATATGCTCAAAGACAAACGCCAGACCCTGCCCCCCAAAAAGCATGGGAACATCCCCCTTTGAGCGGCGATACGAGTCCTAGTTCACCTCCGCATTCACGGGTTATCCACATCGTGCGGGGTGATCCCTCGGACGAGGAGGTCGCCGCGCTGACCACAGTGATCGTCAGCTTGGGCAGCAGGAGGTCGGCGCGCATCCGATCGCCCGAAACTGGCCAGCGCTCGGCCTGGGCACACCCGCTGCATGCTTCCCTGCATCCCGGCCCCGGCGCCTGGCGGACCTCAGCGCTGCCACGCTAATTCACGTTCTGCACGGCAATGCACCCGCACGGTACCCAGAACGCCGCCAAGCACAACGCCGCCAAGCACATAGTGGCCCGGCAGCTCATCTTTCCGAGCTCGGCAGCTGGAGCTTGCGGCGGGTCCGTACAGTGCGGTGCCGTGCGCCTGATTCTTGCTTCCGCCTCCCCTGCCCGGCTCACCGTGCTGCGCGCCGCCGGAGTACGACCCGTCGTACGGGTGTCCGGAGTGGACGAACATGCGCTGGCCGCCGCGCTGGGCGACGCGTCGCCCCGAAAACTGGTCATCACGCTGGCTCGGGCGAAGGCCGATGCGGTGGCAGCACAGGTTGGTGACGAGTACCCCGAGGCCGTGATCGTCGGATGTGACTCGATGCTGTACATGGGAGGTGAAGTGGTCGGCAAACCCGGCTGTGCAGACGTCGCTCGACGACGCTGGCAGGCGATGGCGGGCGGCACCGGCGAACTGCTGACCGGCCATGCGATAGTGCGGCTGCACGCGGGCGTTGCGGTGACAAGCGCCAGTGCCGCCGAGACCACCCTGGTCCACTTCGGCACCCCGAGCGCCGAGGAGATCGCTGCCTACATCGGCACCGGCGAGCCGCTGAAGGTGGCAGGCGGATTCACCTTGGACGGTCTGGGCGGCTGGTTCGTGGAGGGGATCGAAGGTGATCCGTCCAGCGTGATGGGTATCAGCCTGCCACTGACCCGGCAGCTGCTCGCCGAGGTCGGCATAGGCGTGATCGAGCTGTGGAATGGACCCAGCCGGTTGGGCCAGCCGGCTGCGCCCCCCGGTTGACCCAGACGACGGTCAGCGAATTGCCTGCTCCACCATCCGGTAGCCGAACAGCCGCCGTAGCCGGGCACGTCCACTGTTTCCACGGCGCGGCGGTTCCGGGATCGCCTCCACATGTAGTGCACAGCGAGGGCAGGCCCGACCGATGGCACTCACCATGGCGGCAGCGTGAACGGTGTGTCCACACAGCGCGATATAGGTCCCCCGCCCAGCGGCAATACCGGCAGCTGCGGCGTCGTCACTTACTAAATGGGCGAGGCCATCGACAGTGCAGGTCAGCGATGACGTGTAGGACCCCACGGCGTAACCCCTCCCTACGCTGGGTAGTTCACCGGCACTGCGTGTAGCTTGGGGTGCCGAACCCGAACCTTCGTCCCGCTACGGTCCCAGACGTCTCGTACCGATGCAAGAACCGATGCACACACAGAATGCCAGCATCCGAGGCTAGGATGCGAACGCCATCGCCCAACTGGGCCACCGCTCTGTACAGCACGGGGTGTGAGGTGGGAACATCGCGCTGCGGCGTTCACCCGAAGGGGGAATTTTGACCTTAGCTCAGCCGGACCACTACCCGATCTCCGGCAATCCACAGGCACCGGCCCGGAGCGGACCGACCGTGCTACGCATCGCGTTGGGCGCCCAGCTACGTGGGCTCCGGGAAGCGAGCGGGATCACGCGCGAAGCCGCAGGCCATGCGATCCGGGCATCACACGCCAAGATCAGCCGCCTCGAGCTCGGCAGGGTCGGCTTCAAGCAGCGGGATGTCGCCGACCTGCTGACCCTCTACGGCATCACCGACGAGCAGGAACGAGAAGCGTTCCTCACCCTGGCACAGCAGGCCAACACCCCTGGCTGGTGGCACCAATACAGCGACATCCTGCCGCACTGGTTCGAAATGTACCTCGGCTTGGAGCAGGCCAGTTCGGTCATCCGCACGTATGAGCCCCAACTCGTACCCGGCCTGTTGCAGACCGAGGAATGCGCCCGCGCGGTCATCCGTCTGGGCCATTCGAGCGAGTCCGTCGACGATATCGAGCGCCGGGTGGCGCTGCGCATGAGACGTCAGGAGTTGCTCACCCAGCCCGGAGCACCCAACCTGTGGGCCGTGGTGGACGAGGCGGCGCTCTGGCGGCTCGGCGGTCGCACGGCAATGCGCGAACAGATCCAGCATCTGATCGAGCTGGCCGAGCTTCCGAACATCACACTGCAGGCGGTACCGTTCTACTCAGGGGGCCATGCCGCAGCGGGCGGCCCATTCACCATACTTCGGTTCGCCGACCCCGATCTGCCCGACGTGGTCTACCTCGAGCAACTCACCAGTGCGCTGTACTTGGACAAGAGCCAGGACATCGATCACTATCTGGTGGTTATGGATCGGCTCTGCGTCCAGGCCAAATCACCGTCCAAAACAGCCCGATTCCTGGCCAGCATCATCAAAGAGGTCTGATCAGGGCAATCTCCCAACACCCCCGAACTCATACACCGGAGTAGGCGCACCGAGGCGGGTGGGTCCGGGCCGCCACAGCGAACAAGAGACCACCCCCGGATCCAGGAGCTCCAGGCGATCGAAGAAACGGGTCAGCTCCTGGCGGTCGCGGAAGACCACCGGCGGCGTTCCACCGCCCTCGTTCCACTGTCGCACGACCTCACCCATGACCTCAGCGTCCACTTCTGTGGTGGGGTGGGAAATCGCCAGGTGGCTGCCCGAGGGTAGGGCATCAAGAAGCCGGTTCACGATGGCGTGCGCCTGGTCTGTGTCCATGATGTGGTTGAGGATTCCCAGCAGCATGAGTCCCACGGGTTGACTGAAGTCCAGCGTGCGGGCGGCCTTTCGCAGAATCGTGTCAGGGTCACGCAGGTCGGCGAAGACATAGTCGGTGACGCCGGCGGGAGTGCTGGTGAGCAGGGCGCGAGCGTGCGCCATGATCAGCGGATCGTTGTCGACATAGACGATGCGGCACTCCGGTGCGGTCATCTGGGCGACTTCGTGAGTGTTGCTGGCGGTGGGCAGGCCAGTTCCGATATCGAGGAACTGACGGATCCCCACCTCGCCTGCCAGGTGCCGGACAGAGCGGACCAGAAAACCTCGGACGGCGCGCGCAGCGTCGCGGAAACCCGGCGCGATAGCAAGTATCTGGTCACCGGCCTCACGGTCGATCGGGTAGTTGTCCTTGCCACCCAATAGGTAATCCCAAAAGCGAGCCGAGTGCGCCACACTGGTATCGATATCCGGAAGCTGTCCCTGGTCGGACGCGGTTGACCTGTCAGTCACAATGTCCCCTTGCGCTCTGAGCGGTGCGTGACAGCGTAACTATAGTGTGGGTCAAGCGTCCACCATGATCGACGAAGTCCTGGTCTCGAGGCCGAGCCGGACACCATCGCTGTTAATCCGAAGTGTGGCGTTCGCCATCGGGCGCGGACCCACCTCGCCTCTAGACTTCCGTAGATGACCTCAGCGCTGCACAAGGTGCTCATCGCCAACCGTGGTGAGATCGCGGTCCGAGTGATCCGCGCCTGCCGGGACGCCGGGCTGGGCAGCGTCGCCGTCTACGCCGACGGCGACCGCGACGAGCCGTTCGTGCACCTCGCCGACGAGGCTTTCGCGCTGGGTGGCGCCACGGCCGCGCAGAGCTACCTGGATGCGGCCAAGCTGCTCGACGTGGCGGCCAGGGCGGGCGTGGATGCCCTGCATCCCGGCTACGGTTTCCTGTCCGAGAACGCCGATTTCGCCCAAGCGGTGATCGACGCGGGACTGATCTGGATCGGTCCCGGCCCGCAGGCGATCCGGGATCTGGGGGACAAGGTCACCGCGCGCCGGATCGCCACCACGGCGGGCGCGCCGCTGGTGCCCGGTACCAAGGATCCGGTATCCGGGGCGGCTGAGGTGGTGGCCTTCGCTGAGGAGTACGGGCTGCCGGTAGCCATCAAGGCCGCTTTCGGCGGTGGCGGGCGCGGTCTGCGCGTCGCTCACACGATTCGGGAAATCCCCGAACTGTTCGACTCCGCAGTGCGCGAAGCCGTCTCGGCCTTCGGACGTGGCGAGTGCTTCGTGGAGCGTTATCTGGACAAGCCGCGACACGTCGAAGCGCAGGTGCTGGCCGACCAGCACGGCACCGTGATCGTGGTCGGTACCCGGGACTGCTCGCTGCAGCGGCGCCACCAGAAGCTGATCGAGGAGGCCCCCGCACCATTCCTCTCCGCTGAGCAACGCCGCACACTGCACGACGCGGCGCGGACGATCTGCGTCAACGCCGGCTACCACGGCGCGGGAACCGTCGAGTTCCTCGTCGGGCAGGACGGGACCATCTCGTTCCTGGAGGTGAACACCCGGCTCCAGGTGGAGCATCCGGTTTCGGAAGAGACCACTGGGCTGGACCTGGTCCGCGAGCAGTTTCGCATCGCGGCCGGTGAGAAGCTGTCGATCAGCGAAGATCCCGAGCCGCAGGGTCATGCGATCGAGTTCCGGATCAACAGTGAGGACGCCGGGCGCGGCTTCCTGCCTACCCCGGGCACCGTCACCGTGTTCGATCCACCGGCAGGACCGGGCGTGCGGCTGGATGCCGGGATCCGCCAGGGCAGCGTGATCAGTGGCCAGTTCGACTCGATGCTGGCCAAGCTGATCGTGGTGGGTGAGAATCGCGAGCAGGCTCTGGAACGCTCCCGCCGGGCGCTGGCCGAATTTCGTGTCGAGGGCGTGCCGACGGTCATCCCGTTCCACCGGGCGGTGCTCGACGATCCGGCCTTCACAGCGGCCGATCCGGAGGGCTTCACCGTGCACACGCGGTGGATCGAGACCGAGTTCTCCGCCCGGCTGGTGCCCTACAGCGCCACGTCGCACGACACTGAACCAGCAGCGCAGCGCCAAACCATGGTGGTCGAGGTGGATGGGCGCCGTCTGGTGGTCTCACTACCGGGTGACCTGGGCCTACCCGGGGACACCGGTGCCGCCAGGACCAGACCTCGCACCCGAGGCGGCGGACGGACGGCCACGGTATCGGGGGATGCGGTCACCGCACCCATGCAGGGCACCGTCGTCAAGGTCGAGGTCTGCGATGGAGAGACCGTCGAGGCCGGCGATCTCATCATCGTGATCGAAGCAATGAAAATGGAGAACCCGGTCACCGCCCACAAGCCGGGCACGATCACCGGCCTCACGCTCGAACAAGGCAGCTCGATCACCCAAGGCACCACCATCTGCGAAATCAAGTCCTAACCGCTGAGCAGGAACGCTCCTTCCGCCGCGAGCAGGACAGCGGCGGCGGTCACGGCGCCGGTCGCGGCGAAGCGCCCCCAGGGGATCGACACCCCGCTGGCCCGGCACCGCTCGTACCAAATGATGATCGCCAGCGACGCCCACGGGGTGATCAGCGGGCTCACATTCGTGGCGATCAGCAGGCCCAGCAGTTGATCACTGTTGGTCACCACGGCCTCACCCGCCACGTACGCAGGCAGGTTGTTGACCCCGTTGGACAGCACGGCGCCCAGGATGCCGGCCCTGGCGACGCCCTCCACCCCGCCCTCGGTGCCGACCAGACTGCCGAGCAGGTCGCCCAGCCCGTACCGGTCAATGGTCTGGACCACCAGGAATAACCCCGTAACGAAGGCCAACAGCCGCAACGGAATCATCCGCCATGTGAAGGCTGCGCGATCCCGGGCGATAAACGCCACGACAAGCACTCCCATGCAGGTCAGCGCCGAGACCGCCAGCGGAACCCCGAGCAGTACCAGCACGGTGAACGCGGCACAGGCCAGGCCCGCGGTCCGCAGCAGAACCCGATCCCGCGGCACGTGGCGTCCCGGAGGCTCGTACCGGTCACTGCCGCGTCGGCGCGGACGCCAGTAGAACACCCAGAGGCAGACCGCCGTGGCCACGATAGCCGCTGCCTGGGGGGTCGCCATGCGAATCGCGAAAGCGGGAGGCGATAGCTCCACCCGGTCCATGGCCAGCAGGTTGGTGAGGTTGGATACCGGCAACAGCAGGCTCGCGGTGTTGGCCAGCCACACCGTCAGCATCGCCAACGGAAGGGGCGGGATATCGGCCTTCGCAGCGGTGGCGAGCATGACCGGAGTGAGCAGTACCGCAGTGGTGTCCAGATTGAGGAAAATCGTCGTTGCGGAAGCGAACACGACGCATAACCCGAACAGCGCGAGGTAGTTCCCGCCCGCCCAGCGCGCCAGCCGGACCGCGACCACGTCGAACACTTCGGCCTTCGCGGTCAGCTCGGCCAGCACGATCACAGAGCCGAGAAAAACCAGTAGCGGCAGAACCCGGCGGACCGTCTGGCCGGCCTCGGCAAGGGGGAGGAATCCAACCAATACCGCGCCGCATCCGGCGATCAGGAAGGTCGCGGCCACCCAGTCCAACAGCTCCAACTGCCGCGCTCGGTCCGTAGCCTGCGCCTGCTTCACCCGACCACGGTACCGATCACCTACACTCCCGAGGAGATCACCTCCGAAAGTCTGGGCCCATACAGGATGGTCTGCACAAGACCTCGCCAGGAGTGCCATGCCTCGGGTCATCAAATGGATCGGCAAGAACGCCGACGGCGTGATCGCGCTTGTGCTGGCCGCGTGTGTCGCCATCCTCGGCTTGACCGAGGTAGTCGGGGGAACCGATGTCGTCGGGGACACTGCAATCAGCAGTGCGGTGCTGTTCGTCCTCGCTGTGCTCGCCACGACTCTGCTGCGCGACCGGGTCCGCTCCGGGGTGGTCGAGCGGGAGGTGGAGAAGGTGCTCGAGGTGGTCCATCAGCTCGATGCGAAGATCACTAGTACCAAGACGGCGCTGGATGCCGCCGCGAACGTGCGCGTGCTCGTGGGCGAGGAGGTCGGTCAGGCGCACGCTGATGCGCATCGGCAAACCGATACGTGGATGTTCAAGGGTGGCACCGGCACCTTCGTCCGGGCGGTCACCCTCCCCCAGTGCATCGCGCAAGCACGTCGAGACGGGCGCCCGCTGACCGTCCGGCTGGAGATTCTGGATCCGACCAATGAGAGCGCGTGTGAGCACTACGCGGTGTTCCGCCGGTCGCTGTCGGACCGGCCGGACGGCACCGGCGAGATATGGACGCCCGATCGGACCCGCAAGGAGGCTCTCGCCACCGTCCTGGCCGCCTGCTGGCACCGGCAGCGGTATCGGCTGCTCACTGTCGAGGTTGGCCTATCGTCGACCATCACCACGTTCCGGTGGGACCTGTCCTCCCGGTCCCTGATCATCACTCAGCAGGACCCCAGGGAGCCCGCCCTGCTGATCAAGCGCGGCTGGGTCTATTACGACCGGTACGCCACCGAACTGCTGACCAGCCTCGAGCAATCCACTCGGCTGCCGATCGAGCAAGCCGCGAAGACTGTTCCGCTGAGCGACGAACCCTCGGTGGAGGAGGTCGAGCGGCTCTTCCTCGCCTTGAACCTGCCACTGCCCACGTCATTCGACGAACGCGCCATCAATGACATCATCGGTAAGGCCATCCAGGCCAAGAACCCCTATGAGTGAGCATGAACTACCCGGACATCCTGCGTGAGATCGAGCAGCGCACCGCAAGCACACAGCTGCCTGCCAGGGTGATTTCCGTGATGACGGAGGTGGCGGCGGGCCGCAGACCAATGGCCGCGATCCGGCATCCGCTCGGCTTCGTCTGCCTCCAGGTGCAACGACGCGGCGCGTACGGCGTCTGTGTGCACCTGTGGACCGAGTGGCTGCCGGATTCGGAGCTCACCACCTCGCCGATGCACTCGCACAGCTGGGATCTGCTCAGTTACGTCCTCTACGGCGAGATCGGTAATCAGCTCGTGCGCGTCACCGATGCCCCGACCGCCCCCACCCACCGATTGTTCGAGGTGCTCAGTGACGGCGACATGGATGAGATCCGTCCCACCGATCGCCTGGTGCGTTGCGAGCCCGGGCCGGTGCAATCGATCGCGGCGGGTGAGGTGTACCGCCTCGCCGCAGGCGAATTCCACCTGACGATCGTGCCCGGCGCAGCAGAGACAGCGACCGTCGTACTCGGCCACGCCCGGACCGACCTGGTCGACCTGTCGCTGGGCGCACCGGGCACGCGGCGCCATCAGGTGTTCCGGCGACGGTGCACCGAACCTGAGACGGCGCACGCGGCCGGGCTGATCGCGCGCCGCCTGACAGATAACATGACGGGATAGGCCCTGAGGAGGGGTTGATATGGACGTGGTGCCCAGGCTGGCGGCGGCCGCACTTGATCCGGAGCTCAACCTGGCCCAGCGGGTGGCCGTGGGTGCCGCCCAAGCGGCCGGCGCCCTGGTGAGCAGCCGCGCTCAGGGTGAGCTCGGGCTCCGCGGCAAGGGGCCCGCCGGGGATGTGGTGACAGACCTCGACATCTCGGCCGAACGCTTGATCATCAGCCGTATTCAGACCGCCTTTCCTGAGCACCGCATCATCTCGGAAGAGGCAGGTGTACTCGGCGCCGAGGGCAGTGGCTGGACCTGGCTGGTCGATCCGTTGGACGGCACCAACAATCTGGCGGTCGCACTGCCCACCTACGTGATCGGCATCGCGCTGTGCCATGATCGGATTCCGGTCCTGGGCGTCGTGCACGATCCGGTCACCGGGGGAACCTGGCAAGCGGCCCGCGGCGCCGGCGCGCACGGGCCGGACCAGCGTGTGCTGTGCGCGCCGTTTCGCACCCATCCGGCCGGTCCCCTGCTGGCCTGGACCCAGGGTTACTCCGTGACCAGGGACGACGCAACCGCGGGCGCGCTGAAGATCGTCATGGAGTCGGCCGCGCGACGGGTCTTCCAGCTGTGGACCCCACTGCTGTCCCTGGTGATGCTGGCCCGAGGGGACATCGACGGCATGATCGGATATCACGCGGAAGAGATCGACCTGCCTGCCGGCGCACTGATCGCAGCCGAGGCGGGGGTGGCCCTGTTCAACCTCAACGGTGCCCCCTTCGACGAACGGATCGGCAGGCCCCAGGTGGACCGTAGCTTCATCGCCTGTCGCCCTGAGCACCTCGAATCCCTGCTGGCATTGGTGCACACCGCAGAGCGGGTCGTCCCGGAGGTCAAGGAACTGATGGCCCTGCTGCCGTCCGGCTAAGCCCTGCTGCCGCCCTACCACGCCCCTGCTACCGCCCTGCTACGCACAATGTCATATTGACACCATGCGGCGGCGCACCGAGAACACGAATCGCCCCATCGACTTTTTCATCAGCTACTCCCCCGCCGATGAACGGTGGGCCACCTGGATCGCCTGGGAGCTCGAGGCCGTCGGTTACTCGACGATGCTGCAGGCATGGGACTTCGTGCCCGGCACCAATTTCATCGACTTCATGGATCGCGGCGTCAGCGAGGCCGCTGTCGTTGTTTCGGTGCTCTCCCGCAACTACCTCGCCTCCCGATACGGACGGCTGGAATGGCAGGCCGCCCTACGTGCCGACCCGGACGATGCCAACCGCCTGGTGACGATCCGGATCGAGGACTGTCCGCTGGAGGGTCTGCTCTCCATGATCACTTACGTGGACCTGGTGAGGATCAGCGATCCGAAGGCGGCTCGGGCCGCGCTACTCGGTCGGATGCGCGAAGCGCTCGACGGCCGGGCGAAACCCGCCAGCGGGCCCGGCTATCCGTCCGACCGGATCGGCAGGCAGGCACAGCCGGTGGACGAGCCGGTGGTCACCGGCCAAGTCACCCGCAGGCGGAACCCGGTCACCGCGCCCGCCTATCCCCCCGCAGCACCGGCCGGAGACCCCACCCAGTCGGCAGTGACCGCGCTGCACGTCCCCGGGCCCCGGTTCGGTCGCGGCCTGATCCAGCCGGGTCAGGCAAGGACTCCGGAGGAACTGCAAGCTCGGATCTACGGGGAGCTGACCCGGGCCACCGGGGATGGGGCGCCCGCGCCTGACCTCCTCATCATCACCGGCGACCTCACCGAGACCGGCAGTCGCCGCGAGTTCACAGCGGCAACGGAGTTCCTGACCGGTCTGCGAGTGCTCCTCGGCCTGGAACCGAACCGCCTTGTCGTGGTCCCCGGCCCGCGGGACATCACCGGTCCGGCCTGCCGGGCCTACTTCGCCAGCTGTGAAGCCGACGACGTGACGCCCAAACCTCCTTACTGGCCCAAGTGGCGACATTTCACCACGCTGTTCGAAGAGCTTTACCAGGGCTTGGACGAGCTGGTTTTCGACAGCCAGCAGCCGTGGACGCTGTTCACTGTTCCCGAGCTGCGCGTGGTCGTCGCGGGGCTCAATTCGACCATCAACGACAGTCACCGGGAGGACGATCACTACGGCTGGATCGGCGAGACACAGGCCGCCTGGTTCGCCCAGCGGCTGCGATCGTTCGAGCAATCGGCGTGGTTGCGGATCGGTGTGCTGCGCCACACTCCGGCTGACGCCAACCCCGGCGTCAGGCCAGATCCAGCGCTGTTGCGGGACACCGCGACGTTGGACGCGCTGCTGGGCCGTCGGCTCAACCTCCTGCTGCATGGCACGCTCGGCACCCGGCAGCGCGCCGCCGAGGGCGAACTGCCGCTGATTTCACCGGCCGGGCCGGACAGCTGCCAGCTCCTCCAGATCACCGCCCAGGGGCTGGTCCGGATACCCTTCGGAGCAGGCCGTGAGGTACTGACCTGCCAGTGGCACGCGGTCGGCGGCACCTTCGCGGCCGGTGCTTCGGATTCCTCGGACGACCGCCCCGATTCCGGAGAAATCGAGCCGGTCGAGGACGAGACACCGCCGGATCCGACGCGCCTGTTGCTGGACCGGATCACCGAGGTGTGCCAGACGCGGTACGACAACCCGAAGATCCGGTTCGTCGTCGGTGCGTTGCCGTATCTGATGGTCAGCCATCGCGAGGACGGATTCGTCCGGCAGCTGCGGGTGGCGGCGCACGTCGGCGAGCTGACCACCGCCGACGTCGAGCGGTTCTTCGATCAGATCCACGCGGCAGAGCCGGACACCGTCTCCGAGCTGGTCTACCAGGGGCCGCCGGTGGGCCAGGCATTGCGGATCGAGGCGCTGCGTCGTGGCATCCGGGTGCGCAGCTTCATCGAGTTCCAGGGCCTGCTGGATCTCCGCGAGTTCGTCGCCGGGCAGACCGCGCGGTTGCGCGTGGACACCCTCTACCCACCCGAGGGGTACGTGCCCCAACGATTCCGCGAGCTCACCGGCACCGATCGAACCGTGCGCCGCAACCTGGTCGAGGAACTGCTCACCCTGCTGGCCACCGACGAGGGACGGTTCGTCCTGCTGATGGGCGACTTCGGGCGAGGCAAGACCTTCGCGCTGCACGAGCTGGCCCGGCGGCTGCCGACCGAGCTGCCGCACCTGATCCCCATCCTGTTGGAGCTGCGCTCGCTGGAGAAGACCCATTCGGTGGAGGCGATGGTGGCCGCGCACCTGGCCAACCACGGCGAAGAGCTGATCGATCTCAAGGCCTTCACCTACATGCTGCGGGAAGGCCGGATCGTGCTGCTCTTCGACGGTTTCGACGAGCTGGCCACCCGGGTGACCTACGACCGGGCGGCCGATCACCTGGATCTGATCCTGCGGGCGGTCGAAGGCAAAGCGAAAGTTCTCATCTCCAGCCGGTCGCAGCATTTCAGGACCGACACCCAAGTACTCACCGCGCTGGGCGAGCGGGTGGGACTACTCACCCAGCGCCGCGTGCTGAGCATCGAGGACTTCACCCCCGACCAGATCCGCCGGTATCTGGACAACCGCTACGGCGGGGACACCGACGCCACCGAAGATCGGTTGCGGCTGCTCAGCGGCGCCCACGGCTTGCTCGGGCTCTCCCAGAATCCGCGCATGCTCAGCTTCATCGCCGATCTGGACGAGAGCCGACTACGGGCAGTCGCGGAGTCCGGGCATGTCATCAGTGCTGCCTCGCTGTACGAGGAGATCCTCAGCGCCTGGCTGAGTTACGAGGAGCGGCGGACCGGAGACACCCACGGAGCTGCCGCCGGGCTCACCGTGGGCGAACTCTGGCAGGCGGTGACCGCACTGGCCATCCGGCTGTGGGAGTCCAATGAGCAATACCTGGAGCCGACCGACCTCGCCGAGGTCGCCGAGACGCTCAGTGCACTGTCGGAGCACCAGCTCACCCCCCACCAGACCCTCCATGCCGTTGGCGCGGGCAGCCTGCTGGTGCGCACCGAGGACGGCCAGCTGGGTCTGATCCACGGTTCGGTGGTGGAGTGGCTGGTCGCCAAGGCGATCGCCGAGGAACTGGCAGGCGGTGCGACCACTGTCGCGATGCTGTCCCGGCGGCCGCTCTCCCAATTGAGCGTGGACTTCCTCTGTGACCTCGCCGATACCCGCTCCTGTCAGCTCTGGCTGCGCAGGGTACTCGCCGACGCCCACGCCGATGAAGTGGCAAGACGCAACGCCATCAAGATCAGCACTCGGCTGCGCTCGATGGTCCGAACCGACCTGCGAGCAGCGGTCCTGCGTGGTGAGGACCTCTCCCACCGGGAACTGGCCGACGCCGACCTCACCGGCGCTGATCTCACCGATGCCAGACTGGTCGGCACGGACCTGAGCCGAGCGGTGCTGCGGGACGCGGTGCTGGCCGGGGCCCGGCTCGATGAGGCGAAGCTGGTCGGAGCGGATCTGACCGGGGCCGACTTCACCCGGGCCCGACTGGCTCGAGCCGACCTGCGTGATGTGGTGGTGACGGGCAGTCGCTGGCGGGGCGCCGCGCTGCTCGACGTCTCGGCCCGTCAGGAGTTCTTCGACGCCCCGGAACTGCATGGTGCGGCCATTGCACCGGGTCAACCGGTCGAAGCGGAGTTCGCGCCCGCCGCGATCGGCGTGTCCTACGGATTCGACGTCGGCAGGCTCCCAGCGCCGGTCGACTACAGCACCGACGGACACACCCTTGCCATCGGCAACGACGACGGCGGGGTGCTGATCTGTGACGCGGTCTCCGGGCGCCCGCTGCGCACACTGCATGGCCATCGTGGGCGGGTATACGCGGTGGCCTACGGACCCGGCGACTCGGTGCTGGTCACCGGGGCGAGCGACGGCACGATCTGCCTGTGGGATCCGGTGACGGGGGCTCGACGTCACCGCATCGAGGGTTGCCGCGACTGGGTGTGGCCGGTGACGATCAGCTCGGCTGAGTCCGGCTCTTCGGGAACACTGCTCGCGGCTGGTGAGCACAGTGGCGAGGTCCGGCTCTTCGACGTCGCGACCGGCGCGGTGCGTCACGTTCTGCCCGGTCACACCGCGCCCGTGTGGACCGCTCGGTTCTCCCCTGACGGCACTACGCTGGCGACCGGCGACGATGCCGGGATCGTCCGGCTGTGGGACACCGCGACCGGTACGTTGCGCACCGCGTTGGCGGATCACCACGGCTCGGTGTACCGGCTGGTGTTCAGCCCGGACTCCGCACAGCTTGCCACCGCCGATCATGGCGGCACTGTCCGGCTCTATGACGTGGGCAACGCTGGGAACGCCGCAAGCGCTGTGCCGCGCCTCGAGTTGACCGAGCACCACGCCTCCGTCTACGCCCTGGACTTCCACCCCGACGGCGGCCTGCTGGCCAGCGGCGACACCCGCGGTGGAGTCCAGCTGTGGGATCTGCCCAGCGGGCAAGGCACGCCATTGCTCAGTCCTGGCAGCGGCGCCATTTACTGGGTCACCTTCTCCCCTGGCGGTGAGCTACTCGCGATCGGTGGAAACACCGGAATCGTCGGGGTGTGGGATGTCGCGAGCCGCCGGCTGCGGCACGAACTGACCGGGCACAAGGGGTCGGCTTGGCCAATAGCGTTCCGCCCGGACGGCAGCCAGTTGGCCACCAGCAGCAATGACTGGACCACCCGACTGTGGGATCCGCGCAGCGGACAATGCCTGCATGTGCTGCGCGGTCACGGACGGCGGATCACCTCGGTGCACTTCAATACCGCCGGGTCCCTGCTCGCGACCAGCGGCAACGACGGGGTGGTACGGCTGTGGGATCCTCGGACCGGGCATCTGCGCCGCACGCTGACCGGCATCGCCGACCGATTGATCGCCGCGTTCTTCGACCCGGCGAGCTCCTTGATCGCCACCCCGAGCAACGACGGTGACGTGCACCTCTGGAACGCCGAGTCCGGCGTCTACGAGCGCGCGTTGGACGTCGGCACCGATTACGTGTGGGCGACCGCCTTCAGCCCGGACGGAGACATCCTGGCCACCGCGAACGACAACGACACGGTCCGGCTGTGGTACCGCACGACCGGGCGGGCGGTGCGCACCTTCGCCGAGCATCGGGGCCGAGTGCGCTCGATCGCGTTCAGTCCCTCCGGAGACCATCTGGCCACGGGCTGTGATGACGCGGTGGTGCGGTTGTGGCACGTCGACACCGGCGTCTGCCGTCGCACGCTTCGTCGCCATACCGGTCGGGTGTACGCGGTGGTGTTCACCCCGGACGGCTCCCAGCTGGTGAGCGCGAGCCACGACGGCACGGCGTGCATCTGGGACTGCGAGTCCGGCGAGGTGCTGCACACGCTCACCGGGCACACCGGCAGGCTCTGGGCCGCCGCCCTGGATCCAACCGGCGCGATGATCGCCACGGCAGGTGATGACCTGGGTGTGCGGCTCTGGGACGCCCGCACCGGCAGGCATCTGCACACCCTGCAAGCCCACACCCGGAGGGTCTGGTCGGTCGCCTTCAGCCCGGACAGCACCCAGCTCGCCAGTGCCGGCGACGACGGCGCCGTACATGTCTGGGACCTGGAGACCGCGCAGGTGCGGGTCACGCTGCTCGGGCTGGCGCAGGGCTGGGCCGCGCTCGCACCAGACGGCAACTACAAGCTTCAGGGCAACGTGGCAGGCGAATTCTGGCACGTGATCGGCACCTGCCGCTTCGAACCGGGCGATGTGAACACCTACCTGCCCGCTGTACGCCAGCTTCCGCTGGGCACCGAGTTCTGAGCCCTCCAGCGCCGGGACCGTGCATGAGCGCGGGATATCGCGTGTACGAGCGCCGGACACGCCGTGCAGGGGTGTCGGACACGTGGATTAGATGACTGATTCGAGGAGGCGGGGACGGGCTTCGGGGGCGGTGTTGCGACGGGCGGCGGCTGCGGAATCGTCGGGCTCGGATTGGGAATCGCGTTCGGCGGTGACTCGCGCGCGGTAGAGCTCGATCTCGCGACTACACTCAGTGGTGTCCCAGCCGAGCACCTCGCCCATCAGCTCGGCGACCTCCGTAACGCACGCCTCGCCTCGGTGCGGGTACTCGATCGAGATACGGGTACGGCGGGTGAGCACATCCTCCAAATGCAGAGCGCCTTCGTGGCTGGCCGCGTGCACCACCTCGACCTTGAGATAATCCGGGGCCTCGGGCACCGGCGCGAGCAGATCCCGACGCTGGGCGGCCAAGGCCAGCACCTGGTGCACCGCCGAGCCGTAGCGATCCAGCAGGTACCGCAGGCGATAGGGATGCAGTCCGTGCCGGGCGGCCAGCGCATCGGCCTGGTTGACCAGCGCGTGATAGCCGTCCGCGCCGAGCAGGGGCACCTTGTCGGTGATCGAGGGAGCGACCCGGCCGGGTAGATCGGGCACCGCCGCGTCGACCGCGTCGGCCGCCATCACCCGGTAGGTGGTGTACTTGCCACCTGCGATCGCGACCAGCCCTGGCGCCACCCGGGCCACCGCGTGCTCCCGGGACAGCCGGGAGGTCTCCTCGCTCTCCCCAGCCAGCAGGGGTCGCAGTCCCGCGTAGACGCCCTCGATATCGTCCGAGGTCAGCGGGGTGGCCAGCACCGTATTGACGGTTTCGAGCAGGTAGTCGATGTCCGCTCGGGTGGCTGAAGGATGAGCGAGGTCGAGATTCCAGCCGGTATCGGTGGTGCCGACGATCCAGTGGTTGCGCCACGGAATGACGAACAGCACCGACGTCGCGGTGCGCAGGATCAGCCCGCTCTCCGACACGATGCGGTCCCGGGGCACCACGATGTGCACGCCCTTGGAGGCGCGCACCCGGAACCGACCACGCCCGCCGGAGAGCCGCTGAATCTCATCGGTCCACACCCCAGTGCAGTTGAGCACCGCATGCGCCTCGACGTCAGCGGTCTCACCGGTCTCACAGTCCCGCACGCGGACCCCACAGATCCGGTCCGCCTCCCGGAGGAAGCCGACGACCTGGGTGGAGGTGCGCACCACGGCGCCGTACTGGGCCGCCGTCCGGGCCACCGTCACGGTATGCCGAGCGTCATCGGCGATCGCGTCGTAGTAGCGCACCCCGCCGATGAGCGTGTCGCGGCGCAGGGCAGGTGCCATCCGCAGGGCTCCAGCCCGGGTGAGATGGGACTGCCCCGGTACCGAGCGGGCCCCGCCCAATGTCTGGTAGATCGCCAGCCCGGCGGCGACGTAGGGGCGCTCCCAGATCCGGTGGTTCAGCGGGTACAAGAAACTCACCGGTTTGACCAGGTGCGGCGCCAACCGGGTGAGCATCAGCTCCCGCTCGTGCAACGCCTCGCGAACCAGCCCGAATTCGAGCTGCTCCAGGTAACGCAAGCCGCCGTGGAACAGCTTGGACGATCGGCTGGACGTGCCTGACGCGAGATCCCTGGCCTCGACCAGGGCGACCTTGAGCCCTCGGGTGGCGGCATCCAGCGCGGCGCCGGTACCGACCACGCCACCGCCGATGACCAAGACGTCGAACTGTTCACCGGTCAGCCGCTGCCAGCCCACCGCCCGCTGTGCCGGACCAAGCTGTCCCGGGGCAGGTCCGCCTCCGATCTGCTGGTGGTCGCGTTCGGCCTCCTGCACCGCATCTCCTCCAGTCCGCGCCGCCCATGCCCGTCGTGCGCTCCCGCTGCACGCTACCGTCGATGGGCCTGTTCGGTCTGCCCACACCCGACGTCGATGTCCGGTCAGAGCTCGGCTCGTAACTTGTCGAGCATGGTGGCGGCGCCGCGTTACCAGGCGCTAACGTCGGGCTCGATGAACCAGTACGTCGCAGCGATCGACCAGGGCACCACCTCCACCCGCGCCATGGTGTTCGACCACCACGGTCGGGTGGTTTCGGCGGACCAGCGCGAGCACCAGCAGATCTTGCCCAGGCCCGGTTGGGTGGAGCACGACGCGATCGAGATCTGGACGAACACCCGGGAGGTCGCGGCTGGGGCACTGGCCAAGGCAGACCTGACGCCCGGCGATCTCGCCGCGGTGGGCATTACCAACCAGCGGGAGACCACTCTGGTATGGGACCGGCTCAGCGGCGAGCCGGTGCACAATGCGATCGTCTGGCAGGACACGCGTACCGACACGCTGTGCGCGCAGCTCGGCGGAGACGCCGGTGCAATGCGCTATCAGGAGCGCACCGGGTTGCCGCTGGCCACCTACTTCTCCGGACCCAAGATTCGCTGGATCCTCGACAACGTCGAGAGTGCCCGCGAGCGGGCTGAGAACGGCGAACTCTGCTTCGGAACGATGGATACCTGGGTGTTGTGGAACATGACCGGTGGCCCGGCCGGAGGATTGCACGTCACCGACGTCACCAACGCCTCCCGGACGCTGCTGATGGATCTGGACACGCTGTCCTGGGACGAGACCATCGCCGAGGAGATGGGGGTTCCAGTGGCGATGCTGCCGGAGATCCGCTCATCGTCGGAGGTGTACGGCCCGGCCCGGGAACGCGGCGCGCTGGCCGGCGTTCCGATCGCCAGCATCCTCGGTGACCAGCAAGCGGCCACCTTCGGGCAGGCCTGCCTGGCCGTCGGGGAGGCCAAGAACACCTACGGCACCGGCAATTTCATGTTGCTCAACACCGGTACCGAGAAAGTGATGAGCCGCAACGGACTGCTCACCACGATCTGCTACCAGATCGGATCACGGGCCCCGGTGTATGCGCTGGAGGGCTCGATCGCGGTCACCGGATCGCTGGTGCAGTGGCTGCGGGACAACCTCGGCCTGATCTCCTCAGCGGCTGAGATCGAGCAGGCCGCAGCCGGCGTCGAGGACAACGGCGGGGCATACTTCGTGCCCGCCTTCTCCGGGCTGTTCGCCCCGCACTGGCGCTCCGATGCCCGGGGGGCCATCGTCGGCTTGACCCGTTACGTCACCCGCGCTCACCTGGCCAGAGCAGCGCTGGAAGCCACCGCGTTCCAGTCCCGCGAAGTGCTCGATGCGATGAACGCGGACTCTGGGGTGGCCCTGACCGCACTGAAGGTGGACGGCGGGATGGTGGTCAACGAGCTGCTCATGCAGTTCCAGGCCGACATCCTGGGGGTCCCGGTGATCCGGCCGGTGGTCAGCGAGACCACCGCGCTGGGCGCCGCGTACGCCGCTGGCCTGGCGGTCGGGTTCTGGTCGGGCGAGGATGAGATCCGGGCCAACTGGGCCGCGGACCGGCAATGGGATCCGATGATGGACGACGCCCGACGCGAAGGCCTCTACGCTCAGTGGCGCAAGGCCGTAACCCGGACCTTCGATTGGGTGGACGCTGCACAGCCGTGAACAAGGCATCGAAAATGATGTTGTCATGGTGCAGGTCGGGGTGCATTCGCAGTCCAGCGACATCCACCACCCCCACGGGGACGACAGCCGCGCGAAGCGTCGGCCCGGGCAGCTAGGCTGTCGCGCGTGCCGCTCTACGCCGCCTACGGATCCAACATGGATCCCGCTCAGATGATGGAGCGCGCTCCGCACTCGCCCATGGCGGGCACGGGGTGGCTGGTCGGGTGGCGGCTGACTTTCGGCGGGGAGGACCTGGGCTGGGAAGGTGCTTTGGCCACCATCGTCGAGGATCCTCTTTCCCAAGTGTTCGTCGTGATCTATGACGTAACTCCGGAGGACGAGAAACTGCTCGACATCTGGGAGGGAGGCGAGCTCGCGCTGCACAGGAAGCTGCGGTTGCGGGTGGACACCTTAGATGGGACGGTTCTCGCCTGGCTCTACGTACTGGATGCCTACGAGGGAGGCATCCCTTCCGCACGCTACCTCGGCGTGATGTCCGATGCCGCTGAATCAGCCGGAGCCCCCGAGGACTACGTCACGGAGCTGCGCAGCCGCCCCTGCCGAGGCACCACCCTCTAACCCGCGTGTCCGGCTCTCATGCACGCTGTGTCCGGCTCTCATGCATAGCACCGTTTCCGCACCGCACCTTCTCAGCGCTACGCGGTGTCCGTCACCGCGTAACATGGCCCTTGCCGCTGAGCTGAAGCACGGCGTTTCCGGACACGCAGCTCGCCTAGAGCGGCTTGGCAGCCAACCGCTCCTCTGCTCCGGAACGCTTCGTCGAGTCTTTCGAACAACTCAGTCGGCTCGCATAGATCCGCCGCAGTCGCGCGAATAGTAATCCACCCACGCCGTCGCAGGTCGCGGTCACGCCGAGCGTCCCGGTCCTTGCGATTCTCGTGCGCCTCGTAGCCGTCGTATTCCAGTGCGATGCGCAGCGACGGCCAACACAGATCGAGGACATACAGGACGACATCAAGAGTGTCGACCACCTTGAATTGATCCACCGGTGGCGGGAAGCCC
Organism: Pseudonocardiaceae bacterium; assembly: GCA_050700355.1. Taxonomy (GTDB): domain Bacteria; phylum Actinomycetota; class Actinomycetes; order Mycobacteriales; family Pseudonocardiaceae. The sequence continues at coordinate 65,304 of JBOHHE010000057.1, forward strand.
GCCTCCACCACGAGGAGTTTCAGCCAACTCTCCGGTGGTGAATCGGCCCTGCCCGTCACCAGCGGGAGGAGTCCGTTCGCGCGGGCGGTACCTCGACGATCTGCTCGGGCACTCAGCCGGCTGGCGATTTGTAGCCGAAATTCCGGCCGCTCAAGCTCCGGGAACAGGCCAGCCGCTTGATCTGCCACAGCGAGGGCCCGTCTGGCTACATCGGTACAGAGCAATTCGGTGACAGCGACGTCGAGGGGGACCGTGCGCAGACCTCGTACATCGATCACCTCCTCCAACAACTTACGACCCTGATGGACGACCAGACCTTCCCTCACCCGCAACGATCGCGAGTACGGCACCACCACGTGCACGATGCAGGACTCCGCAGCTGAGCAACCTTGTAACCAGGCCGCCGTGAGACCCGTGAGCGCTGCCGTGGAACCCGTCGCGAGCAATGCTGCTGACGCCCGAATGAACGGATCCAGGACCATCTCACGTGGGATCAGCACGCCCCAGAGCTGCCTGATCCGGCCATCAGCGAGCATCCGTTCGAGGGACCGGCGACCGAGTTCGGCACGCAGCTCGGCGTGCGTCCATGGACCTCGTAGGTGTTCCGGGAGACCGACCATGCCTTGAGCATCACCGCGTGGACTACCCGGGCGCGAGCCCCAGAGCGTGCAGCTGTGGACACCTACCCCCGATGTGGACAACCAGCGACTACGCGCCAACGCCGATTTGACAGCCTTGGTGCCCGGTACACCGGGCACCAAGGCCTGACACGCCAGGCATCAACGCACGACACACCGAGCATCAGGGCCTGACACACCGGGCATGGGGGGCTGACATGCGGGAGGGTTTAGGTGAGGGCGGATAGGGCTGCGTGCACCATGACTCGCACACCGAGGGAGAGCGCGCGCTCGTCGATGTTGAAGGTGGGCTGGTGCAGATCGAGCTGCGGACCATCGCCGGGCCAGACGCCCAGGCGGGCCAACGAACCGGGCACGTGCTCGAGGTACCAGCCGAAGTCCTCGCCGCCGGAGGACTGCTCGGTCGTGACCACGGCATCCTTGCCGAGGGCGCTCTCAGCACCTTGACGCAGCAGTTGGGTGCTGACCGAGTCGTTGACGACCGGAGGCACCCCGCGCACGTATTTGAGATCGAACCCGACGCCGGTGGGCGCGAGCAGCGCGGTGACCAGCTCACGGGCCAGCGGAGCCAGACTGGCCCAGATGTCGCGATCGCCGGTTCGCAGAGTGCCACGTAGTACCCCTTCTCGTGGCATCGCGTTGTGGGCTTGGCCTGCCTTGACCGCGCCCCAGACGAGCACCGTGGCCGAACGTGGATCAACGCGCCGGGACAGCAGGGTAGGCAGGCCGGTGATCACGGTGCCGAGTGCATGAATGAGATCCGAGGTGAGATGGGGGCGCGAGGTATGCCCGCCAGGCGAGGAGAGCTGCAGCTCAAGCATGTCGGTCGCCGACGTGATCGCCCCGACGCGGGTGCCGATCCGGCCGACCCGCAACCGGGGGTCGCAGTGCAGGGCGAAAATCCGGTCAACACCGAAAAGGCCCTCCGCGGCGATCACGTCCTGCGCGCCACCGGGCTGCTCTTCGGCCGGCTGGAAGATCAAGCGGATTCGGCCCGGCAACGCTGGGGCGGATGCGAGGGCGAGTGCTGTGCCGATCAGGATAGCCGTGTGTGCATCGTGCCCACAGGCATGCATCACGTTGCCCATGGTGGATGCAAAGGGCAGCCCGGTTTCCTCCTGCATCGGCAATGCGTCGAGATCGGCGCGCAGCGCGACGCACCGTGGACCAGAACCGATGTCGCAGATCAAACCGGTGCCTCCGGGCAGCGCCCTCGGGCGCAGACCCGCGGCAACGAGCTGGTCGGCGACCAGCGCGGTGGTGGTGTGCTCGTGGTAAGCGAGTTCTGGGTGGGCATGAATCTGCCTGCGCAAGGACACTACCTTGGCGCTGTGGATCGATAGCCACGCGTCCAACCAGGACGGACCCCGCCCGGCGGCGAGGTCGATCGGCGCGGCGATTAGCGACGTCCCGATTCGGCTTTTCGACGTCGAGGATGGTTGGAGCAGCATGTCAGGACGGGAATCCAGCACGGTCATAATGCACCTCCGGCGGTGGCCTCGACACATTGTGGCGTCGGGACACTCCGCCGATTAGTTGATCTCGCTGCGCGTCATCGGTGGCCGCCGCCAGTGCGGTGCGCGCCAGGGCCAGTGCCCCCTCGCACACTGCACGATCCGCCGAGGGCATGACACCTGCCGTGGCGAACTCGGGCTGGTGGTTCACCGCGTCATCACAGTCGATCGCGATGGTCGGATGGATAGCAGGCAGCGTGACGGACACGTTGCCCATGTCAGTACTGCCGGTCTGGCGGCGCTGCTCGTCCTCGGGGCTCAGCAGGGAGCGACCGAACCCGGTGATAGCCGTGCGATAAGCCTCGGCGAGCCAGGCGTCGGGGACGAGCTGGGTGCAGACCGGGGAAACCTGAAACAGCGCCGAGGTGTTTGTCGGGATCATATTGGGCGCGGCTGCGGCATGCGCCGCAGTGCCGGTGTGGTGCAGCTGAAAGTCGGTGATGGTCAGCGAAGAAGGGACACAGGTCTCCTCCGGTGCTGGGTGAACCATCCTCGCCATAGCCACGTCGTCGAATACCCCTCGTTCCAAGAGAGGCACTTTGCCCCCGCCCGACTCTTCGGCAGACGCGCCCACCAACTTGATCGTCAGATCGAGCCGGTTCGCGATCTCTCCCCGAGCCGGCGGCGCTCCGGGGGAGACGCCGCAGCGATAACGTTACGGCCGCGGGCGGGCCCGATTCCGACAGCGCGTCGTACTCCGCGTACCGCCCGATGATCATTTTCTCCGGTCCGTAAGTCGCGGTGAACACGGTGTCCAAGCTAGCTATACCCCGCGTGACCTCGAAACCCTCGGCCTCGACGAGGTCGGTCGCCTCGGCGACGCTACGGTGCTCGGCGAAGGTCAGCTCAGGTTGGGCGTCGACGCTGGGTGACGACCCGCAGCAAGCGACGAGTCGCCGTTCGACGGAGGTAGCCAGAACGACAGCACCTGAGTACACCCGGCAATTCTGCCTGATCGGGTGATACTTCTCCGAGTCCGCCGAAACGGGGATTTCACCGCCGGGTCAGGTCAGGCGCGACTATGGATCTATGAGGCTGCGGGCTCCTTGACGGAGCAGCGCGGCGCCGACGGAGACGCCGAGAGCGGCGGGATCGTCAGCCGGACCCCACTCATGGGCGTCGTGCCAACGGCTGCCATCGAGGCTGAAGACCATGGCACGCAACGAGAGCGCGCCATGCGGCTCGGTGCTGGCATAACCGGCGATTGGGCTGTTGCAGTGACCCTGCAACGTGTGCAGCATCGTGCGTTCAGCGATGGCGTGGCGGGTGGCGTCGGCGTCGGTCAGTCGGCTGGCCAGCTGGCGGAGCGGGGAGTCGGTGGTGCGGCATTGCAGGACGATGATGCCTGCGCCGATGGGGGGACACATGACATCGACTGACAAGACCTCACTGACGCGATCAGTGAGGCCGAGCCGGTGCAGGCCGGACATGGCCAGGACGATGGCGTCGAAGTGGCCTTCATCGAGCCGCATGAGTCGGGTGTTGGCGTTACCCCGCAGTGGGGCGATGGCCAGGTGGGGAAAGCGCAGCCGAAGCTGCGCGGCGCGGCGCACGCTGCTGGTGCCGACGACCGCACCCTCGGGCAGATCCGCGAGGCGCTCGCCGGTGCGGGTGAGGGCGGCGTCGCGGATGTCCTCGCGGGCGAGGTAAGCGGCGAAGGTGGTCCCGGACGGAGGTGGCACATCGCCGGGAATGTCCTTGAGACAGTGCACGGCGAGGTCGATCTCCTCGTCGAGCAGGGCGCGGTCGATGTCGCGGACGAAGGCTCCCTTGCCACCGAGTTTCGAAAGGTCGCCCAGCCACATGTCCCCACTCGTGGTGATCTTGACGAGTTCGACACTGAGGTCAGGATCGTGCGCGTGCAGGTCAGTGCTGACCTGCTCGGCCTGGTGCACCGCCATCGGACTGGCGCGGGTGCCGATTTTGATCAGACGCGGCATGAGGAAACCTTACGGGTCGGGCGCGGGCGGCCAGGGGCAGGTTGGTTGCGATCAGGCATCGTTGCGGGGCCCGGGCAGCGCGACGTCGACGCTGGGAGCCACGCCGACGCTGAGTTCCACTCGGGTGGCGACGGGAGGGTAGCCGGTGGCGGTGAGCGTGAGGTTGCCCTCGGGCAACTCGTCGAAGACGTAGTCACCTGTCTGTCCGGTGATGGCCGCACCGAGCACGGTGCCGTCGACGTCCAAGACGGTGACCAGAGCTTCCTCGATCGGTTTGCCGGTGGTGGCCGAGCGCACCGTGCCCGTGAGACGGGCGCGGGCAGCCAGGTCGATGTTTCGTTCGAGCCGGACGCCTGCCGGCACGGTGACCGCCATGGCCCTCGGACGACAGCGCTCGGCCACAGCCGCCAGCGTGTAGGTGCCACCGGGTAGCTCGTGGACGATATACCTGCCCTCGAGGTCGGTCGTGGCGATCGCCACGACATTGCCCGCCACGTCGACGAGGGTGACCAGCGCCCCGGGCACGCCGTGCGGTGCGCTGTCGGCACGCACCGAACCCGTCAGCGTCCCCGCCGCGGTCCGTCCGAGGTCGTGGCGCAGCCGCAGCGCGCGGGCAGCCCGCGGTGGCATCCACCAGTTCGCCCGCCCCAGCAACGTGACGATCGCAGGGGTCAGCACAGCCCGGACCACGAGCGCATCAATGGCGATGCCCAGGGCCAACGCGGTGGCCAGGATCTTGACTTCGATCTCCGGGACGGTGGAGAGCGCGACGAACGCAAGGAACAGAATCAACGCTCCGGACGTCACCAGCCGCCCGGTGTAAGAAATGCCGTTCACCACGGCTTGGTCGGTGGAGCCGGCGCGATCGTATTCCTCACGCATCCGGGCGAGGATGAACAGCTCGTAGTCCATGGACAGGCCGAAGAGGAAGGCGAATACCGCGATCGGCGCCCAGGTGGTGATCGCCCCGCTGGGCTCGCTGCCGAATATGGTCTGGGTCAGCCAACCGTGCTGCCAGATGAGCACGGTGATCCCATAGGCCGCGCCGATGGACAACACGTTCAACACCAACGCCTTGACCGGCAGCACCACCGAGCGCAACGCACGCGCCAGCAACACGAGGGTGACGATGATGATCACTACCACCACGACGGGCGCGCTGCCGTACACCACGTCGACGAAGTCGAGATCCTCAGCCGCGCTGCCACCCACCTGAGTAGTCGGAAGGTCGGCCATCGTGGCCCGGACCCGTTCGACGGTGCTCTTGCCGGCCGAGCTGGCCGGGTCGTCCTCGGTCCAGACCTGCACCAGCGCGGCGTCACCCGCAGTCCAGCCCGCACCACCCGGAGCCAGCGCAGCGGCGACGCCGGGAGTGTCCGTCAGCCGTTGCACCGCATCGTCGGGCGCCGTGGTGAGGACTTCGATCGGGCGAAACACCCCTCGGGGCACCCCGGCGTCTCCCAGCTCCCCGGCCACCTCGCCCGCGGTGTCGCCCGCCGGATACGCGTCGATCTGCGGCGCGCCGAGTTGCAGGGTGAACACCGGGGCCGCCAGCGCCAGAAGCAGACCGGTGGCCGCGAGGACAGCGAGCCGGGGCCGGCGCGTCATCGCCTGGGCGATCGCCGCCCAGCGCCGGCTGTGTGGGTCCCGCGGGCGGCGGCGCGGCCATTCGAGCCATGGCCCAGCGGTGGACAGGATCACCGGCAGCAAGGTGACCGCAACCGCGACGCTGAGCAGCGGAATGAGCAGGCCGCCGTAGCCGATGCTGCGCAGGAACGGCACCGGAATCGCGACCAACGCCGCCAGGGACACCGCTACCGTGATGCCACTGAAAATCACGGACCGACCCGCGGTCTCCATCGCCGTATGCACGGCCGCGGTGTTCTCCGCGCCTCGCGAACGCTCCTCACGCCATCTCATGACGATCAGCAGCGCATAGTCGATGGCCACGCCGAGACCGATCAATGTGGCGAGGAACTGCACGACGAACGAGACATCGGTGATGGCGGTCAAACCGAGCAAGCACAGAAATGTGGTTAGAATCGACACGCTTGCGATGAGCAACGGCACCGCGGCGAGCAGCGAGCTGAACACAAGAACCAACACCACGAACGCACCTACGCCACCGAGGATGACTTCGAAGAACAGGCCGCGGTCCTCGGCAACCGGCGAGGTTTCCAGCAGCTCGACTCCGGTGAGCCGTAGCGGTGCGCCCGCTACCTCCACGTCCGCGACCGCGGCCTCCAATGCGGGCCGCGCTGCGGCGTACGGCTCCGGCCCGGGGGTCGGGGGTGGATAGACCAACGCGAACGTCGTCCGCTGGTCCGCACTCAGGAACGCCGGATTCTGCGTGCTGGGGTACGAGGCGATTCTGGCACCGGGCACAACGGAGGTGACCTGGTTCACCGCCGTGGTGAACTGATCCTGCACGGCTTGGTCGGTGACCGAGCTGCCGTTCGGCACGGTGAGCGTGAGCAGTAAGGGATCGTTCACCCCACCCGAGCCGACCTGCTCGACGATCTCCTGATTCGCCTCATACGCGGGCTGGCCGGGCAACGCGAAATCATAACTCAGGGCGTCCACCGTCCGCGGAGCCAGTGCCCCACCCAGCCCCGCCAGACCCACCCAGAAAAGTACGACCACCATCCGGTACTGCAACACCCAGCCGGTCCAGACCCGCATGCTCTATCTCCTCGGCGACCGCGGTCGGTCGCAGCTCGGTATGAAGGAAGCCCATGCTAACCGGCGCGCATCGAGGATTTCTCAGCATACGTTAAAAAGACACTACGCTAGTGTGCGGAGGTGACTCCGGAATCCATCCCGATGACCAAGGAACAGACCTGCTTGGCGATCGCCACCGCATGGTCGGCGAAGCGCTCATAGTAGTGGCCAATGAGTACGACGTGGGCGGCCGGCCCTGGCCCGTGTGACCAGTTCTCGGCGAGCGCGATACAGGACAGCTGGCGGCGTAGGGCGTCAACCTCGTCGTCAGCTCGGATCAGCCGGTCGCTGGCCAGCGGGTCCAGCCTCTCGATCGCGGTGGCTGCTTGGTGCGCAAGTCCACTGGCGAGCAGGCTCAGCTGGGCGATCAGCGTGCGGACGTCTTCCGGGATGGCGAGATTCGGATGGGTGAGACGGACGATCTTGGCGATGCACTGGGCCAGGTGACCCATGTGCTGTAGATCACCCACTGTGTTCAGGGCCGTGACCACCGCCGACAGATCGGTAGCGGCCGGGGCGTACCGCGTGAGCAGCGTGCGACAGCGCCGCCTCGCGTCGTGGTGCTGGAGCTCCAGCTCCTCACCCCGAGCGATCACCAGCTCGGCGAGCGTCAGATCGGCCTGGAGCAGCGCCGCCGATGCATTGATCATGATCTGACTGACCAGCCGACCCATGCCAGCGAGATCTCTCATCAGTTCATCCAGCTCGGCGGAAAACGCTATCCGCATCAGCCGCACCATAGGTACCGCCGCAGCACCAGCAGTCCGGTAGCGTCGTCACACATCCAGGTAACCCAAACCAGACGGAGTAGCCGCAACAGGAGCCGGCTTAGCGTCGATGAGGCGCTCGGCACTTCCGTACAGCAGTGGCAGCGCACCGACCAATTCCTTGCCGATGTGGTTCAGGCTTATCACACCAGGCCCAATTAACTCGGCCTGGTCACGAATATTCTTGACACTCTGCAGGCAGTCGCCGAGATTTTCTGCAATTCGGTTGAGTAGCATGCCCACCAGGAAAAGATAGTTCGTCAGAACAGCAACCAACAACACTATGACGATTACTGTCAAGGCAACAAGAGTCACGTCTAAATCCTTTCCAATCGGAGTGTCGCCAATGGGAATGTCGCCAATGGGAATGTCGCCAATGGGAATGTCGGAAGTGCGGCCACGGTCAGCGTGACCCGGTGGACAGCCCGGTCGCCGATCACTGCCACAGCCGGCGTCCGCCCCGTGGTGGGGTCACCGTGGGTGCCGCCGGTCGGGCTGCCGTCGTGGTCATCAGAGTCAGCCGGGCGCAGAGTGGCGAGCAGGCCGATCATGGGCAGGACCTCCATGCCGAACCGCATCCTGCGGCCACCTTCCGACGAGGATCACTCAAGCACATACTGTTTCCGTAAAAACGGATTGTCAAGATGCTATCACCCGCATATACGGATGATACAGACTTTAATCTTCTCATGAGCGGATATGATACGAGCTGGAGGGAAGGTACGCGGACATGGGGCAGGCTGACGAGCCGGGCCGTCGTCACCCTCGAGGTGCCCGGTGAGCGAGGCAGACTTTGCAAAGCTGTGGACGAACCCGCGCGGAAGCCAGACCAAGGTCCGGGAACGGCCCCACCGGATCGTCGCACTGGAGCCCGCGCGGATCACCGAGTGCCTGCTCGCCCTCGGTGTCGTTCCGGTGGGTTCCTCCACCTACGAGGACCTCCGTACCCTGCAGCGTGGCCACTGGCCACCCGCCTTGCACGGTCACGTTCCCCATCAGGTCGCCGACGTCGGTTGGTACCACGAGCCGCCCGATGCCGAGCGTATCCGCGCGGTGAATCCCGATCTCATCCTCGCCCTCGGCGGGGACGAGGACCGGCGCGGCGAGGAGCGGCGACTTCGGAAGTCGCCGCTGGCGGGTGTCGCCCCGATGATCCTGCTGGCCGACCGGCGCAGCCCCGACGACCGGCCCGCATTCATCGAACGACTCCGCGACCTGGCCTGGTTGACCGACCGAGCAGACCGCGCCGAGACACTGATCGACGGCTATGAAGCGCGCTGTGCCGCACTCCGGCCTCTCGTAGCGGGAGAGCTGGTCGCCGCAGTGTGGTTCCGCGCCGGAAAAGTCGCGATCTACACCCGCCATCACACCAGCCAGGTGTTCACCGACCTGGGCATCACCGTGGAGGAACCGCCCGGTGAACCAGTGTGGCCCTCCGACACCTGCCCGCGGGCCCGTTTCATCGGCCATGACGGCCTTCACGGGTTACGCTCCCCCGCCTTCGTCTTCACCCAGCGCTACGTCGACGCCAGCGAGACCGCAGGGTTTCTGTCCGACCCCCGATGGGCTCAGCACCCCACCGTCGTCGCGGGCAACGCACTGTTCCTGGGATGGCCCCTGCTCAACAGTGGTTACTTCAGCTCGCATGCCCAGCTCGATGCCATCGAGCGGCTGTTCGGTGTCACCGCAGTCGCCGCTCGGATCAGTCACACGGTCGTCCGGGTGGGAATCCGTGCCGCCCGAGGTCTGGCCAGCTGGTCCGTCCAAGGCCCCGCCCTCGACGGCGACGTGTGGATAGGAAGCCGGGGCGACCGGGTTCTCGTTCTCGACGCCGACAAGCAGCTCGGTCGATGCACGCTTGCCGGTGATCGGCAACTCGCTCTCCACAACTTCCGACTGTGGGTGGCGAACCGCGAGGGTCTGCACGAACACCTGCTCGTACCCGACTCGGTAGAGCTCGTACTCCAATCCTGACCTGTATCCGCTGCGGCTCACTCGACCACTTCATCAGCAGTTGGGTCGGCAGGCCCTACGTCCGATCGCTTCGAGCACGACCTCACGGATCTGCCGCGGATCCTGCGCTCGATACATCTCGCCGCCGGTAGCAGCACTCATCGCCGTGAGGGCGTCGGTATCCGCGTCGGCCCCGTACGCAATCGTGAGCAGGAGCACGGGACGCGCCGGATCATGTTCCGCTCGCAGTGTCGCGAGCAGCATTTCCAGCGTGATCCCGTCAGGGTCATCATCCTTGCCATCTGTCAACAGCACGACCGAATTGACGCTGTCCGCACGCCAGCTTTCGCGCAATGATCGAACAGCAGCCAGCGCCGTGTCGTATAAGGCCGTTTCGCCGTTGGGTACCGCCTGGATCGACCCTAGGGCCTGCGCCAGCCGCTCCCTCCCGGTGGTGCCATCGGGGTTCTTGCCGAGCCGGATCACGGGCACCAGCTCCCGGTAGTCAACGCCGGGCGCCAGGTTCGTCGAGAAGGTCCACAGCCCGGCCTCGGTGTCGTCGGGGTAGAGCGCCAGGCCGTTCACCGCTACCTGAAGCGCCACGTCGAGTTTGCTGACCCCGCCGCCCCCAGGGGCCAGCGCCGCCATGGATCCCGAGACGTCGAGGACCGTGAGCAGACGCGACCCACTTTGAATCGACGTGAGGGCACGGATCGCCGTGTCGATACTCCCGGTGTCGGGCACCGCACCGACGTCGGTGCGAGCCGGATCGATACCGTCCACCGCGCTCAGCTGTGGACCCGCCGCCCCGCGTACGTCACGGAATCCCGCAGCCTGCAGCCGCTGTTGCCCGATGTCACCAGTGAGCTGGTCGAGCAGCCGCTGCGCGCGGACCCGCTGAGCGTGCTCGGAGGAGAGCACGATGTACGGGTAGTCCAGGGTGTAGCCCTCCTCGGGCAGGTAGACCACGCTGGCTCGACTGCGCGGACGTTGCGCGTTACGCAACCACACCTGCTGCTCCGTCGTCGGAACGACGCGAGCCGTGCCCTGGCGCAGAGAGGCCAGCAGCTGGTCAGACCGTTGACTGGTCCGCTCGGCGGCGCGTATCACGCCCGTGAGGATTGCTCTCGCGTCGGGCCGATCGGCGAGAGCCGACTGCAATCCGAGTACCAATCCCACCGTCGGCGCGGAGCGGTTGGGGTCGGCGAGGGCGAACTGGACCGGGCCGGCGGCGACGTCTGGGGCGGGCAGCAGAGTCTGGACATCCGGCTGACCGAGCTGCCCGGCCACATCCTCGGGCAATGCCACCACGATCGGCGAGCGGGCGACGGAGACATTGTTCTGTGGCAGTCCTCGGCCGATCGGAGAGCTCCGATTCACCCATACGGAGGAATCGGCGATCCAGACATCAGGGCGATCACCCTGCTCGGCCGCAATCGCGTCCGCGACCTCCGCGGGGTCAATGGCTGTTACGACGGGCGGTGCACAGGCACTCGTTTGATTTCCGGGAAACGTCGTGGCCACCAGATCGGCGACGACACCAGCGATCTCCGGCGCCGCGGAGACGTTCAACGGGCGGGTGGCCCCGTCACAGGGCACGTTCTCCTCAGCGCCTGTCGAGGACCACACGATGCCGCCGAGCACTATTCCTGCTGCGGCGCAGGCCACCACCGCCGTCCGCAGTCGGCCGCGCGGGCCGCGACGCCGAGGACTCTCGTATTCCTGCGCCAGGGAACTGTTTCGATCCGTCATCGCGAAATCTCCCCTCGTACCGAGGTCCGGGTGAGGAAGCGGACCGCCTCGTGGTCCAGGGCCTGTGTCAGGTACCGGATGACAGTATTGATGTGGCTGCGCAGCTCATCGTCGGACATGATACGGGCAGCAGACACGACGACGCTGAAGACGCCGAACCAGATCCACCGCTTGTAATCCCGCCAACACTGCTCAAGCGGATATCCGGTGATTCCCCCCTCGACTAAATGGGCGTGGTAAGCACCCACCAAGTCCCACTCAGTAGCCCGTCGCACCTCGGTGGGCAGCCGGCCGACGAGGTACGCCACGTCGATCAGCGGCGGGGCATGCATGACCAGCTGCCCGTTCACGGGGACTGCCTCGCGTCGACTCTCCACACCGGTGGTGAACGGCAGATCGAGGTGTAAGTCGGCATGGAGCAGGGCGCGATGGCCATGGTTGGCGCACACCCATCCCGCGAAGTCGCTCCGGTCCAGTGCGGTACCGATGGCGAACAACTCGGGTTCCAGTACAGTCTCCGGGCGGGACGTCAAGGAACGCCATGCATCGTGGTACAGCTTCTGCCACGTCCCGGCAGTCACCGGGTCGAGATGGTTCAGCCATGCCAGCCGGGCCAGCGCGGGGTCATCCCAGGTCGTGGCATGCAGCCGGGCCAGCTCGCGCACAGCCGGCAAGGCGTCCTCGGGCAATGGTGTCGGAACCGGCCCGCGCAGCTGTCCGAAAGCGGGTGCGTCACGGATGCCGAAGCGCCGGACGAAGCCGGCCAGTGCAGACGGCAGCCACCAGCTCGCCGGTCCCAGCAGTCCCATCGTCGCAGGCAGAAGGATCGCCCGGATCACAGTCGCGTCGATCAGAATGGTGAATACCAAGCCGAGACCGATCATTTTGACAAAGCTGATGCCCGATAACGAGAATGCGCCGACAACGACGACGAGCAGGAGCGCAGCACTGGTGATGATAGGAGCGGTATGCTCCATCCCGGTAGCAACAGCCAGCGTGTTGTCGTGGGTACGATCCCACTCTTCCCGGACGCGGGAGATGAGGAACACCGCATAGTCCGTCGACAGACCGAACGCGATGGCGAACATGAGGATCGGTTGGGTGGCCTCCACCGTGCCGGTCGGCGTGAAACCGAGCAGGCCGGACAGATGTCCGTCCTGGAATACCCAGACGATCGCACCGAATGACGCCGACATCGACAAGACGCTCAGCACCACCGCGGCCAGCGGCAGCGCGACCGACCCGAAAGCAAGAAACAGGACGAGAAGTGTCATGGCGAACATCGTCGCCACCATGAAGGGCAAGATCTTCCGCAGATTGTCGATCAGGTCCACCAACTCGGCGACACTGCCGCCGACCAACGCCTGGCCACCTGTCGGCGGCGTAGTGGCGCGGATGTCGGCCACCAGGCGACGCGACTGGGCCGGCTCCTCTTCACCGTAGGGGTGCCGCACGCTCACTCGCGCCGTGGCCCCTGCCTCGGCCGTGACCATGGCGGACGTGACCCCGGGCAGGCCCCGCAGCCTCTCGATGTACTCGCCCAATGCCACAGTTGCGGCAGGGCTGGGAGCGCCTGATAGGAAGGTGACGAGCACATTGATCGGATCCGGCTCACCACCCGGGAAGTCCGCAGTGAGCTGTTCGGCGACCTGGCGACTCTCGGTTTCCTGGGGCAGTGCCCGGTAGTCGATCTGACCGAATTGCACCCTCAGGAAGGGGAGGCCGAGCAGGAGCAGCAGCGGCACCATCACAAGTAGCACCGCAATCGGCCGCCGCATCACCGCCTTCGCGAACCGGAACCATGAGCCGGGGAGCTCCCGACTCCCCCGTACCCAGCCGGGCAGCACGGCGAGCGCGTCGATGCGAGGACCCAGCACGGCCAGGACGGCGGGCAGGATGGTCAACGCTGCCAGCACCGCGAGGGCCGTGATCGCGATTCCCGCCAGGCCGATCGAACGGAAGTAGACCTGCGGGAACAGCAGCAGGGTGGCGAGCGTGGTTGCGACGATGACTCCGGAGACGAGCACCGTGCGCCCGGTGGTCGCCAAGGTCTGGGCGATCGCGGCCGCAACCGTATCCTGCCGGCGCAGCTCCTGCCGGAACCGTGTGATCATGAGCAGCGCATAGTCCACCGCGAGCCCGAGCCCGAGCATGATGACGACGTTGACGGAGAACACCGACACGTCGGTCGCCTGGGTCAAACCCCGGAGCAAGGCGAATGCGCCGACAATGACCACGGCCCCGATTACCAGCGGCACAGTCGCGGCGACGACGCCGCCGAGTAACAGAATCAGCAGCGCGAGCAGTATGGGCAGGGACAGGAGCTCGGCCTTCTGGATGTCGCTTCTGACCTGACTTTTGATGTCATAGTCAATGGCCAGATCCCCGCCCACTTCGATGTCGAATCCCGTCGGCGGGCTGGAAAGCTCATCCCTTATCCGTTCGAACACGTCCTTCCGAGCGGACTCGTCCGCGCCGACGAGGCGCAGTGGCACGGCAATGCTGTGCCCGTCGGTGGAAACCAGCCGAGGAGAGCCAGTCGACCACGGCGTCTGGACATCGAGAACGTCCGAGGGCGCCAGCTGGGCCAGATCGTCCTCGACGGAGCCGCGGTACTCGGGATCGTCGGCCGTGAGGTCATTGCTCCGGTAGAGCAGGACCACATCCGGCTCTTCGCGCAGAAGATCCCTGTCTTCGACCTGATCGGCCTGGGCGGATTCACTGCCCGGATCGGAGAAACCGGCACCGGCCAGATCTCCGAACACACCGGAACCCCACCCGGCCGCCAGGACAAAGATCGCCAGTCCAGCGCCGAGAACCGACCATCTCAGCCGGCAGACGACATAGCCCCACGCGCTCAACATCTGCGATGTTCCCCCTCTCCCGCTGCCGCCCAGCGGCCGGTACACGAAGCGGCGTCCACTTCTACTGAGGAGGCAATGCGCGGTGCAGATACATCATCTTGCCGACCCGCTCGGCGGGCGTGTAGCATAGTGATCAAGTCTTTCGAATCGTGGCCGATCCCGTGATTCCATGTGACCACCGACGGTGCACATATGACGGTGCACATATTTGGTCGCCAAACCGGGTCCGGAGCGGGCATCATCCAGGAACGGATGACGTACCTGCGTGAAGTCTGAGGGGGATTTGAATGGCCGCCGCCCACGGCTATCTTCCTACTCTGACCTCCACCAGCAGGGTTCCGCCGTGGACCTTCCTGCTCACTGCGGTAGCCGCGTTCATGGTGGCGTTGGACAACCTGGTGGTGGTCACCGCGCTGCCGGCAATCGGGAAAAGTCTCGACTCCGGCATCGAAGGCCTGCAATGGACTGTCGGCGCCTACACGCTGACCTACGCGGTCTTCCAGCTGTCCGGAGCCGCCCTCGGTGATCGCTTCGGACGCCGAAGGGTCTTCGTCGTCGGCCTGCTGCTGTTCACCGTCGCGTCCGCGATCGCGGCGTTCGCCCCGAACATTCACGCCCTGGTCGGGGCACGAGCCGGCCAGGGTCTCGGTGCGGCGCTGGTTTCCCCGCTGGCCCTGACAATCCTGGCCGGCGCCACCCCACGGACCAGAAGGGCCGCCGTGCTCGGCAGATGGACCGCCATCAGCGGAATCGCCATCGCCATCGGCCCGGTGGTGGGCGGCGCAATCGTTTCGGGTGCACGTTGGCAGTGGATCTTCTTGATCAATGTTCCGATCGGTGCCCTGCTGATCCCAGCCGCGTGGCTGAAGCTGAGCGAATCTCGCGGCCCGCACGGCAAGCTGGACGTTCCGGCAGCGCTACTGGCCAGCGGTGGTCTGCTTGCGCTGGTTTTCGGATTGATCAACGGCAATGATCACGGCTGGACCAGCTACCCGGTGCTGGGAGCGTTGGGGTGCGCAGTGGTGCTGCTCACCGCATTCGTGACCTGGGAGTCGCATACCCGCTTCCCGATGCTGCCCATGGTCCTGTTCCGCGCCAGGGGCTTCGCCGCGTCGGTGTCGATCTACCTGATGATGGCGTTCGGCCTGTTCGGCTCGATCTTCCTACTGACGCAGTTTCTGCAGCTGGAGCTGCACTACTCGGCGCTGGCGACGGGCTTGGCGATATTGCCGGCCGCGGCGATGCCGGCCGTGGTCGCGCCGCTGATCGGCCCGCTTGACCGGCGTATCGGTGGGCGCGCAACAGTGGTGATCGCTCTCGCGCTGCAGGCGGCCGCGCTCGGCTGGCTCAGTGTGGTCTCCCGTTCCGGAGTGGACTATCTGGGGCTGCTGCCTGCCCTGATGCTGATCGGAATCGCCGCTGGCCTGTTCTTCGGCCAGGTGTCGCGGCTCATCCTCGCCTTCGTACCCCCGGGGTACGAAGGCATGGCCTCCGGTACGGGAACAACATTCCGCCAGCTCGGCACGACACTCGGAGTCGCGGTTCTCGGCGCCGTGTTCGCGGCGACGGGCGGCTACGCCGATGTCACGGATTTCAGCGCCGGCCTGGACATCGCGCTCAAGGTGGGTGCCGCGGTTTCCGCGGTGGCCGTGGCGATCGCACTGCTCGTGCCGCCGCTCGCGGACCGGGTGCGACCGGCCGCCCGAGCGGGAAGGGCAGCCTGATGAGCGGCAACCGGCTCGACGTCGCGGTCGTGCACGGCCGGTTTCAGCCATTACACGTGGGGCACCTGGAGTACCTGCTGGCGGGCAAGAGCCGCTGCCGAACCCTGATAGTGGGTATCACCAATCCTGATCCCACCCAGGTAGCGGTGGAGACCACCGCCCCGCATCGAGCCGAGGAGTCAGCCAATCCGTTCACCTTCTACGAGCGCCACCTGATGGTCGACGGCGCGCTCGGGGAGAACGGGGTGGCGCCCGAGGAGTTCCGGATCGTGCCGTTTCCACACAGCTTTCCGGAGCGACTGAAGTATTACGTGCCCGACGATGCGGCGTTCCTGATGACAATCTACGACGCCTGGGGTGAGGAGAAGCTCCGGCGCTTCACCGAGCTCGGCCGCCACTGCGAGGTGCTGTGGCGCAGCACCAGCGCGGTGACCAGTGGGACCGCGATCCGGCAACGAATCCGGCACGGGCAGCCGTGGGAACACCTCGTTCCCAGCGCGACGGCCGAGGTCATCCGGCGGGTTCCAGCAGACCGGCTTGGCGTGCAACCGGGAGTGAAACGTGGCTGATAAGATCATTCTGCTTGCCTTGTGCGGCGCCGCCGACCGTCCGGCGGACGGGCCTACCCCGCTCGATCAGGCCCGGTTGCCCCATTTGGACGCGCTCTCGGTGAGAGGTGCGCTCGGCACCCTCACCGTGATCGACAGCGACATCCCCCCGGAATCGGACTCCGGAGCGCTGGCCCTACTCGGTTACGAACCGATCGAGCACTACACCGGCCGAGGGCCGCTCGAGGGGTTCGGCAACGGGTTTCTCCGTCCCCGTGCCGACGTTTCGACCGTGTGCTTCCGGCTGAACATGGCCAGCTACGACGCCGGGACGCAACGCTTCGACCGCCGGACCGCCCGCGACCTGTCCGATGTCGAACTACAGGGGCTGCTCGATGAGGTACGCACCGGCGTCTCGCTCGCCGACCACGACGCCGGCTTCGAGGTCATGGGTTTCGGGCGGCACCGCGGGGTGCTCGCCCTGCACAGCGCCACCCGAAAGCTGAGTGGAAACGTGACCAACACCGACCCGGAGTACGACCGGGTCGGTGCCTTCGGCGTGCCGAGGCGACACCATGGCGATGGCCCGGTCCGCTGCTGCCCGCTCGACTTCTCGACGGCCAGCCGCGACACCGCGAACCTGGTCGAGATCTTCCTCGCGCGCAGCGCGTCAGTGCTGGCCGCGAGTGAGATCAACCGCACCCGGCTGGCCAACGGCAAGCTGGCGGCGAACCAGATCATCGTTCGGGACGGCGGCGACCGACTTCCCGAACTGCGGCCGTTTCGCGAGCTGCACGGCCGCACGCTGACGTTGTACGGCCAGGTACCTGCCGAACGTGGCCTCGCCCGGTTGATGGATGCCGCCTGGGTGGACTGTCGGCGCGCCGCGGAGATGAATGAGACCACCTACTATGCCGACCTGGCCGAAGCCGTGGCCAAGGACTCCGCAGACGTCGTCTACGTTCACGTCAAGGGAGCAGACGAAGCCGCGCACGATCGGGATTTCGACGGCAAGGTCACCGCACTCGAGCGGGTCGACCAGCTGCTCATCGCCGAACTGCTGCCCCGGATGCGCCCGGTCGACACGTTGCTCGTGACCGGTGACCACGCCACTCCGTGGCGGGCAGGCATCCACACCGCAGATCCGGTTCCGGTCCTTGCCGTCGGTGGCGGTGTCGAGCCGGACGGATGCACCTCGTTCACCGAGACCGCGGCGCGCGCCGGCTCGCTCGGTCACCGCCGGGCCTGCGAGCTGTTGTCCACGGTGACCGCGTACCGAGCCGGACGGTAACCATGATTGAGTCGGTAGGTTTCTGCTCAACGCTGAAGGATCGCGGTTTCCGGCTGTTCGCAGCTGTTCCGTGCTCGTTCTTCAAAGGCGTCGTGAACGTCCTGCTCGACGATCCGGACGTCTACTATGTACCTGCCGCCAACGAGGGCGCCGCGCTGGCGGTCGCGGCGGGAGGAGCGCTGGCAGGCACCCGGTCGGTGGTGCTGTTACAGAACTCCGGGCTCGGCAATCTGATCAACCCGCTGGCTTCCCTTTCGATCCCGTTCGCGCTGCCGTGCCTGCTGATCGTCAGCTGGCGGGGATGCCCGGACCTGCCCGCCGACGAACCGCAGCACGCGGTCATGGGGGCCAGCACTCCGGCGCTGTTCCACGAGTTGGGGGTCAGCCACTGGACGCTGCCCGACGACCCCGACGAGCTCCCGTCCATCATGGACGCTGCAGATCGGGAGATGGACAAGACCGGTCGACCGGTCGCGCTGCTGCTGCGCAAGGGTGTGCTCTCCGATGGGCCGGGCCGGTACCCCGCTGCCACGAGCTACCCGCTGCGCCGGGGTGCGGTGCTGCGCCAGGTACTCGACCGGCTCACCGATGATGACGCGATCATCTCCACCACCGGGATCACCTCGCGGGAGCTGTTCGCCATCCGGGATCGCCCGGCCAACTTCTACATGCAGGGCTCCATGGGCCATGCCATCGCGATCGCGCTCGGTTGCGCGATCTCCCAGCCGGACCGGCGGTTCGTGGTGTTCGACGGGGATGGGGCGGCGCTGATGCATCTCGGCACACAGTCCACCGTGGGGGCCTGCGCACCACCGAATCTGGTGCACATCGTGGTGGACAACGAATCCTACGATTCCACCGGCGACCAGGACACCACGGCCGATCACACCGACCTCGCCGGCGTCGCCAGGGCCTGTGGCTACCGGCAGGTCCACCGCTGCACCGACCGGGCATCCCTGCACACGGCCACCACAGCCGCGTTGAGCGGGCCAGGACCCACGTTTCTCCATGTGAAGGTCGCGCGCGAGCACGCAACGGCGCCACCGAGAGTGACTTCGGCGCGCTCGCCGACCGAGGTCGCCAGACGATTCACCGATCGCATCACCGAGGCGGAGGCGTCATGACTGACCGGAGCTACCGGAGCAGGACCGGCGCGACATTTCGCGGAATAATCAACGACCTCAAACGCAACACCGAGTCCGCGGCAGCCGAACTCGGCGTCGAGCCCGAGCTGATCGACCGAATCATCGCCGGGGAGATGGACGTTCCTGCCGAGCTGGTGCGCCGTGCGGTCAGCAGCTGGCCGGTCAACGAGCGCGACTTCTTCCCGATCCATGACGACGCCCCGGACGGCGTCATCGTGATGCGGGCCGACGAATCGGCCAAGACCAGCCGGGTCTTCCAGCGTGGCGGCACCGATTATTACGAGTACCGCGATACCGCGATGAGCCGAGTGGCGATGTTCCGACCGGAGTGGATCAAGATGCTTCAGCCGGTCACCGATGATGATCCAAACAACCCCGCGGTGCGCTGGAACAACGGTCATTTCCTGTACCAATTCACCTATTTCGTCGGAGCGGTGAACTATTACTACGAGTGGGAGGGCCGTCGCCACTGCGCGGTGATGAACACCGGGGACTCGGTGTCCGGGCTCCCCTATGCTCCGCACAGCTTCACCCGCCGCGGCGCCGAACCCGGATTGATCCTGGCGTTGACCTACGGTGGCCGGTTACTCGGCGACGCGCAACACGAGATCGGTGCGCTGGGTCCCGAGCTCGCCCAGCAGTACGCCCCGGCGGCCGACGACGAGCTGTCGGCGTTCGCACATCTGCTGACCGAGCAGCTCGCCGACACCCTGCTGACGCCGGCTCAGCTGGCCGGCACCAGCGGGATGGCACCGCAGCGCGTTGCCGAGCTACTCGCTGGACGAGCCACGCCCTCGGCGGCGGAGGTTGACACGCTGGCCGAGGCGCTGCGGGTCAACTCCCGTGATCTCCTGCCGATGATCGGAACCGAACGTGACGGCGTGCAGATCATGCGCGGTGCCGCCGCGCAGACCTGGTTTGTGCCCGACGTGGACGCCCCGGCGTATCGGGTCAAGGCGCTGGCCGGCACCCGACTGTGTCCGAGCTCGCGGGCACTGGAGATCGAGGTGCTCGGCTCCGATCCGGCCGCCGCTCACCAGCGCACCGGCCTGCACCAGTATTGCTACGTGCTCGGCCCCGACCCGGTCGATCTGGCTTGGGAGCACCGAGGAGAGCGATTCGGCGCACGGCTCGAACCGGGCGATTCGCTCTATCTCAAACCATTCGTACCGCACGGTTTCACCCGCTGCGGCGACGGCAGCGCCGCGGTACTCGCCCTGCGAATCGGCGGAAAGGTCTCCGGCGACGCCCGCCGGGAGGCCGCCGCGCTCGGCAGGGCGACTGTGCGGCGACTGGTGTCGGACAACGGCCAGTGGTACGACCCATCGCGCACCAGCCCGACCAACGGGCAGAGACGAGGAAAACGATGATCAACAAGAGCGGCCGGCTACGCGAAATGCTCGAACATGGCGACATCGTCCAGGTTGCGGGCGCGCACGACGGAATGAGTGCGAAGCTGGTCGAGTCCAACGGCTTTTCCGCCGTCTGGGCCTCCGGTTTCGCGCTGTCCACCTGCCATGCGGTGCCCGACGCCAGCATCCTCACGATGACTGATTACCTGCATGCGGCACGAGTGATGAACTACGCGGTGGACATCCCGGTGATCGCCGACTGCGACACCGGGTTCGGCAACAGCCTCAACGTCAGCCACATGGTGAAGTACTACGAGCTCGCCGAGATCGCCGCGGTGTGCATCGAAGACAAACGCTTTCCCAAACTGAACAGTTTCCTCGGCGGCGGCCAAGATCTCGAGCTGGCGGAGGATTTCGCCGATAAGATCGCCGTCGGCAAGCGGAGCCAGCGCGGAACGGACTTCGTGATCATCGCCAGGACCGAGGCGTTCATCGCCGGGTTCGACGTCAACGAGGCTCTGCGCCGCGCACACATCTACGCCGATGCCGGGGCAGATGCGATCCTGGTCCAGTCCAAGGCACGCACCCCGGAACAGGTCTTTACCTTCCTGCGGGGGTGGAATCAGCGGCTTCCGGTGGTGGTCGTGCCCACCAGCTACCACCAGGTGACCGCGGACGAGCTCGCCGAAGCCGGCGCGCGCATGGTCATCTACGCCAACCAGGCCATTCGCGCCGGAGTGCGGGCGATGGACGAAACACTGCGGGAGATCAGGACCAGCGGAACGACAACGCGGGTCGAGTCGCGGATCGCACCGATGAAGGAACTCTTCGAGCTGCAGGGAGTGCGCGAGCCGACCGCGCGAGAGGTCGGGAACGGCTACTACCCGGCTGAGCACGTCAGCAGAACCAGGCTGTGACGCCGACTGCCCCACGTGGCCGGATCGAGCGGCGGGCCGGGGCCGGAGTGATCCGCGAGCTGCCGGCGTTGCTGCGAGCCCGTGGGGTGCGCTCCTGTCTGCTCGTCACCGGCGGAAAGTCCTATGTCGACTCCGGGGCCGCGAGTGTCGAGCAGTTGCTCAACGGCATCGAGGTAACCCGCGTGGCCGGCATCCGGCCAGATCCCGACCTGGCCGACCTCACCCCCGGGGTGGCCCGGCTGCGGGCCGCCGGGGTCGACGCCGTCATCGGAATCGGCGGTGGCAGCGTCCTCGATTACGCCAAGGCGATAACCGCGCTGGCTCCCCAGGACCATTCGCCGGAAGAGAGCTACACCAATGGGGTAAGGGCGCTGGTCAACGAACGAACCCACCTGCTGGTGCTGGTCCCGACCACCGCAGGCACCGGCAGCGAGGTCACCTCGATCGCCGTGCTGACTGTGCAGGGCCGCAAGCGATCACTGCACCACCCCCGGCTGCTCGCCGACATCGCCGTCATCGATCCGGCGCTCACCCTGTCGGTACCGCCGTGGATCACCGCGAGCACGGGCGCCGACGCACTCAGCCAGGCGATCGAGTCCTACTGGTCGATCAGCTCCACCGATCGATCGAGGCGTTACGCGCTGGAGTCGATGACGCTGGCCGCTGGCCACCTCCAACGCGCCACCGGCGACGGTGACCTGCCCGCCAGGATCGCGATGAGTCAGGCCGCGACGCTGTCCGGGCTGGCCATCGACATCACCCAGACCACTGTGCCGCACGCGCTCTCCTATCTGCTCACCACCAGGTTCGGAGTACCGCATGGCCACGCCTGCGGAGTTTTCCTCCGGCCGGTGCTGGACTACAACGCCGGAGTCGGGCCCGCTGATGTCGCCGATCCCCGAGGGGTCCGGTTCGTTCTGGCCAGGATCCGGGAGATCACCAGCTGCCTGCGCGCCGCCGGCGCCGGTGATCACCCGGGGGCGATCGACGACCTGCTGCGTGGAGCCGGGCTCAGCATGGAACTCACCGGCTTCGGAGTCGCGGTGGCCGATGTCGACGCGCTGGTCGATGCTGCCATGGATTCGCCGAGAATGACCGCCAATCCCAGGTACGTCCCGCGCGAAGCACTGCGCGAACTGGTTCTCGCCCGGCTGTGAGCCCGACCCGCGAAGGAGTGCTGATGTCCCCGTCGATCGTCGTGTACACCGATCCCGCCTGGGCCGTGGCCGACGGGCGCCGCGTCGACCCCGACCGGGCGACCATTGAACGTGAGGTCTTCGGGAACACGGTCGACCTGCGATTCGGTCCGCTGAGCTCCGGGCGGTACGCGACTGAGGGCGCCGCCCTGCTCGACACGGTGACCGGTGCCTGCGCGCTCGGCGTGTACCGATGCCCGGTGACGCCCGAGCTGCTCGACGCCGCCGGTTCAACGCTGAAGGTGGTGGCCAGGCAGGGCGTCGGCACCGACAATCTCAACGTGCCGCTGCTCACCGAACGGGGGCTGATCGGTTTCAACGTCCCGGATTACTGCGTCGATGAGGTGGCCGTACACACCATCGCCATGGTGCTCTCCTGGGAGCGCGGCCTGATCGATCAGCACAACGACCTGGCCGGTGGGAGGTTCGACATCTACCACGGATCGATCCCGCGACGGTTGAGCCGGCTGACGGCCGGCATCATCGGGCTCGGCCGGATCGGCAAGGCCGTCGCGCACCGGCTGCGCACCTTCTACCGCCGGGTGGTGGCGACCGACCCCTACCTGCACGCCGACCACATGGCCGGGTACGGAGTGGAGAAAGTCGAGCTGCCTGAGCTGCTCGCCCAGTCCGATGTCGTGTTGCTGCACTGCCCGCTGACCGACGAGACCCGCGGGCTGATCGATGCGACGGCGCTGGACACCATGCGCCAGGACGCGCTGCTGGTCAACACCGCGCGCGGCGGGCTGATCGACGCCCAAGCGTTGTACGACGCGGTACGTGCGGGTGCCATCGGCGGTGCCGCTCTGGACGTCTTCTCCCCGGAGGACCCGCACCAGAGCCCGGCGTATTCGCGTCTCGTGACCCTGCCGAGAGTGTTGGTGACCAGCCACCGCGCCTTCCTGTCCGCGGAGTCCGAGGCGAGCTCTCGCCGCCGGGTCGCCGAGGGAATCCGGCAGGTATTGGAGACCGGTCGCCCACCGTTCGTCGGCACCTTGACCGGTCAGCACACCTCGATAGGAGTGGCGTGATGTTTCTCGGTGGCCAGATCCAGGGTGACCCGGAGATCGAGGTCCGCAGTCCATGGGACGACGAGCTGGTCGGCATGGTGCCGAACGACTCGGCGGGCGCGGTCGACCATGCGGTGCGGCAGGTCAGTGGTTACGACCGCGCATTGACCGGCGAGCAACGGGCCCGAATCCTGACCTCGGCCGCCCGGGAGATCGCCGACCGCGAGCACGAGCTCGCCCACCTGATCACTCGCGAATCCGGCATCTGCCTGAAGGACAGCCGTAAGGAGATCATCCGGGCGTGCGGCAATCTGCGGGTCGCGGCCGAGGAGAGCGTGCGGATCCGTGGCGAGAGCATGGAAGTCGTTTGCGGAGGAATCCCACGGCTGGCGATGACGCTGCCCGAGCCGGTCGGCACGGTAGCCGCGATCACCCCATTCAACCGCCCACTCAACCAGGTCGTGGTCAAGGTGGCGCCGGCGATCGCGATGAACAACGGGATCGTGGTCAAACCCTCGGAGAAGGCGCCGCTCAGCGCCATCGAACTGGCCGCGATCCTGCACCGGGCCGGACTGCCCGACCAGATGCTCGCGATCGTGACCGGTGCGCCCGACGAGGTCGGCCGGGCACTGGTCACCCATCCCGCCGTGGACCTGGTCAGCTTCACCGGCAGCGTGGAGACCGGGGAGGCCGTCGCGCAGGCCGCCGGGCTGCGCAGGACACTGCTTGAACTTGGCGGCAACGACCCGCTGATCGTGCTCGCCGATGCCGACCTCGACCGCGCCGCACGGCTCGCGGTAGCCGGCGCGTTCGGCAACGCCGGCCAGTCATGCCGGGGGATCAAACGCATCATCGCGGTCGCCGCGATCGCCGACGAGCTTGCCGAACGGATCGTGCCGCTGGCCGAGAAACTGCGCTACGGCGACCCGCTGGACCCGGCAACCGATGTGGGTCCACTCGTCTCGGTGGGCGCGGCGACGCTGGTCGAGGACCGCTGCACGGCGGCGGTCGCCGACGGTGCCCAGCTGCTGTGTGGCGGCAGTCGCGACCGGGGCCTGCTCATCCCGACCGTGCTCGACCATGTTGATCCCACCAGCGAGCTGGTGACCAGGGAGACTTTCGGTCCGATCGCACCGATCATCCGGGTCGACGGCGTCGAGGCCGCGATCGAGGTCGCCAACAGCACCGTTTACGGCCTACAGGCCGGAGTGGTGACCGACAGTTATCTGGAATTCATGCGCATTGCCTCCGAGTTGCGCGTCGGAGCGGTGGCGCTCGCCGACGGCCCGAACTTCGACTCACCGTTTCTCCCGTTCGGCGGGGTGAAGAAGAGCGGGGTCGGCCGCGAGGGGATCCGCTACGCCATGGCGGAGATGAGCACCGTGAAGACCGTGCTGCTGCCGCGCTGAACACCTGACGACACAATGCCCTCGAGGAAAGGCGATACCGATGAGCGCGACAGCCATCCTGGTCCGCCGGGGACTGTTGAAATGCGAGGCGGTCTGGTGGATGTCTCGGACCCTGCTGACCAACCTGGCCACCTGGACCATGGTCATGGGCTGGGTGGTCGCCGATCCCGAGCTCGACCACGGCCTGCGGCTGGCCGCGCTCTATGTCGCCATCGTTGGTATGAACGGGGCACTGTTCATGATCAATGACATTCTGGACGCCGAGGGTGACGCGGTGACCGCGCCGTACCTGCCGCTGCCGTCCGGCCTGCTGACCCTACGGCAGACCTGGATCGCGGTAGGGGTCACGGCAGTCGCGGCCATCGGCTCACTGGCGCTGGCGTCGGGCAGCACCGCCCGGTTCGGGGTCAACCTCGGCCTGGTGCTGAGTGGGATCGTGCTGTCCATGGTCTATTCCAAGGTCAAGGACCACGGGCTGCTCGGGTCGATCACAGTGGCCGTCCCGCAGAGCCTGCCTGCGGTGATCGCCTGGGTCGCGGCAGGTGGCGGCGCAGTCGGTTCGCTGCTGCTCGTGCTCGCGTACTGCCTGCTGGCCAGCGTGTCGAACAACATCCTCGCGGGACTGAGGGATATCGACAGGGACCCCGAGGCAGGCAACCGCACGCTGGCGGTGCGGATCGGTGCTCCGGCCGCGTTCCGGGTGGCCGCGATCCTCGGGTTCACCGGGATGGTTCCGGTCGTCATGCTCGCGATGACGGTGGACTCAGGGTGGTGGGCTGCTCCTTACCTGGTTGTGGCCGCCGGCATCCACGCCCTGTGCTATCCCCGGCTGATCCGGTGTTTCGCCAAACCGGAGCGGGGCCGCACCCAGCGGCTTGCCGATCTGAGGCTTTTCAAGCTCGGTGAGTATGTTCGGCACAGCGCAGTGGTCGCAGCGTTCAATCCGATCGCCGGGCTGGTCACCGGAGTGTTCCTCTACACGTGCCTGCGCGGTGGGTACACGATGTATAATCGCCGCTTGGTCAACGGGAGAATCAGCCGCTCGCTGACCGGATTGGCGGCCAGCCGATGAACGAGACGCTCACCGTCGCCACCTACAATCTCTACCTCGGTGCAAGCTTGATTCCCACTTACAGCGCACGCTCCGTTCCGGAGATGGCCGAAACATTGCGCGTGGCCCACGCCGATGCCGGACGCACTGATTTCCCCGGCCGCGCGGTCGTGATCGCTGAGCTGCTCGCCAGACAGCGACCGAGCCTAGTCGGTCTCCAGGAGGTCGCCCTGTGGGAGGACGGCGACGACCGGTGCGACTTCCTGGAGATCCTGATGGCCGAACTCGCCAAGCACAGCGAGTACCGGGTGGCAGCCATCGCCACCTCAGTGCCGTTGGCCTTCCACACCGACGGCAGGACGATCGGCTTCACCGACCGGGACGCCCTGTTGGTGCGCGCGGATCTGACGTCAGGCGAGAGCGGGCACCAGCTGTTCACCCGACGATTCCGGTTCCCTACCCACCCCGGCATCGTGTTCACCAAGCTACGTGGCTGGTGCTGGATCGATGTCGAGATCGGCGGTCGCTCCGTGCGGGTGGCGACCACCCACCTGGAGGCGTATGAGGCGAGCGTGGCCGCCGCACAGGCCGACGAGCTGCGCGACGCGCTCGCAGCACGACCCGGTCCGGTGATCGTGCTCGGCGATCTCAATTCCGGCCCCGGCCAGCCGGGCAGCGCCTACGAAGTGCTCACCGGTGCCGGCTACCGGGACGCGTGGCCGCAACTGCACGGGTCAGCCGACGGATTCACCGGCGAACAGTCCTTCACCTTGAACAACGAGCCCAGCGCGCTGCACCACCGGGTCGACCACGTGCTGTGGCAGGGCGGACAGCTACGTCCCCGACACGCGACGCTGCTCGGCGCGCACGAGTCCGAGCGGCTGCCCTCCGGGCTGTGGCCGTCCGATCATGCGGGTCTGGTCACTGAGTTCGTGGTGCTCTGACCCGAGTGGCCAGCCAGCGCTCATCCGTCCTCGGCCGAACGGTTCAACGCGAGGGACAGCAGCAGATCGCGATGCAGCTCCATCCACACCTCGTGGTATGAGTCGTTGAGCACTCCGGTGAATGCCGCCGTCTCGCCGCCGAGAAGCCGGGTGAGCGCATCGCTGAGGCGAACGCCGTAGCCAGCGAACCGGGCCCGCACGGCGCTCATCCGGTCCAGTAGTTCACCCACTTCGATGTGCACTTCTCCGAGGCTGCCGATCAGCCGGGCATCATAGTCACCGTCGGCGTGGTCGTTGGGAGCACCGGATCGGACCTGCCATTCGGTGCACAGCGCCTTGAACCGGGTGTTCACCGGCAGGAAGGAGTCGTATGCGGGCCGGATGAGCGCCTTGGCCTCCTCGTCCAGATCGGCGCTGAGCAGCTCGCGGTGGTGCTGCTTGCCGGCCGGAGAGATCCGCCATGCGGCCCTGCTCGCATGGAAGGTGGCCAGTCCGCCTTCGGCCAACGCGTCGAGAATGCTGCGGACGTCCCGCTCGGCCAAACCGGTCACCTTGGCCGCCAGTGACCCGACGAGCATGCCCTTGATCGCCAACGTGTGCAGAACTGTGAATCGCAGCCGCTCTTCCAGGGCCGATGCCACCATCGTGCCTCCACTCAGGCTTTCGTCGCAGTCGTCTCGGCGATCAGGTCAACCAGCTCACCGGCGGTTCGCACCCCGGCCACCTTGGTGTTGTCGACGAGGCGGACATCGAACCGCTCCTCGAGCGCCACCAGCAGATCGATCGCGCCGAGCGAGTCGATGCCGAGGTCCTCCCGGATCCGATCCGTGCCGCGGATCTCCCGCTTGACCTTCTTGAGCGCCGCGTAGATCTCTTCAAGCACGGTGATGACCTCTTCACTACTGCTCATACACGATCACCTCTCCGGTGCTTCCGTTGATCGAGACCCCGGTGCCGGTTTTTAGTTTCGCGGCTCC
This sequence comes from Pseudonocardiaceae bacterium, assembly GCA_050700355.1. Classification (GTDB taxonomy): domain Bacteria; phylum Actinomycetota; class Actinomycetes; order Mycobacteriales; family Pseudonocardiaceae. The sequence continues at coordinate 93,017 of JBOHHE010000057.1, forward strand.
GGAAAAACCGACGACACAAGGGATCTGGTACTCCCGACACAGAATCGCGATATGCGACAACTCGCTCCCACGATCGCTGAGCACCCCGTCGACGAACGGCAGCAGTGGCGCGACGTCGGCGTCCGCCGAGTCACACACCAGCACATACCCGTCACCGAGCAGCTCATCCGTCGGCGAGATCACCGGTCCGACAGCGATTCCGGGGGCCACTCCCCTGGTACGCCGCTGCGCCGAGGGCATCCATGGCCGCGGTTGGGAATCCGCGTGCGTCAGATCCAGATGTTCCGGCATGTCCACCCGCAACGCGGCGGCACAGGCATCCTTTCGCGGGGCCGCGCGGTTGAGCAGACTCGGCCGCGTGACCATTCCATCGAGCTCCCCGACCGTCAGATAAGGCCAGGTCTGCTCGTCCACCCCGAGTTGCTCGGCCAACCGCGGCAGGGTCAGCCGGAAGACGTGCAGCGTCCGCATCACCAGGGACTTGGACTGCTCACGACCGGCCATGGTCTCGCCAACCGTGGTGGCCAGCGCGCGAGCCGGATGGCCAGGCCAGGAATCCAGCATGCCGATCATGGCGTCGGCCGGATGAAGCGGCAGATCCTTACCCGTCGTCGGGGGTGCGCTGATCCGATGCCGGACGGTGTAGTCCCGCCAGGGCACGTGCGAATCGGCCACCTCATAGAAGGACGAGTTCAGGAACGCGCCCGGACCGTACTGGTCACCGGTCGCCGCGGCGGCGTGCAACCTTTCCCAGACCAGTTCCCGAGGTCTGGTCAACCACCGCGCGGCCTCGTCGGGGTGCCGCAGCAACTTCTCGTATGCCTTCCGCTGCAACACGGTCAGCGGCACCAGGCCGGCGGTGCAGATGATGTGGCACGACCACGCCTCGATCAACGTCTCCCTGGCCCGGCGGAACACGTCGTGCACAGCGATCGGGTTATCGGCGGTCACGGCCAGGCGCACGCCGAGCTCCAGCGCCGCGACCCGCTGTTCGAGACCGGTCAGCCGGCCGCCGACGGCACGCAGTTCCCTCAGCAGTTTCGACAAGCTGCGGACTCGGCTCACCGGCGACTCCCGGATGGCCCGGAACTCCTCCGGCGGCGCGATGCCCTCGAAGTAGGCGTTCGTCACATCCTGCGGCCGAAGACCCGGAATCGAGCACGACAGCTGGCAGTAGGCCGACAGGTTGTGGTACGGACGGCAGCCGAAGTAACCGAGGAAGACGAAGTGGCTGCCTTCCGCCCAGGACCGCCGCCCCCACAGTCGCCTGGCCAGACTACGGGTGGCTCGCTCCATCGGCTCACCGACCAGCGACCACGACATCGGCGATAACCGTTGCGGCGCGACCTCACCGAAGTTGCCAGCGGAATAGACTCGAAACAGCGGATGCGGATCGGTGTCGACCACGTGCGCGGTCTCGCTCATCTCCGCCTCCCGCTGACCATGCCGTGGTCCCGCAGCGCCCGGCCGGTCGCCGCGAGGTAGTCGGGGTCGCGTCGAGGCAACTCACCGGGAATCGCGTCGAGTACCGACCGAGGAAGGTCGAACCACGGTTCGGCGTAGTCCGCCAGTTCCGGAACCACCCCAAGTCGGGTGCTGAGCAGCCGGGTCAGCCGGCCGAGCACAGGGGCCTCGACGATCTTCGGCACCATTCCCCACGGTCGGCATACCTCACGGAAGACATCCGCAAGCGTCGGCATCTCCGGATCGAACCAGCTCCACGTCACGCCCTGTTCCGGCGTCTCGAGCGCGCGCACTACGATCTCGGCCGTCGTGGCGACATCGGCCACATAGCAGGGAAACTTTCCCCGGTCCCGCAAGTGCACCGGATAGCCGGCGAGCAGATGGCCGAACGCGGCCGGCAAGCCGGCGCTGACGTCGAACGGACCGCCCCTCGGATCCACTCCGAGCAGCGGTCCACATCGGATGACGTTCACCGGCAGGTCGGAGTCGCGGACAAGGCGTTCCGCGCAGTACTTCCCGTACTCGTACCAGTTCCGGAACCGCTGGCCGACATACAGCTCACGGTTGCTCAACGTCCCGGTGGCCCGGCCGAGTACCAGCAGGGAAGAGAAGTGCACCACGCGACGCAGTCGCGGCAACGTGCGCAGAAATCGCAGCACACCACGAGTAGCGGTGTCGTGCAACGCGATCGCCGCACTGGGACCACAGTCCCAGGCCACCGATCCGAAGCAGAGCACGGCCTCGGTGGTCGTCTCGGTGACCAACTCGAGGTCGACCGGACTCAAACCGAGCGAAGGGCGCTGGACGTCTCCACGGATGCCGATGCCGATGCCGGTCACACCCGACCGGGATACCCCGAGAACGTTCCGACCGGTTTGGGCGCACGCCTGGCTGATCGCCGAGCCGGCGTATCCGGACGCACCTATGATCAGGGTGCTCATTCGATGAACCTCGAAAGTCCGGCGTCGACGACGGGCTCGTCGGCGGCGCGTTCCGGCAGGTCGAACAGCAGCCTCGCGAGCAACTCCACCGGCACATCCGGCAACGAACCACCCGTGAGCGCGGCCAGGTTCCCGCGCTCGTGCACCCGGTTGACACCGATATACCGCAGACCGATCACGCTGTTGCGCCAGGCGGGCGACAGGTCCACGAAGCGCTCCAAGTTCGTCGACAGCTCGAATACCAGGTTGGCCGGAGCCGGCACCACGCGTATCCACTTGCCGAATCGGTTCGGATATTGCGAGCGCGCCATCTCGAGCAAGCCACGCAGGGTCGGCGCTCGTTCGCCCAGTGCGACGTGGACGGTCACCGGTTCGTCGGCCCGCGCTTGCGCCAGCAGTCCCCTGACCGCCCGCAGCAGCGCGTCCGCAGCCACGTCGCGCGGCAGCACGTCCACCCGCGCACCGGCCATCACCGGCAACACCCGAAACGGGATATCGGCCCAACGCTCGGCGAGCAGGTACAGCGAATCGCGGCGCAGGGTCTGGCCGGAAACCGAATCACCGAGCAGGGCCGCGACGCGGGCGATGAGCACGCCACCGGTGTTCGCGACCCCGTGGACGGCCAGCTCCTGCTCGGCGAGCCACTTGCTCTGCTCGTAGCGGGTTCGGTACTCGTCGGCGGGCAACGGGATCTCCGGCACCGTGCCGAGCATGCCGCCGGCGGTGTAGATCGACGACGCATAGCAGTAGCGGATCGGCCGCCCCGCCTCCGCCGCAAGCCGCTCGGCCAGTTCGAGACCGTACTTCGCGCCAAGGACGTTGACCTGATATAGGGAACTGGACGATCCCGCCCAGTTCGTCTCGCCGGCAAGGTTGACCACGGCATCGATCGACCCGGCCAGGCGACGAATCGTCTCGGCAGGCAGCCCCCAGTCGGGCATCGTGACGTCACCGGCCACCGCACCGGCGGCATATCCGGGGTTGGCGCGGTCGAAGCGCAGCCAGCCGGTGGACTTCTTGCGCACCAGGCAGGTGATCGACGTGTCGTGGACGGCGGCGACGGCGGCCAGGCCGGTGCCGAGCTGGCCGGTCATGCCGGCGACCAACAGCCTCATCCGATATCAACACTTTCGGCATAGCCCTCGTCATCGGCGATCAACCCACCGGCCACCAGCTCCCACATCATCTCGTCGCTACCGGCACCGAGCCGAGCAAGCCGGGCATCTCGCCACATTCGTGCCAGCGGGGTCTCGTCCACCAGATAGCCGGAGCCGCCGAAAATATGCATGCACTCGCTCATCACCTCCTCGGCGAAGCGGGCGGCCGTCACCTTGAGCGCCGCCAGCTCCCGTGGGCCACAGCTGCCGGCCACCGGAATCCCCGAGGCCGCGGCATACACCGAGTATTCGAGCACCGTGAGTCGCGAGAAAAGCTCGGCAAGGCGCAGCCGCAACGCCTGATGTTCGAACAGAGGAGAACCGAACTGGGTGCGCCGCCTTAGGTGGGCGACCGCGAGCCCGATCGCCTTTGCGCAGCCGCCGCAGGCCTGAGCCGCCACGGCCAGCCGCTCGTGGCTCAGCGCCCAGGTCGTGGCCAGCAAGCCGAGGCCCGGTCTGGCCAGCACGGCATCGTCACCGACCACCACGTCCACCACCATCCAGGTCGTGTCCAAGGAGGACGTTCCGAGCTTGTCGTGACGCTTGCGCACGCGCAGCCCGGACGCCGGGACCGCGAACAGGCCCAGCAGCCCCTCCGCATCGTCCTCGTCCACAATTCTGGCCAGGATCAGCGCGAAGTCGCACACCAACCCGAGCGACAGATACTTCTTCTCCCCGGTGACGTGCCAGCCGCCGACAACTCGCCTGGCCCTGGTTGTGATGCCGGCGAGATCGGAACCACCAGCCGGCTCCGACGCGCCGAGGCAACCGACCAGCCTGCCGTCGAGAACGCCGTCGGCATACTCCCGCAACAACGGGGTCGTACTGAACTTAATCAGCGCCGACGCCACGGTCTCGAGGTGCAGGCTCAGTCCGACCGCGATACCGGTCACGCCGAGCCGGGCCGCCTCCTGAGAAATCACCACACCGGCACCCGGATCGCCGTATGGCGAGCTGTTCCACCGCCGGCGGAAGACCCCGGCAGCGCCGAGATCGCGGAGCACGGCCACCGGGAACAGCCCGTCCCGCTCGGCCTGTTCCAGCTGGGGAATGACGTACTTGGCCAGCACCGCCCTGATGTCGGCGCGGAACTCGTCGACGTGTGGTCCGAACAGACCCCGGTCGAACAACCGCCCGCCGGTCGTGGGGCGGAATGTCGTCACCGCTCGGCTCCTGGCTGCTCATCGACCGATTGCGTTTCGGTCAACGCCGCCCCACCGAGCTGACCGGTCAGATACCGCGTCCACGCCACCCGGCGACGTGGTTTTCCGCTGGAGGTCACCGGAATCCCACCCGCCCGCACTCGCCAGACGATGATGTCGGCGTTGGGTCCGGTGAACTCGCCCACCACCTTGGTGATCAGCTCGAGGTGCTCCCGGTAATTCCGTTCGATCAGCACCACGATCGTCGTCCGGCCACGGAAAACGCCTCCGATCACCGCCAGCCGTCGCGACTCGGCCCACCCGAAGGTACTCAGTTCTATCTCGATGTCCTCGACGAACACCGAACGACCGTTGATCTTGACACGATCGCCGAGCCTGCCGACGACGAACAGTTCGCCGTCATGGCGGAACGCGGCGTCGCCGGTTCTGAGCCAACCATCGGCGAACGGCGAGACCTCGTCTCCCGGCTCGGTGTATCCGTCGGCGACCGAAGGACCGCGAACCATGATCTCCCCCAGCAGGTCGTTCCCCAGCACGGTGCCGTCATCGTCGATCAGGCGTACCTCGATTCCGGGTAGCGGGCGCCCACAACCGACATGCCAGGACCGGGGATCGGCCACCGACACGCTGCTGACGCGCACCTGATCGACGATCTTGACTTTCTGCCCCAGCTCACGCTCGACGCCGTCCACCCGCACCATGGTCGCAAGCTCGTTCCGGCGCACCCCGGTGACCGCGAGGGTCGCCTCCGCGAGCCCGTATGCCGGGGCGAGCGCCTCGGCCCGGAAACCGAACGGTTCCAACAAGCTCAGCCAACGGCCGAACACCGCAGGATCGATCCGCTCAGCACCACTGATCATGGTGTGCACATGGGAGAAGTCGGCTCCCTCGAGGTGCAGCGGCCGCACCGTACGCAGCACTCGGGCAAAACCGAAGTTCGGCATGCACATGGAGGGGTACTGGCCGGTGCCGTACTCCATTAACCAATTCACCGGTGAGCGGATGAAATGCTCCGGACGCATCATGGCGTGCTCGACCTGCTTGGTCAGCGGGGACAGCAGTCCACCGATCAAACCCATGTCGTGGTAGAGGGGCAGCCAGGAGACCCCACCGTGAGTGGTCAAGCCATTCCACTCCTGAATCATCGCGAGGTTGGCCTGCACGCTCTCCCAGGGCAACCGAACGCCGCGCGGACGACCCCGCGACCCGGAGGTGAACTGGAGCAACGCAAGTTCGGCCGGCGCACGCCGGACCGTCCGGAACTCAGCCGGCGCCTCCGGGTCCAGGATCAGCAATTCATCAGCACCGGCCGCGGCCAGCGTGTCCCGATTGTCCGGCGTGGCGATCCCGATCCGGGGCTGCACGACGGCGGCGATAGCGCTCAGATGCGCGACATGCCCATCAGCGTCCTGCAGCGCCCATCGCAACGGCAATACGGTGGGCGTACCGCCGGCGCACAGCACACCGAAAAACGATGCCACGAACTCCGGGCCGGCTGGCACCATGATGGGGACGATGTCGCCGCGCCGCAAACCGGCCTCGAGAAGGCGGGTCGCCATACCGTTCACCAGTCCCGCCAGCTCATCGTAGGTATGTCGCCGCCACATACTCTGCTGGTCCAGAAACCGAATCCCCGCGTTGCTGACCGGCTTGTCAAGCCAATCCAGCAGAATTCCGCTGGTCACAGGCATGTCCTAACTGCCTGGACGCTCGTCGATCTGGGCGAGCGACCTCGGCCACCCTCGACTCCGCCGGAGATCTTCGCTACAACTTCCCAACTCAGGACATTCGACTCGATGATGACTCGCACAAGCATTCGTCCCCCCCGGGGAGTACCCGCTTCACCGGACAATATGGCACAAGTTTAGCATCCGTTCATTCCCCATGAGCCATTTAGCTGTATTATGTGCGACGTCACAGATACGGCGTCGCGCCGGAGTTTGAGGGGGCGGTTGTGGGCACTGACGGCGACCTCGGTTGGCCAGTGCTGACGGTGGCGACCTCCCTGGCGAACCTGGACACCCTTACCCGCGAGCTTCGAGGCGCCGGGCCAAGGCCACCGAATCCGGATTCTCCCGATGCCGGGCTGCTTGCCACCTACGGCGGCAAAGCGTGGGGCCTGGCCCATCTGCACCGAGCGGGTTTTCGCGTTCCGCCGACCTGGCTCATCCCGGTCGGAGCTTGCCCGACCCGGGACGACCTGAGCACGCTTTCAGCGATCGCGCCGCGCTGGGCGGTACGCAGTTCGACAACGGCTGAAGACGACGCCGACTACTCGCACGCCGGCGTCTACACCACCCGGCTCGACGTCGCCTCAGCCGATCTTCCCTCGGTGGTCGGCGAGGTGGTCAGCTCGGCAACGAACCCGCGGGCCACCCGCTACCGCGAGCAGACCAACCAGCGCGGTCAGGTCGCCGTCGCGGTTGTCCTGCAACCCTTCATCGAACCGATTTCGGCCGGTGTCTGGATCGGCCGGAGCGTCACTGCCGGTCGACTCGAATGGACTGTCGGCCGGGGTGAGCGACTGGTGTCCGGGCGTTGGACGCCGAGTTGGGAGGAATGGCCGTCGGACCATGGTGGAGCCGCGCACGAGGTACTCCGAGCCGGCCAGGTTGCGATCGGCCGGGCGTGCCTCGGCGTCCAGCAATCCATGCAGGCGCCGCTCGATCTGGAATTCGCCGTGCTGAACAGTGGCCTGGTCTGGTTACAGTGCAGGCCGGTCACCGGCAACCGAATTCCTCTGCCCCTACTGGAAACCGACGAGATCGACGGTACAACCGGCGGGGAGATCCTCACTGGAACAGCCGCATCGTCCGGCGCCTTCACCGGACCGGTCGCTGTGCTCACCGACCCGGACGACGGAAGCTGGCGCCCAGGGCTGGTACTGGTCGCCGAATACACCGCCCCGGACTGGGTTCCCCTGCTGGCCGAGGCGGGTGCTGTCGTCACTTCGACCGGTGGAGCGCTGTGTCACGCTGCGATCATCGCCAGGGAACTCGGCGTGCCGTGCGTGACCGGCGTCGCGAACGCGATGCAGGCACTACGCACCGGAATGACCGTGCACGTCGATGGCACGACCGGCCAGGTTCGACCACAACCGGACACATCGCCACAGGCACAGCCGTGAGACCGGACGGTGCTCGCCGGGCGCGACCGCCCGGACAGCGTGACACGCTCGCCGACCTGATCGCCGAACATCAGGCGTTCGACGCCCTGAGCTCGGCACTTACCCCGACTCAGTGGGTGCTGCCCTCAGCGGCGGCCGGATGGACGATCGGCGATCAGGTCGCACATCTCGCGGACACCGAGGAGGTCGCGGCGGACACCATCACTGGCGGTCCGCGCACCTTCTCGACCGCGGTGAGCGCCTTCGCCACGGCCGAGAAGTTCACCGACGCGGGGTGCCGAAGGGGCCGGGCGATGCGGCAGGCCTCGGTGATCGGCTGGTGGCGACGCGCCTCGCGGGAAACCCTGTCACGACTCGACCGGGTGGGCGCCGAAGCAACGGTAGCGTGGGGTTTCGGTATGCCGGTGCGAGTCTTCGTGATCGCTCGCCTGATGGAACATTGGGCACATGGCCTGGACATCATCGACGCGCTCGGTGGCCGGGTGGCGGAAACGGATCGGTTGTGGCACATCGCCGAGCTCGGCCGCTCCACCCTGCCCTACGCACTCGCCCTCGCGCGGGTACGCCCACCCGCCGGGCACGAGCTACGCCTAATACTGTCCGACCGTACCGGCGCCACCCGAGAACTCGGGGATCCGAAGGCCACCGACACGGTCCGCGGACCGCTGCTGGCCTGGTGCCGGGTCGCGGTACGCCGTGCCCGCTTCCAGGAATCACACGAACTTCTGCCGGACGGCCCGCTCGCCGAACTCGCCGTCCAACAAGCCAGGGCATACCTGTAACCGCCACCGCTTCCGGACTACGTCGCCCGGGCCGCAGTCAACACGCGAGTCATCGCCGATTGACTGTGCAGGCAGGCGAGGAGGTCAATGGTAGTCGCAGCGGAGACATGGTAGGGATGCCCACGCCCGTGGCACTGCGCAACTCAACTTGATCATGCATCATGTAGCTTCCTGAGCTATGACTCCGAAAGTGAGGAGACATGGCAATTCTGTTAGGCCTGTTTGCGTTCGCTTTACTGGTAAAAGTCGTCATCACGACAGTCCATTCAGTCGTATACTCCATTGACACTCTCGCTCGGTGGACTAGGGAGTCAGCACCGGTGTCAGGGTAGGGCGGTCCAGAAGGCGAGCTGGTGATCGGCGGCATAATCGATCGGGCGGATTCCTTCGGGTCCAGGGGCTAGGGACTGGACATATCCAGCCTTGTCATGCTCCTGCCAAGGCGGGAGCTCCGGCCCATTGGGGTCGCCGGTGCGGGCGAAGTTCGTCCAGTAGGCGTTCATGTGCTCGGCCAGCCGCCGCTGGGCAGTGGTGAATTCGCCGGCAGTGCCGCCGAATTC
>JBOHHE010000058.1:0-2762 GCA_050700355.1 Pseudonocardiaceae bacterium
GCTCGTCCTCAATGGGCTCGCGACCGTGGTCGGCGTCGCGGGCGGCTACTACTTCAACGTTGTTGTGCAGGGCGGCACCCCCGGCGCCTACATCGCCAGCTTCAACACCATCGCGCAGGTCTCCGACGACCGGCTCACCACATACGGCCTGGCATGACCTGACAGCTGGAAATTAGCCGTTTATGGCACTCGTTGGATGCTGTCAGGGAAAGTATTCGATCGAAACGTACGACAATAAGGAAGGCTCTGTGACTGATACGACCATGAATGAAGAGGCCGTCGGCTCTGATCGTGCTACTCAGCTGCGCAACCAGGTGTCGACGACCTTATCGTCGAGGGCACGATCGTCTCGGCGCCGGTCGAGGCGGTGATGCGCAGGGTCCCCCGGGAGTTGTTCGCTCCGGGCGTGAGCCTGGCAGAGGTCTACCACGGCTACACCAGCGTGGTCACCAAGCGGGACGAGAACGGGAGCCCGATCAGCTCGGTGTCCGCGCCGCACCTCCAGGCGCATATGCTGGAACAAGCGGAGATCACTGTCGGCATACGGGTGGGGTGAGCCTCAGCGGGCCAGGGCCGCCTCTGCCGGGTGGGACCAGCCCTGAAGGCCGAAAGGCTCGCCTCGGCGGTAGAGCTCGATGCCGGCGCGGCTGTAGGGCACGGTGTTGTGCGGGAGCTGATCCAAGGGGAACCAGCCAATCCTGGCGCACTTGTGCGGTTCGGTGTTGCGGTGCAGGCGCAGACCGATTTCCTCGCGGGTCTCGCGGATGACGGCGGTTTTTAGATCTTCGCCCTCGTTGAGCTTGCCGGAGGGCAGGTTCCATTGGCCATCGGCGTATCCGGTGTTGTGGCGCTGGGCTGGCAGGACGTGGTTTTGGCGCACCAGCAGGAGTAGGACATCAACGAAGCTGGTGTAGTGCACGTTGCGGTCTTCCCCGGCTGGTCAGCAGTGTGGTGGGCTACAGGTTATCCGGGGACGACCAGGCCTGCGGTAGCGACCCGCTGGGCGATCCATTCGACTCGTTCGGCGGTCTCGTATCCCAGGGGGATGTCGATCACGGGGACCTCGAGGTGCTGGTAGAGGTCCCTTAGGGTCGTGGCGGCGGTATCTTGCAGGCCGGTGACCTTGGCGCGGAAGCCGTCGCTGGGTTGGGTGTAGTGGTCGTGGGTGAAGAACACGAGGTCGTAGGTGGGTGCCCAGGCCCGGCAGAAGATCTCCATGGCGTCGAGTACGGCCGCGTCGAGGCTGTCGGACGCGATGTCGAGCAGTATCCGGGCGTAGGCGAGCACATTGATGATCGTTTTGTCGGCGAAGAGCAGCCGGTGGTTGCGAGCGGTGCGCAGTTGGTACTGCAGGTGCGCGGCGAACACATCGACCTCGGCGGCCAGGTCGAAGGTGCCGCGTTGGTGGATGACGATCTCTTCCATGAAGGGACTGGACCGTGCTGGTTCGCCCATCGCGGCCACGTTGACACCCCGCCGCCGGTAGTGGGCGGTGAGGGCGTGGATGAGGGTGGTCTTGCCCGAAGCGTGGGTGCCGTCGATGGCGATGATGTCGCAGTCGCGGATCGGCATGGTCCTCTCACAGCAGGTCGGTGAAGGTGGGGTGGTCAAGCCAAGCGAAGGCGCCGTCGAGTTCGGTGGTGAGCAGGCGGTTGACGTTGAGGGTCCCGCTCCAGTGGCCCCGGTTGGTGGCGCGCAGGGCGACCAGGGCGGTGGACAGGCTGTGGCGCAGGTTGAGCACACTGACCCGTTCGCGGGTCTCGGGGGTGCCCTTGGTGAGCCAGGCGCGGTGCAGGGCGGTCATGGAGGTACCGCGCAACTCCGGCTGGGTGACGTCGAGTCCGAGTTCGGTGCACACGTCGACCAGGCGGCGAGACTTGCAGGCCAGGACATTGTCGGTGTCGTAGCGGGTATCGATGACGCGCCGGTCGGTCAGGTCGTGGTCGCGGCGGTCCAGCCAGGTCTGCCGTGCGCTGGCTACGGCTGGCAGCGTGCCGGTGGCGGCGTTGACCAGGACGCCGAGGTCGCTGGTGAACTGATGGCCGGTGACGCGATCGGCATAGCGGAACGCCGTGGCCACCGCGTCGTTGGCGGAGGCCAGCAGTGCGTCGGTCTCCTCGGGGTCCTCGAGGTAGACGCTGGTGTAGGAGAAGGGGAGTTCGGTGAGGTCGACGGGGGCGGCGGTGTCGGGCACCGCGGCGTAGACCACGGAGTAGCAGAAGGGCCGGTTGCCGTTCTTGATCCGGTAGTTCTTGGTCCACTCGACGTCGATCGAGGCCCACAGCAGGGTCCCGGCAGGCCGGCGAGGTGCCCGGCCGGGTTTGCCCGTGATGTTGGTGGTGACGATCATGTCCGCTCCTGTCCAAGGGGCCCGAGGGTGGTGGTCCGGGTCATCTTGCTGCCGGGCCACCACCAGGGCCATATCAGGGTGCGGTGTGATCGAGTGGGCTGTCACCGAGGTCGGCCAGGTGGTCCCAGGCCGCGTCGGTGACGAGCTGGCCGAGGTCCACCGGCGTGGTCCAGTCGTACTTGCCGGTCGAGCGGGCCGCGACCAGGGCGATGGCCAGGGTGCGAGTGATCGCCTGCCGAACCGTTTCGGCGGTCATGGTGCTGGCCGGTTCGGCGACCGTGGCGGCTTTGAGGGCGGCGTGCTCACAGGCCACGGTCAGATCACTCACTCCAGACAGTCCGAGGTCGCGGGCCGTGTCGAATATCGTGGCCAGGCCCCGGCCCTTGGTCGCGCGGTCGGCCCACTGCTGGCC
>JBOHHE010000059.1:0-19464 GCA_050700355.1 Pseudonocardiaceae bacterium
GGGGGCACGACCGACTCCAGGGAGGTTAGCGACGTGGCTGCTGTCGGATACGGCGCGACCGTCCGGTCGGCGCCGTCCGGTGCCGTCCCGGCGTCAATGGTCCCGCATCCGCGGGAGGAACTGTTTAGTGTGCTGGTGGTCGACGATCACCCGTTACTACGTGAGGCAATTGCTTCACGTTTGGTAACAATGGGAGCTGGCACGGTACATGAGGCCGCCACGGTGGCCGAGGCGAGGGCACGTGCCCTGGCCTCGGGCCCGTGCGATCTCGCGATACTGGATCTGGGCTTGCCCGATGGTAGTGGGCTTGACCTGGTCGGCGAACTGCGCGGCCAGGGCTGGCCACGCATCGTCGTGCTGGCCTCGTCCGACGATCCGCATGCCGTGCGAGCGGCGTTCCAGACAGGGGCACAGGCATACCTACTCAAATCGGCCTCTCCTACGGTAGTCACCGACGGGGTACGCCGAGTACTCGAAGGCGGGGTTTACGCGGATCCGACGGTGGCGCCGATGCTGGCGTCCGGCACTCGGGTACCGGGTATTGACAACACACCACGGGAGCTATCCGCACGGGAGGTCGAGGTTCTTCAACTGGTAGCAGACGGCCAGTCCAACAAAGAAATCGGTGAGGCACTGAGCTTGTCCGCACTCACGGTGAAGAGTCATCTATCACGGATCGGCCGCAAGCTCGGCACAGGTGACCGGGCTCAGATGGTCGCGCTGGCGATGCGGGCCGGGGTCATCCGCTGACCGGCACGGTGCCGATCCCGCTACTCGCGCCGGCCGCTGGGGTTCCGCCGGTCGTCGCCAGCGCGACGGCCTTGCGGGCAGCGGTCGGGGCGATTGCGGGCGGCACCGGGTCGGTTGCGCTGGACACCGAGCGCGCTTCCGGCTACCGCTACTGGCAACGCGCCTACCTGATCCAGATACGCCGGGAGGAAACGGGCACAGTACTCATCGATCCAACCGTTCTCGACGACGTCTCCGCGCTGGCCGATGTGCTCAACCCGCTCGAGTGGGTGTTGCATGCCGCCTCGCAGGATCTGCCCTGCCTCGCCGAACTCGGACTGGTGCCCCAGGCACTGTTCGACACCGAGCTGGCCGCCAGGCTGGCCGGCCTTGAGCGGGTGGGGCTGGGTGCACTGGTCGAAGAGCTGTTGGGCTACCAGTTGCAGAAGGGGCACGGTTCTGCGGATTGGTCCCGCCGACCGTTACCCGCCGAGTGGCTGACCTACGCGGCGCTGGACGTCGAGCTGCTGCTACCACTGCGGGCCGTGATCGCTGCCGAACTGGCTGCGCAGGGCAAGTCGGAGTGGGCCGCTGAGGAATTCGAAGCGGTGCGCGTGGCGGGATCTCCGGCGCCTCGGGTCGACCCGTGGCGCCGAACTTCCGGGATGCACCGGGTCCACAATTCCCGCCAGCTGGCGGTAGTGCGTGAGCTGTGGCTGGTCCGCGAGCAGCTGGCCCGCCAGCGAGACATCGCACCCGGCCGTGTATTGCCTGATTCCGCGATCATCGACGCGGCGCTGACCGACCCGCAGGACGAGGCCGCGCTGCTCACCCGCCCCGTTTTCGGTGGACGCGCACAGCGGCGAGTGGTCAAGACATGGCTGGCGGCACTGGAAACCGCCCGCGCACTGCCGGTCAGCGCCTTACCTCCAGTGCGCGCGACCGGTGACGGCCCACCAACGATGAACCGTTGGCAGGACCGCGACCCGGCCGCCGCGGCGCGGCTCAGCGCAGTACGCGCAGCCCTGTCTGAACTCGCCGAGCACCACCGGCTGCCCCTCCAGAACCTGCTGCAGCCCGACCTGGTCCGACGGCTCTGCTGGACACCTCCCGAGCCGCTGGACACCGCCGCGGTGGAGCGCGACCTGGCCGCAGGCGGGGCGCGTCGCTGGCAACGCGAACTCACCGTGCGCCCACTCACTGCCGCACTGGCAGCTGCACCGTCACAGTGAGTCCGCCGGCGGAGACCGGCTCGGCGTGCACCGTGCCACCATGAGCGGTGACCACCGCCCGGACGATGGACAGACCGAGCCCCGCGCCATCTCTGGCGGTGCGGGCCACCCCCCCTCGGTGGAACGGTTCGAACAACGCGCCCACCGTCTCGGGCGCCACCATCTCCCCAGAGCTGCTGACCCGCAGCAGCACCTGCTGACCCACCACACCAGTGGACACCTGTATCCAACCGCCATCGACGTTGTGCCGCACCGCGTTCTCCACCAGGTTGCCCACCACTCGCTCCAGCAACGCGACGTCGCCGGTGGCCGGCGCGCGAGCGGTCTTCGCGCTCACCCGCAGACCGCGCTCTCGGCTCTCCGAGCCAACGATGCGCAGTGCGGTGCAGGCCAACGTGGCGAGGTCGACAGGTTCCCGTGCACTCAGTGCGCTGCCCTCGGTTCTGGCCAGCACCAGCAGGCCTTCCACCAGCTGCTGAGCGCGCAGCGTCGCCTCACGGATCACCACAGCCATCCGGCGCAGTTCCATCTTGTCCGCAGCGGGATCCGCGAGCGTGACCTCCACCTCAGTGCGCACCACGGCCAGTGGGGTCCGCAGCTCGTGGCTGGCATTCGCCACGAATCGGTTCTGCGCGTCGAAGGCGGCCTGCAACCGGTCCAGCATCGCGTCGAAGGTGGCGGCGAGCTCAGCCACCTCGTCTCGTGGACCGGGCAAGCCGAGCCGCTCATCGAGCGACTCGGCAGACAATCTCCGCGCGGTAGCGGTGACCTTGTGCAGCGGTCTCAGCACATGTCCGGCGAACACCCAGGCCAGCAGGGCGGTGGCGGTCACGGCGAGCAGGAAAGCCCCGGAACCGGCCTGCAGTACCCGCTGCCTGGCCGCCTCCTGCAATGCCTCACCGAGCTGCTCGGCGGCCACCGGCACACTGTCCACCTCGACAGTGCTGCCCGGCGGCAGATCCGGTACCGCCGCGACGACCCCACCCACCAGCAGCCAGCCCAGCCACAGCAACAACGCACTGCTCACCGCCGAGAGCCCGGTGGCGAGCAACGTGAGCCGGACGCGTAGTCCCGGCCCGCGACGGGTCTGCACCGCCGGATCAGCCGCTGGACGCGAAGCCGGCGGTGGGCACCCGATAACCGGCCCCGACCACTGTCTCGATGACACCGGGCTCGCCGAGCTTCTTGCGCAGGGTCATCACCGTCACCCGCACCGTGGTGGTGAACGGGTCGGCATTTTCGTCCCATACCCGCTCCAGCAGTTCCTCACTGCTGACCACCCCGCCTCCCGCGGAGAGCAACACTTCAAGCACTCCGAACTCCTTGCGAGTGAGCTCCACCGGCACGCCGGCCCGGCTGACCGTACGCCGCGACGGATCGAGCAGGAGATCAGCGGCGCTGAGCACCGGGGGCAGGGCGGGGGTGGCCCGGCGGCCCAACGCCCGCAGCCGAGCGACCAGTTCGGGAAAGGCGAACGGTTTGGACAGGTAGTCGTCAGCGCCCAGGGAGAGCCCGGTCACCCGATCGGACACCGTCGCGCTGGCGGTGAGCATGAGTACCCGGGTGACCGCTGCGGATTTCGCGATCTCGGTGCACAGCTGGTCGCCGGACATCCCCGGCAGGTCGCGATCGAGCACCACCACGTCATAACGGGTCACGCAGGCCTTCTCATGGCCACTGTCACCGTCATATGCGACGTCCACGGCCATGCCCTCCCGGCGCAGGCCGCGGGCGATCGCCTCAGCCAGCGGCCGCTCGTCCTCCACGATCAGGATTCGCACATCTCTACGGTCCCACACCACGGGTTCCAACTCGGCGACAACTCACCCTTGCAGCAGACCGACCTGGGCAGACTGCGGGAGACAACCGGCTACGAAGAAGTTCCCGGAGCTTCCGCGGTGACCGGTGGCTGCGGTGTCCCGATGAGCCCGGCCGCCCAGCCGGTAACCGACCTGGCGATGTCCTGAGCGGTGAGCCCGAGATCGGAGAGCACCTCCTCGCGGGACCCATGATCGAGGAACCGCTGCGGAATGCCGAGATCGCGCAATGGCACATCGACCTCCGCATCACGCAATGCGGCCGCCAGCGCCCAGCCGAACCCACCGTGGCGACCACCATCCTCCAGGCTGACGACCAAGCGATGCCGCCGGGCCATCCGCACCAGCACATCAGGCACCGGCAGCACCCAGCGCGGGTCGACAACGGTGACACCGATGCCATGGTCGCCCAGCCGCCCGGCCGTCGCGACGGCGAGCGCGGCGAACGCGCCGACACCCACCAGCAGCACGTCCTCACCATAGGCCGGACCGGGTCGGGCCAGCACATCGACGCCGTCGACGCGCTCCAACGCCGGTACCGATTCGATCACCGCACCCTTGGGAAAGCGCACTGCGGAAGGCCCATCGTCCATTCCCACCGCCTCACGCAGCTCCTCCCGCAGCGTGGCGGCGTCCCGAGGGGCCGCCACCCTCATGCCCGGCACAATCCCGAGCACGGACAGATCCCACATACCGTTGTGGCTGGCACCGTCGTCGCCGGTGACGCCCGCCCGGTCCAGGGTGATGGTGACCGGGGCACTCAGCAGTGCCACATCCATGAGCACCTGGTCGAACCCGCGGTTGAGGAACGTGGAGTACAATGCGACCACCGGGCGCATTCCGCCCAGTGCCATCCCCGCGGCGGACGTGATCGCATGCTGCTCGGCGATGCCGACGTCGTAACAACGATCCGGGAAGCGCGCGGCGAAGGCGGCTAGACCGGTCGGGCCGGGCATCGCCGCAGTCAGGGCCACCACGTCGCCGCGCTCATCACCGATGCGGATCAGCTCATCGGCGAACACGCTGGTCCAGGAGGTTCCGACGGGCGTGATGGGCTTGCCGGTCACCGGGTTCATGACCTTCACCTGATGCATGAGCTCGGCGGCATCGTTCTCCGCAGGCAGGTAGCCGTTGCCCTTGCGGGTCACCGCGTGCACGATCACCGGCCCACCGAAATCCTTGGCTCGGCGCAGGGCGGCTTCCAGAGCACGCACGTCGTGCCCGTCGACCGGCCCCAGGTACTTCAGTCCGAGGTCCTCGAACAGGGCCTGCGGGGCCAAGGCGTCCTTGAGACCGCGCTTGACGGCGTGCAGGCCGGCATAGATCGCCGCACCCACCAGCGGGGTACGTTTCAGCGCCTGCTTGCCGGTACGTAACACCCGCTCATACCCCGGGCGCAAGCGCAAGGTGGACAAGTGGTCGGCGAGCCCTCCGATGGTTGGCGAGTAGGAGCGGCCGTTGTCGTTGACCACGATCACCACGGGCCGTTCCTGCCCTGCGGCGATGTTGTTGAGCGCCTCCCAGCACATGCCGCCGGTCAGCGCACCGTCTCCGACCACTGCGACCACGTGCCTGCGACGCTCACCGTCAGCGCCCGAACAGGCACCTGACCAGGCATCCGAACAAGCAAATGCCTTAGCCAGCCCGTCGGCGTAGGACAACGCGGCCGAGGCATGGCTGGACTCGACCCAGTCGTGCTCACTCTCCGCGCGGCAGGGGTAGCCCGACAGCCCGCCACGCTTACGCAGGCGGTCGAAACCGTCAGCCCGGCCGGTGACAATCTTGTGTACATAGGCCTGGTGTCCGGTGTCGAAGATCACTGGATCATGCGGGGAGTCGAACACCCGATGAATGGCAAGGGTGAGCTCCACCGCTCCGAGATTCGGGCCGAGATGCCCCCCGGTCCGCGAGACCTTCTCCACCAGGAAGGTCCGGATCTCCGCAGCCAGCAGCGGCACGGCCTGGGCGTCGAGCCGCTTGAGGTCTTGCGGGCTTCGAACCGACTTCAGCAGGCTCACAGTCTCTCCCAACTTGCTCGTTCCCGGCTCCGGGCCGGGGTATCTCAACCCTGTCACGCTTGCAACAACGCTACGCATTCGATGTGATGGGTCATCGGGAACGCGTCCAGCGCGCGCAGCGCCACCAACCGGTAGCCGCACTCCAGATAGGCGCTGACGTCGCGAGCCAGTGCGGCCGGGTCGCAGCCGACGTGCACGATGCGCTGGGGGCGCCGGCCGGCCACTGCGGCGGCCACCTTCCGCCCCGCACCCCGCCGGGGAGGATCGAGCACCACCACCTCGGGATCGCCTGGCAGCCGCCCTATCTCCCGCTCCACCCGGCCAGTGACGAAACGCACGTGCGGCAGGTCGGCCAGTGCCGAGGTGCCATCGAGCACCGCGCGGCGGGAGGACTCGACGACGGTCACCGACCCGGCCGGCCCGACCTGCCCGGCCAGTACCGAAGCGAACAGGCCCACCCCGCCGTAAAGGTCCCACGCGCAGCCTCCCTCAGCAGCACCCGCCCACTCCCCGACTATCCCGGCCAACGCATCCGCCACTGCGGGGTGCACCTGCCAGAAGCCGTGCGCGGCGATCTTCCAGCGCCGGCCCGCAGCCTGTTGCACAGCCCACCCGGTGCCCAGGACCCACTTGGGCGGCCTGCCCGGGCGCAACTCGGCCACCTGCAGCCGCCCCGCCCCGTCCACAACCACCTCCAGTTCAATCCCAGGGCGCCAGCGCCGGGACAGCACCTTCTCCAAAGCACCGGGACTGGTCAGCGGGCAGGTCGCGACGGGGTGCACCGTATGGCTACGGTGCACTCGAAACCCCACCCGTCCCGCACTGTCCGCCACCAGTCGGGTCCGGGTCCGCCAACCCAGTGTGCCGCCGGACAACGGTTCAACACTCACCGCGATGTCCACGCCCGCGATTCTGCGTAGCGCCTCGGCCACCACCTGTGCCTTGAGCTGACGTTGCACCGGATGATCGATGTGCTGGAAGTCGCAACCACCGCAACCTCCGGGCCCTGATGCCGGGCACGGTGGGGACACTCGGCCCGCTGCAGGCTCAAGCACCGTCACCGCGTCGGCCCGGCAGAAGGACCCGCCACGATCCTCGGTGACCACCGCCCGGACCCGCTCCCCCGGTAATGCGTGGCGTACGAACACCACCCTCCCCTCGTGGCGAGCCACACAGAAACCACCATGACCAATCGGTCCGACCGTGAGCTCCAATTCGGGAAGCCCACCCTCAGGAAGCCCACCCTCAGGAAGCTCAGCTCCGGGAAGCTCACATTCGGGGAGCTCACCCTCGGTACCCGCAGATGTGGGCCTCACGCTCCGTCCTTAGGGACGCCATTACCCCGGTCACCCGGGGTGCCATCTCCCTCGGCACCACTGCGATCGGTATCTCGCCCGAAGCCCCTCGCGAGGGGGGCGAAGGGGTCGTGCTCCGCGACCCGGGCGGAGGAACGTAACTGCCATGGCACGCTGGTCACCATCACTCCAGGTTCGAACAGCAGGCGGCCCTTGAGCCGCAGCGCACTTTGGTTATGCAAAATCTGCTCCCACCAGTGGCCCACGACGTACTCCGGGATGAACACGGTGACAACGTTGCGGGGGTTGTTGGAACGTACCCGCTTGACGTAGTCGACCACCGGCTTAGTGATCTCCCGGTAGGGCGACTCCACGACTTTGAGCGGCACCGGGAGGTCACGCACCTCCCAGTCGGCAACTAGGCCCCGGGTACTTGTGTCATCGACGTTGACGGTGACCGCCTCGAGCACATCGGGACGGGTGGCGCGAGCATAGGACAGCGCTCGCAGCGTCGGCAGGTGCAGCGTCGACACCAGCACGATCGCATGGTTGCGCGATGGCAGCACGGCATCGGCTTCACGAGGCACCAGCTCCGCAGCAACCCGGTCGTAGTGTTTCCGAATCGCCCGCATTACCGCAAAGATCATCGCCATGGCCGCGATCGCGATCCAGGCGCCCTGGGTGAACTTAGTGAGCAGCACCACTACCAGGACCGAGGCGGTCATCGCCAACCCGATGGCGTTGACCGCTTGAGAACGCCGCATCAGACGGCGCTGGCCAGGATCGTTCTCGCTGGCCAGCATGCGGTTCCAGTGCCGGAGCATGCCGGTCTGGCTCAGGGTGAACGACATGAACACCCCGACGATGTAGAGCTGGATCAACCGGCTGACCTCCGCGTCGAACGCGATCACCAGCAGGATCGCGACGCCCGCCAGGAACACGATGCCGTTGGAGAAGGCCAGCCGGTCTCCTCGGGTGAGCAGCTGACGGGGCAGATAACGATCCTGCGCCAGGATCGAGCCCAGCACCGGAAAACCATTGAATGCGGTGTTCGCGGCCAGCACCAGAATCAGCGCGGTAACCGTGGTGATGAAGAAGAAGCCGGCCGGGAAACCCTCGAACACCGCCTGCGCGATCTGCGCCACCATCGTCTTCTGTTCATACCCCGGCGGCGCCCCGATCAGCTGCCGCGCCGGATCCTCGGCCACCGTCACACCGATCAGCCGGGCGAGCACGATCAGGCCCATCAGCATGATGACCGAGATGAAACCGAGCAGCAGCAGGGTGGTGGCGGCATTACGGGATTTCGGCTTCTTGAAAGCCGGAACCCCGTTGCTGATCGCCTCGACACCGGTGAGCGCCGCACAACCGGAGGAGAACGCCCGCAGGATCAGAAATACCATTGCGAATCCGACGAGATGGTCTGTCTCAGCGTGCAGTTCGAAGCCTGCGGACTCGGCGCGGACGTCGTCGCCGCGCAGCAGCACGCGGATGAACCCCCAGGCGAGCAGAACGAAGATGCCAATCATGAACGCGTAGGTGGGTACGGCGAAGGCGGCCCCGGACTCCCGGATCCCGCGCAGATTGGCCGCCGTGATCAGGATGATCGCCGCGACCGCGAACGTCACCTTGTGGGTAGCGACGAACGGCACTGCCGAACCGATGTTCGACGCCGCCGCGGCGATCGACACCGCAACGGTGAGGACATAGTCGACGAGTAACGCGCTGGCCACCGTGAGCCCCGCAGCGCGCCCCAGATTGACCGTGGCGACCTCGTAGTCCCCACCCCCGGAGGGATAGGCCCGCACATTCTGCCGGTAGCTGGTGACCACGACCAGCATGACCGTCGCGACCGCCAGGCCGATCCAGGGAGACAGGGTGAAGGCGGAGAGCCCGGCCACCGAGAGTACGAGAAAGATCGCCTCGGGAGCGTAGGCCACCGAGGACATCGCATCGGAGGCGAAGACCGGTAACGCGATGCGCTTGGGCAGCAGCGTGCGGCTCAGCCGTTCGCTGCGGAACGGCCTACCGACGAGGATCCGTTTCGCCGCCGTGGCGAGCTTCAACACGCGGGAAGCCTACGGCTGCGGGCAGCCCGGCTCGGACAGGCGCGGGGATCGGCGATACGGTTTTGTGCAAACGCCGACCCAGGAGTGGCCGTGTGCACGTCGTGATCATGGGTTGTGGCCGGGTGGGTTCCGGTCTGGCCCTCGCGCTGGAACGTATCGGGCACGAGGTAGCGGTGATCGATCGCGAGCTGCAGGCGTTCCGCAGACTCGGTGCGGACTTCCACGGCCAGCAGGTTCTCGGTGCGGGCTTTGACCGGCAGGTGCTCATCGAGGCAGGTATCGAGCACGCCGAGGCGTTCGCGGCGGTATCCTCCGGAGACAACTCCAACATCATTTCCGCGCGAGTGGCCCGGGAGAATTTCGGCGTACAGCGAGTGGTCGCCAGGATCTATGACCCTAAGCGGGCCGCGGTTTACGAGCGGCTCGGTATCCCCACCGTGGCCACCGTGCCGTGGACCACCGACCGACTCCTGCGCATGCTGCTGCCTGAGGGTGGGGCCGCCGCCTGGCGCGATCCATCGGGCACGGTCGCGGTGCTGGCGCTGCCGCTGCACGAGGGCTGGGTCGGACGTAGCGTGCGTGACCTGGAGGAGCGCATCGGCGCACGCATCGCCTTCATCCTGCGGTTCGGCGCCGGGGTACTGCCGAAGAACAAGACGGTGTTGCAGGCCGACGATCAGGTCTACGCCGCCGTGATCTCCGGGACCGTCACCGAGGTCACCAACGCGGCAGCCAACGAACCCCTCCACGATTAACCGCACCACTGAGCCGCTCGAACACTGTGAGCCAGGAGAACAAGCGATCGGAGAGCCGCCCATGCGTGTGGCCATCGCAGGCGCCGGCGCGGTCGGCCGGTCCATCGCGGCGGAACTGCTCGAGTTCGGCCACGACGTGATGCTCATCGAGCGAAATGTCGGACAGCTCGATCCACAGGAGGTCGAGGCCGCCGAGTGGGTCCTGGCCGACGCCTGTGAGCTTGCTTCGCTGGAAGAAGCCGGGCTGGAGCAGTGCGACGTGGTGATCGCCGCGACCGGTGATGACAAGGTCAACCTCGTGGTTTCGCTGCTGGCCAAGACCGAGTTCGCCGTGCGCCGCGTGGTGGCCCGGGTGAACGAACCCCGCAACGAGTGGTTGTTCACCGAGGCGTGGGGAGTGGATGTCGCGGTCTCGACACCGCGAATACTTGCCGCGATGGTGGAAGAGGCGGTCAGCGTCGGCGACTTGGTGCGGCTGATGACGCTCCGGCAGGGGCAGGCCAATCTCGTCGAGGTCACCCTGCCCCCGGATACTCCGCTGGCCGGTCACCCGGTGCGGGAACTTCAGCTGCCCGCTGATTCCGCCCTGGTCACCATTCTCCGTGGAGGCCGGGTGATCGTGCCGCAGGGTGACGATGCCATCGAGGGCGGGGATGAACTGCTTTTCGTCACCGCCGCCGCGGTCGAAGCCGATGTGCATGCGGCCCTTGGTCGCAGCCCGTCCGCGCCGGTCAAGCGGCGGCCCGGGCGGAATGCGCCCGGCGGATCGCCCAGATCGTGACCAGGGCGGCGACAGCGGTCAATGGCAGACCCATCGCCAGCCGGGCCACACCGAGCAAGGTGGTCTCCTGCGCCTCGTACAACCAGCGCTGTACCCCGAAACGGGCCAGGAAGAACACTGTCCACACCAGCGTCGCCACGTCATAGCCGAACCGGGCGCGGCGGTCGGTGCGCCAGTCGGACCCCGAGCCGTTGAGAGCTGCCCAGATAACCCCGACCAACGGCCTGCGCACCACGACCGAAAACGCGAAAGCGAGCCCGGCGACCAGGCTGAACCAGATGCCGTAGAGAAAGAACCCCCGGGCCTCTCCGGTGCGATAGGCGATGAAGGCGCACAGCCCCACCCCGAGAAGCCCCGACACAGCCGGCTGCAGGGGCTCCCGGCGGATCAGACGCCACACCCCCACAGCCACTCCAGCAGCCAGCGCCGACCAGATCGCCGGTTGCAACCCGGTCAGCGTGTTCACCACGACGAAGATCAGTACCGGCACCACGGAGGACACCAGACCGCCGACACCGCCCATCTGTTCCAGCAGTGTGGGTGTGCTGCGCGGCTGACCGGGCGGTTGGACGACGTCGGCATTCTCTGGGGGCGGGAAGGGCTGAGTCATGAACTCCGCTGCAGTTCGTAGTAGGGGTTGTAGAGAACCTTTCGACCGTCCCGGAGGGCGAGCCGCCCGGACGCCCGCACGATCCGGCCGGTCTCGATGCCGGGAATTCGGCGCCGGCCCAGCCAGACGAGCGTGATGCCCTCGGTGCCGTCGAACAACTCGGCCTCCAGGGTAGCTACCGCCGCCCGAGGGCATAATTCCACACTGCGGAGCCTGCCCAGGACCGTGACGGCCTCGCCGAAGGTGCACTCGCTGGCCCTTCGCGCGCCGGATTGCTCCACTTGGCGGGACAGCTCGTCGGCATCCAGCTCGGCGGCATCGATGGTCAGCCGGCGGACCAGGCGCCGCCAGTAGCCGGGAGCCGCACTGCTCATGTCGAACCCCGCAAAGGATCCAGGGTCCCCCGACGGACCCGCCGGGACCCCAGGGTAGTCCGATGCTCCACAATTCCGTTGCGGCGAGCGGGCGCTCGCGGATCGTTCAGGGCTGCCCCTCGGTTCCCGGAGTACTCTCCGCAGCGGGGTCATTCTGCCGCTCCGCAGCCAACCTGAGCTGTTCGACGAGCGGGCCGGGAAGCTGCAGCGGCAGCGGGCTACGTACCGGCAGCGGTTCCGGCCCGCGCACCACGACGGTTTCCCGGATGACGTCCCGCAGCAGCGCGGCCCGCGCCTCGGCGTGCTCGGCACCTCCTGCGGCCACCCCCCGCAACAGCCAGCGGGGTCCATCCACCGCCAAGAACCGGAGCACCCCCTGCGGGGTGACCGCATCGATCTCTTCACCCCACTCACCCTTCGCGCGAGAGACGGGCGCACCGTCGGCGCGCAACCGGCTCACCAGCTCCCTGGCCACCTCGGTCCACAACCCACCGGTTCGCGGGGCCGCGAAAGCGGTCACGGTGAGCTGACCGAGACCGGTCATGAGGTGCACCGCTCGTACCGGCCCGGACTTGTCCACCTCGACCTGTAGCTGCGCGCCCTCAGGCACCGGCAGCCGCAACGAACCCAGGTCCAGCCGGTTCCGTCCGTCGTCGGGCTCCTCAGCCGCGTCGTAAGGCCCGGACGTAGGTCCCTGGTCGAGTTGTTCTTCGATGGCGTCCGGTCCAGGCGGCTCCGGCTGCGCCTTGCGGCGACGTCCGAACACTGATCAGCCCTCTCCCTCGTGCGCCGATACATTCCGGTCACCGATCCCGGTCGACCCATAGCCGGCTGTCCCCCGGGACGAGCTCGGCAACATGGTCACCTCATGAAACGTGGCATGTTCCACCCGCTGCACCACCAGTTGCGCGACCCGGTCCATCCTGTGTAGCACCACGGACTCTCGCGGATCGTGGTTGACCAGGCAAACCTGCACCTCCCCGCGATAGCCGGCGTCGATCGTGCCCGGCGCGTTGACCACGCCCAACCCCGATCGGGCCGCCAACCCGGAGCGGGGGTGAACAAAAGCCGCATAACCGGTGGGCAGCGCGATCGCGATGCCGGTGCCCACAACGGCCCGCTCTCCCGGCGGGAGGACGAGATCGCGGGTGGTGACCAAATCGGCGCCCGCGTCGTCGGCATGCAGGTAACGGGGCAACGGGACCGTCGGGTCCAGTCGGATCAGCAGCACCTCAACTCCGCCGGACAGGCACACGGGCGGCGAGACTACCCTCGACGCCATGCCCGACCGCCGAGCCCCGGGTCGCCGCTCCAGCCGCCCGTCCTGGAGCACCGGGCCCGTCGCCGAGCCGGTCTTCGACGAAAGGCTCACAGTTCCGTTGTGGTGGTGGCCGCTGGGTCTCGGGGTGGCCGCTCTGCTGGCCGCCGAGGTGCACATGGGTTACCCAGGGGTCCGGGCATGGCTGCCGTATCTGCTGACGGTGCCCCTGGCCGTCGCGGTACTAATCCGGATGGGTAGCCGCCGGGTCCAGCTGTCCGGCGGCGAGCTCCAGGTGGGCGCCGCGCACGTACCAGTGCGTCATCTGGGACAGGCACAGGTCATCGGGCCGGCAGACAAACGCCGCGCGCTGGGTCCAGAGCTGGACCCAGCAGCGTTCGTTCAGCACAGCGGGTGGATCAAGCCGCTCGTACGAGTCGAACTCACCGATCCGCAGGACCCGACACCTTACTGGATCTTCAGCGTGCGTCGGGCGACGGAACTCGCCGCACTGCTGCAAGCCGGGACCGAGGAGATCCGTTAGGTACCCACTGGCAATGTGTTCAGGGCGCTCAGGCGGCACAGTCCCGGCAGACCGGGCGCCCGTTGCGTTCCTCGGCCAACCTGCTGCGATGATGCACCAGGAAACAGCTCGTGCAGGTGAACTCGTCATCCTGTTTGGGCAGCACCTTGACGGTCAGCTCCTCACCGGACAAGTCAGCGCCGGGCAGCTCGAAGTTCTCGCTTTCTGCCTCATCGACGTCGACCGCACCGGATTGGGCCTCGTTGCGCCGGGCCTTGAGCTCTTCCAGCGAGTCCTCGGCGAGCTCGTCGGTCTCGTTGCGCCGTGGAGCGTCGTAGTCGGTCGCCATAGTCTTTCCCACCCCTGAGTCGTACGGGTCGTGCCGCTGCACAACGCACAGCCGTCCTGATTTGTGCCCGTGAGAATGGTCACGCTTTCGTGGCCCCGGATGCGGCCCTGGCGCCAGCTGCGGCACCCCAGGACGCCGCCGGAGCTGCGTGAGGGTAGCTCACCAGCCGACGTTGCGGGCGGGACGCTACCCGGCGGGTCAGCTCGCGGCGAGTCCGGCACGCCACCACATGGGCTGATCGGCGGCAACAGGTCGCCTCCGAGTGCCTCCGGCAGGGCACAGATCTGGCGGGCAGCACGCCGACTGGCACGCATTGAAGTCATCTCTCCTGGCATGTCCACCGCAGAGAACCGAGAACCACCCCATCAGCACGCTCTCAGCGACCATGCGTTGTCAGAAGGACGCTGCCGAGCCGTGCCATACAACCTTTCGGGGGAAACCCACATCGGCAATACCGCGTCCGGCTGCGCCGACCCCCTGGAGCCCCCTAGGCTGATCTGTTGCAGGCACCGTGGTGGGGGTGCCCAGGCCAGGAAGGACAGGCCGTGGGTACGGTGGGCTCGTCTCCAGCTCAGCATTCGACGTGGTATCGCGCACGCAAACCCTTCCCCGCCATCGCCGTACTGGTGGCGTTAGCAGCCCTGGCAGGGTTGGTGTGGGTGAGCGTGCTGAACCGGCCGGATCCCACTGCGGGCGGCTGCGCCGCTGCCGCCTCCACCTCGGCCGAATCTTCGGCGGTCTCCCCGTCAGCCGACGTCGGCCAGCGCCTTAGTGCGCACAGCCTGGACGAGGTGGCACCGGTGCCACCTCAGCAGGTCCTGGTACGTGTGCTCAACGCCAACGGCCAACGTGGCGAAGCAGGCATCGTCACCACCCAGCTCACCGAGCTGGGTTTCGTCCCCACCGAGCAACCGACCAATGATCCGAGACATCCCGGATTCGATCTGCGTTGTCACGGGGAGATCCGCTTCGGCCCCGCCGGGGAGCCCGCAGCCCGGACGCTGAGTTTGGTGATGCCCTGCGCTGAACTGGTCCGCCACGTCCGATCCGATGCCGTCGTGGAGCTGGCGCTGGGCACCGAGTTCGCCGGCCTGCGACCGAACGACGCCGCTCGTGAGGCACTCGCTGGCCTGACCCGGCTCGGGCAACCGATACTGCCCACCCACGGTGGCCAAGCCGCAGGTGTGGTGGCACCGGCGATAGACCCACTCCTGCTACAGCAGGCCCGGAAGGTGGACTGCTGAGCGGGATCACACCTCGTCGGCGCCGCACTGCACCAGCAGGTCAGCCAACGCCTCGACGATCCCCGGAGCCGCTGCCAGCACGAGGTCGGATCCGGGCGGCGGAAGCCGGACCACCGCACCGGCCTCGGCCGCGATCAGCGCACCGGCGGCCCAGTCCCAGCGGTGCAGACCGTGTTCGGCGAAACCGTCCAGCCAGCCCGAGGCCACCGAGCACAAATCCAGTGCCGCAGACCCCGCGCGGCGCACGTCGCGGATCCTCGGCAGCATCTCGGCAACCATCGCCGCCTGCCGGGCCCTGCGTTGCGGCAGATAGGAGAACCCAGTGCCGATGAGCGACAACTCCAGTTGCCGGGCCTGGCTCACCCGGAGCGCCTTTCCGTTGCAATCCGCGCCGGAGCCGCGAGAAGCGCTCCACAACCGGCCCTCGGCCGGCTGCGCCACCGCTCCCGCCAGGGACACCCCATTGCGCTGCACCGCCACTGATACCGCGTACCACGGCAGCCCATAAAGGTAATTCACCGTGCCGTCGATGGGGTCGATCACCCAGCACAGCTCGCCTGGCCGGGAACCCTCGGCGCTCCCGCCCTCCTCCTCGCCCAGCACCGCCTCCCCCGGGCGCCACTGTGCCAGCAGACGCCGGGCGAGACGCTCCGCGGCGGTGTCCGCCGCGGTGACCACATCGGTGGCGCTTGTCTTGGTGTCCACGTGCCCTGGCCCGGCGGCCCGCATCCGGGTGACCAGAGCACCCACCTGCCAGGCCACCGCCACCGCCGTCGCCCGCAGCTGCTCGACGTCGTCTCCGCAGCCACTGCGCACCTGACCATCCGACCACACCCGTCCAGCCCAACCCGGGTTAGGGTCGCAGCGAAGCAGCGGTAGCGCCGGACGGCGGGTCTACCAGGGAAGGACACGAATGGCCACGACTCCCGGATTCGGGGTGGACGTTGGGGGGTCCGCTACCAAAGGGGCCACGGTGGACCTGCGGCGCGGATCATTGGACGAGGAGCGAGTACGCATCCACACCCCCCAGCCGGCGACCCCAGAGGCGGTGGCCAAGGTGGTCGCCACGATCACCAACGAGTTCGGCTGGCATGGCCCGATGGGCGTCACGCTGCCCTGTGTCGTCAAGGAGGGAGTCGCGTTCACCGCGGCCAACGTGGACTCGTCGTGGATCGGCACCGATGCAGCCACGCTGTTCTCCAAATACTGTCGAGTACCGGTGACGGTGCTCAACGATGCGGACGCAGCCGGGCTGGCCGAGATGCGGTTCGGCGCGGGCCGTGACCGGGACGGTGTCGTGGTGCTGCTCACCTTAGGGACCGGCATCGGCAGTGCCCTGTTTCTCGACGGCGAGCTGGTGCCCAATACCGAGCTGGGGCATCTTCAGGTGGACGGCGCCGACGCGGAGGACCGCGCTGCCGCCTCGGCCAGGGATTCCGAGGCGCTGTCCTGGGCCGACTGGGCACCCAGGGTGTCGCGCTACCTCCAGGTTCTGGAAGATCTGTTCTGGCCGGACCTCATCATCCTGGGCGGCGGGGTCAGCAAGAAAGCCGAGAAATGGTTACCCCTGTTGGAGTGCCGGAGCCCGGTGGTGGCTGCCGCGTTGCGCAACGATGCGGGCATCGTCGGCGCCGCTGTGGCCGCTGCCGAAGGGCGGGTACGATGATCACTGGAGGCGCGGCACCGCCGTGAGCGAACTGCGTCGTTACAATGGAACATGGCACCTTCCCCGGGCGCTCTGGATCGCACCGCGGGAGTCTGGCAGCTAGCCACGCTTCCCGGTCTCGCACCAGCGCGGACCCGCTGACGGGGGCCCGAATCCTGACCAGCGCCCGAACACCGACCGTCCCGAAAGGCCGTCCGTGGCAGCCGCAGAACCCGCACCTCATCGCGCTACCGCTTCGAAGGCAGGCGCGGCCAAGAAGCCACCCGCACGCGGCGGCGCAACCGGAGACGCCGACCTTACTGCGGTCCCCTCCAAAGGTGGCCCAGCCAGCAGAACAGGTGCCGCCGCGCCGAAGGCACGTACGAAGAGCACGAGAAGTCGCACGGCGGCGAAGACCGCGAAGACCGCAGGCAACGCAGTCAAAACCGCGACGAAACCCGCTGGCGGAACTGCACCCGCCATCGACGGCGATGAGGCGCTCCCCGAGCTCGAGGGGGGGCCTGCGGCTGAGGACCTCGCCGACGTCGAAGTTGAGGTTGAGGAGATAACCGCGGACGCCGAGGAGGCGGAGGCACAGAGCGGTCCTGGCGGCGAGGATTTCGTCTGGGACGAGGAGGAGTCCGAGGCGCTGCGCCAAGCTCGCAAGGACGCCGAACTCACCGCCTCAGCCGACTCGGTCCGGGCCTATCTCAAGCAGATCGGCAAGGTGGCGCTACTCAACGCCGAGGAGGAAGTGGAGCTGGCCAAGCGCATCGAGGCCGGCCTCTACGCCGCGGAGCGGGTCCGCAAAACCGAGGACACCACCGAGAAGCTCTCCCCCCAGCTGCGCCGCGACCTGCGCTGGATCGTCCGTGACGGTGAGCGCGCCAAGAACCACCTGCTGGAGGCGAACCTGCGGCTCGTCGTCTCGCTGGCCAAGCGCTACACCGGTCGCGGCATGGCCTTTCTGGACCTGATCCAGGAAGGCAATCTGGGTCTGATCCGTGCGGTGGAGAAGTTCGACTACACCAAGGGCTACAAGTTCTCCACCTACGCCACCTGGTGGATCCGCCAGGCCATCACCCGGGCGATGGCGGATCAGGCGCGCACCATCCGCATTCCGGTGCACATGGTCGAAGTAATCAATAAGCTGGGCCGCATCCAGCGCGAGCTGCTCCAGGACCTGGGCCGCGAGCCCACCCCGGAGGAGCTGGCCAAAGAAATGGACATCACCCCGGAGAAGGTGCTGGAGATCCAGCAATACGCCCGGGAACCCATTTCCCTGGACCAGACCATCGGCGACGAAGGCGACTCCCAGCTCGGTGACTTCATCGAGGACTCCGAAGCGGTAGTAGCCGTGGACGCCGTCTCGTTCACCCTGTTGCAGGATCAGCTGCAATCCGTATTGGCCACCCTGTCCGAACGCGAAGCCGGCGTGGTACGGCTACGTTTCGGCCTCACCGACGGCCAGCCACGCACTTTGGACGAGATCGGCCAGGTCTACGGCGTCACCCGAGAGCGCATCCGGCAGATCGAGTCCAAGACAATGTCCAAGCTGCGCCACCCCTCCCGCTCCCAAGTCCTCCGCGACTACCTGGACTGAGAGTCGAGCGCTTTTGACCAGTCCTCGCCGGGACGGGATGCGACGGTACTTCGCGGCCTGATAGGTGTCATTGGTCCGTGCCTTCGAGAAAGCTCTAGAGGGCTGACAGCCTGAAGCGCCTCAGCCAAGGCATGGAGCTGAGCCAAGGTCGGGGACCGGAGACCGCGCTCGATCCGGTTCAGGGTGTCCTTGTCCATCCGATCGTGCGCGCTTCCTTAGCGTCCATGCGAGCACCACTTCAATCATCCGGTGAGGGATGCGGTGTTCAGAATTCGTCTGGGTGCATACTCGCTGGGTGCATACTCGGTGGCATGGTGCACCCGGAATCCCGTGACCCTGCCGCGTTACAGGAGCGATTGCGTGTTGTGCTGCCCGGCCGAATTGAACCGGAACACTGGGTCGCCGGGACAAGCGAGCAGCAGGTGCCCGGCGCACTGGAGGTTGCCGAAACTCAGCGGCCTCCAGAGGGGTACTCCTCAGCAGGCTGATCGGCCACGCGCACCGACCATCCATCGCCCCGACCGCAACGATCGAGTACCTAGGTATTTGCGGGCTCAGCTCAGCCGCAGGATAGCTGCCCAAGGCCCTTCCGGCCTGTCCAGCAAAACCGGTGGTCCGGCTTCCAGGTCGATCAGCTCGCAAAGCCGCGCGGCCGCGACCACCATCACCCGGGCACCTGTCTCGGCGGCGACAGCGAGAATTTCACCCGTCGACAGCGTAGGGTTCACCGTAAGAGGCACCGCACCCTGCCGCATCACGCCGAGGAAAATCTCGGCGAAGCCAGGACCGTCCAGTATCAGGACCAGCACTCGTTCCTCAGGGCGCACGTCGAGCTCAATCAGCGCGGCGACGACTGCAGCGATCCCATCACTTTGCACCCAACCGCTCATCGGCTCACCACCTCGGGGGACGACTGCCGCCTGGCAGGGGCTGACCCGCCCGAGCCGATTCACTATCCGGTCCTCGCCGTCTAAGCTCTCGGTCAGACGCTGTCGCGGCCGTCCCTGAGAACCTGCCTTCTCGGAGTGCCTTGCGGGAGGCAGCGTGGACGGTGCCACTGGAGAACGACTGAAGCTCCACTGAAGCGGGGCCTCGATCCGAGGAGGCTGACTACCGGCGAGGAAGACCTGCGGCGGCCACAGCGCGCAGGGTCGAGCCATGG
>JBOHHE010000060.1:0-2666 GCA_050700355.1 Pseudonocardiaceae bacterium
GTCGAACGGGTTCGGTTGCGCCGCCGTCCCCGCGGCACGCCGGCGGAACCGGGTGACGATCAGGGTGATGTCGCTCCCGGTCATGGCCAGCGCCTGCGCCACTCGCTGGCGGTATTCCTGATTGCGTGCCGCGAGCAGATCGCCCGAACCAGTAAGGACCCGACGCCCGACGTAGGCCGGCGGCGTGAACGTCGATCCCTGGATCACGCCTTGTCCGAGGCCGGTGAAAGGCGTGTTGAAGATACGGTTGAACAGGTCCTGGGGTGCCGCCTGGTCCCCGATGCCCATCGTGGTGATCGGTGCGGCCAGGCTGCACACCACGTCGATGGGGAGCTCGGAGATCCGCTGGAGATAGATGACGACCGCGATGATGCGCAGTGCCGCCGGATCGATGCTGTTCCCGCAGCAGGTTCTCAGCACGAGATCGAGGTCGGTGAGAGACAGGTCGGTCTTACGGGCCAGCCGGACGAACCTGTTGACCCGGTCGAACCATACGAAAGGTATGGAATCCGAAGTGCCACCCCACACCAGCTTCTTCTCGTCCAGGTCGAGGGTCACCCGAGCGCCCCCTCGGTGGATGAAGAACCGGGATGCCACCGAGCGCTCTGGCGCTGTGGCATCGGACGCCGTCGCGCTCAGGTTCTGGAACAGCAGCTCCCGAATTTCCTCAGTGGTCAGCAGGGTGGCTCGCCGGAACCGGTCGACGTCCTCGACAAGCTTGAAGGACTCGCGCTCGCCGAGCTGGTAGAAGCGCTTGAGGTCGGGCTCGCTGCTCACGCGGGTCACGACGTCGACATCCTCGGGCGACAGGCCCAGATACTCCTGCGCGACGACATCGGCGTAGATATTCGAAGCGAACAGCCGGTAGAGCTCGACCGGGCTGACCTGGAGATGGTGAAGGTGCTGCTTCAGCCGCTCGTGCTGTAACCGGAACGGCAGGTTGAACGGGAACCGCAGAGTAGCCAGCTTCTCATCGGGGTCATCGCCGATCAGGTTCCCCAATACCTCGTTGACGAGGTCGAGGTAGGGTGATTCGGTGAAGGTGCTCTCGCGATCGAGAACTACATTCTTGAGGTCGGGTCGGCGTTGCGGTTGGGTGAGCGCCGGGGTGGTGAAGTTGTCGTCCAACAACTGAAGAAGGTCAGCCAGGTAGGCCGCCGGGGAGTACACCGTCCGCGATTCGTCACCCGCCCGAAAATCGAGATCACCGAAGAGTCGCTCATAGCTGGGTAGCGAACCGTCCCTGGACATGCACCCTCCTGCATACTGGAGCCTCGAATAGGTAACGAGCCCAAGAGGACAAGGGCGAGCTCAAGAGTTGACCATAGAATACTCGGTATTCATTTCATCGGCGCATCTACCACCAATTCGAGACGCCGATATCCCGATGGACGAGCCCAATTCGTCGTCCTGATCTCAATCGACAGCATCGCACCCAAACGATAAAATTTATTCGGGTGCATATGAGAGATACATATGGAGGGGTAACACTATCGAGCTAGAGTGTAGCCGAGTTAGAGTGTAGCGCTGAGATGAAGTGATCGAAACTCAACCGAACGGGTGAACACCACGATGCGCTCCACTACGGAACAGCTGACAGTTTCGCGGACTGGGCTCAAATAGCGGTCCGTATGGGTGACGCAACGGTCGCGATGAGTGGCCCGGCCGTCGGTGGGTGCCGACGACGACCGACCAGGCGTAAGTGGGTAGGGACTGATGCCCTTCTCGGCGTCGGCGCGCTCGGGCTCCCTGCCGAGCCCGACGGTCGGGTTCACATCTCTCCACGGTCCGGTTATCTCACGCTACAATGAGTCACCATCGCTGAAGGGAGTCAGACCCATGGCTGGTGCTTCTCTCCTTGCCACTGCCAGCATGGTGGCACTCGGATTGGCTGGCGTCCTCGCGACGCCGCATGTGGTCGCCGCCCCGCAGGTGGCCGCCCCGCAAGAGCAGGCCGCAGAGGTCCACACCACGACTGTGCGGTACGGCCCGCTGCTGCTCCCGCCGTACCTGGGCGGTGGCGGTGGGCACGGTGAACACAGCGGCCAGGCGATCACCTATGCGGCGCCGACGTATGACATGCCCTGCCGGGACTGCTTCATCACCGGCATCCAGCCGGATCTGGTCTACGCCGACGGATCGCAGGCCAACCACCACACCGGGGCGATGTTGCATCACATGGTGGTGTTCGACCCGGCCAAGAGCGACCCCACCTGCGGGCGGGACGGAGTGGGCCTGGTGACGGGGCAGCGGGTCTTCGCCGCCGGCAACGAGCGCACCGGCGCGCACCTACCCGCGGGCTACGGTTACCATCTCGGTGAGATGCCGCTGGGCGGGGTGGCCGAGGTGATGAACATGTCCGCGCAAGCCCAGCAGGTCTACCTCACCCTGGATGTGAGCTGGGTCGACGCCGGCAGCGTGGATCTGAAGGAAGTCACCCCGGTGTGGCTCGACGTCGACAACTGCGGCGACTCCCAGTACACGATTCCCGCAGGCCCGTCGCACACGACCTGGACGTGGACGTCCACCATGACCGGGAACATCGTCGCCGCCGCCGGGCACGTGCATGAGGAAGGCGTCTCCATCACACTGTCCAACGCCACCCGCAACGAGCGGATCTGTGAATCGATCGCCGGATACAGTTCCGGTTCGCACCACGGGAGTAA
>JBOHHE010000061.1:0-4121 GCA_050700355.1 Pseudonocardiaceae bacterium
CAGCCGCCCCGTCCCATCGGCGCAGGTGGTCAGGATCCGGGTGCCATCCGGACTAAACCCCCCACCCCACACCGAACCGGTGTGACCGGACAGGGTGAGCAGCACCTCCCCGCTCCCGGCATCCCACACCCGCCCCGTCCCATCGTCGCTGGTGGTCAGGATCCGGGTGCCATCCGGACTAAACCCCCCACCCCACACCGAACCGGTGTGACCGGACAGCGAGACCAATCGGGCGTCGAGGGCCACGGGTTTCCCGATCGGTGCGGTGAACCAACCGGGTCGGGTGGGCTCACCGGCCGGATGGCAGTGCAGGCTTTGGGCGCGGTGGGCGGTGGAGCCGCTCCATCGCGCTCCGTCGAGGTTGCAAGACCGCAGAACCGTACCGGTGAGCTGGGTTTGTTGCAGCGTGGTGGCGCGCAGGTCGCTGTTGTGCAGTTCGGCGCGGGTCAGGTCGGCGCGGGTCAGGTCGGCGCCGCGTAGGTCGACCTCCCGCAGGACGGCTCCGGTCAGATCGGCTCCGATGAACGAGGCGCCGCGCAAGTTCAACCGGCTGCCGCCGGGAGCCTCCATCCGCCAGCCACGCAGATCGGCACCGTCGAGCCGCGACGCCGACAGCGGGTGATGCGGGTAACCGCCGGCCGCCGCGACCAGTCCGTAGGCGAAGGCCAAGATGGCGGCGGACAGTTCGGTCGAGGATCCGGCCAGGGCGGTCAGCGAGCGCCGGCAGAGCTCGGTACGTCGAGCGTCCAGACCGGCCAGGAGCTGGCCGAGGAACTTCAGCGTCTCCCGGCTGGGTACCGACATCGACCACGCCTGCCGGGCCGACTCCGGGCGTTCGGCCCCGAGCTCCACAGCCCGATGCAGGTATCGGGCCAGGAAGTACTCGCGTAACGAGGTGTGCGCGAAGGCGAAGGTGTCGTCGTCCCGGCGGATCAGAAAAGTTGCCGTGCGCAGATCCTCCTTCCACAGGTCGGGGTCCCGCGCCGGGTAGTGCAGCTCTAGATCCGGCCGGGACGCCATGAACTCCAGCAGCCACTGTTCGACGTCGTCGACGGTCCAGGAGCCGGCCCCCGAGCGCCACAGCTGCGCGGCGAGATGCTCCATCAGCAGTTGCTTGTGATCGGGCAACAGCGAGTGTTTGCCCTGGTCGCGGGCCAACCACTGCTCGACGAACGACGCGTACAGATCCACGGCCCGCACGGGGCGACCGACCAGCTTGGCCCGCTCTATCAGCTCCAACTGCTCGGTGATCATACGAAGGGTGAGCGGTCGCTCGGCGATCTCGCGAAGGTTGTGCACGCTGTCGATCAGATCGAGCAACCTGTCGACGTCGGCGCCGGGCAGGTTGGCCCGCAGGTAGTCCCGGATCTGCCCCTCGTCGAAGGGGAGCATCAGCAGTGCCAGGTAGTTGCTCGCGGCCGGGCCGTCGCGATGCTGCCCGGTGAAGTGGGTGGTCTCGTCGCGGATCGATCGGAAGTAGTGGGTACGGCAGGACAGCAGCAACTTGCTCGGGCGGTCCGGCCGGGACCGAGGTCGGCCGGGCTGGGCCACTCGGGAGGTCTGCCAGGTGCCCTCGGTGGCGCGCCACAGGGTCCGGGTGAAGTTCTGGCCTTGGTGTGGGTCGAGGCGGACGAGCACCTCGTCGAGACCGTCGAAGATCAGCACGCAGTTGCCGTGGGCAACCAGGTCCAGCACCTCGTCCGCGGACGGGCGGCGGTCCTGGACGTCGGAGGCATCCAGCAACGCCTCGACGATACGGCGCAGATTAGGGCCGCCCCGGAACACGTCGGACGGGAGCTCACGCAGGTCGAACAGGATGGGCAGCAGTCCACCCGGGTCGCGGTCACGCCGGTCGAGAAGCTCCTCGGTGAGCAGCTTGGTGGTGGTGGTCTTGCCCATGCCGACGTCGCCGAGCAGAGCGCACAGGGCCGGGGCAGTCTCCGCGCTATCGGTGGCCCACGTAACCAACCGCTCCACGGCGGCCACCCGCCGCCCCACACCGCGCAGCGAGGCTCCGGCATCGGACACCACGGCATCGGACACCAGGACCGACCGCTCCGCGAAGTCGGTCTCCTGTACGTGCGAGCGCACCAGGCCCACCTGCTGCCGCTTCCTGCAAAGCTCGTCACGCATCCACCTGCTCAGGTCAGGGCCGTCGACAGCGGCACTCACCCCGTGGCGAACGATGGTGGGGCGAACGGGTTCGGCCAGCCGACCCGCGACGGCCACCAGGCACTCGTCGACGAAACCCATCTTCTCCGACCGCGACCTCCGTTCGTCGAATGGGCGGGACTGCTGATGCATCTCCGCCAGCGGCAGCCCCGGGGCGTTCACCTGGCCGGGCGGCAACCGCTCCAGGGCAACCAACACCGGTCTGCGTCGAGCCGTCGCCTCGCCCGCTGGCCAGTCACCGCCGGAGTCGAGCAGCAATGCCCGCGAGACTAGGACCAGGACCACGTCGGCCTGATCGCGCAGCCGGGCCCGGTCCGCCGCCACCTCACGGCCGAGGCCGATGTCGAACGGGCTGATCACCTGGTATCTGTGGTCGCGGCGCAGCGCGAGCCCCTCGCGGAGTAACCGCACCACTTCCTCGTCCCGCGATCGCACCCACGGGGCGAGATCACCGCACGCGGTGCTGACGTAGATCGTCACGTCGAACACCTCGGTCACCGTCGGCGGCACCAGCACATCGTCCGTGGTGCGCTGCGCCTCCCGCGCTGACATCTCGGCTAGCTCCGCGTCAGCCGTGTCCTGGCCTTCGAACCAGCACCAGCGGCCCTCCGGCGTGGTCTTCCGGCCGTCGGTGACCAGCCGGAGCTTGACACCGGCCGCGGCGGTCGCCTCCTGCACCGCGGCGCGGAACTTGCGGAACGCGGCCTGCGCGGTCCGCGCATCGCCGCCGGGAGTGGCGACCTCCAGCGCGTGAACCAGCGGTATCCGCCCTCCGTCGTCGATCAGTTCGGCGAGCTTGCGCAGTCGGTCCAGCTGGCGCGGGGCCAGGTCGTGACCGAGACGATCCAGGTGGCGTAGGACCACCCGTCGCGGCAAGCGAGAGTCGATCATGAGTCGCCCAGCACCCGGTCCCGGATCGCGGTCGCCAGCTCCCGCACGAACCGCTGGCGACCGGCAGCGTCCCGGATCTCGGTGAAGAACCGCCGGTCAGAGCCCATCGTGAAGATCTGGTGACGCTCGACGCCACGCAGGGTTCGGCTGCCATCGAGCGCTACCCGCTGGAGACCGACCGGCAGAACGCCGTTGGTCGCGCTCGGCCCGACGAAGTGTGGCAGCTCATGCTCGGCGATGAAGTCACTGGCCAGGAAGCCCGGGCTCAGCAGCAGCAGGCCGTAGTCACAGGCCGTCAACTGAGCCAGGAGCCGGCGGGGCCACTCCTCGCCGTTCTTGATGCGAGAGTCGTCCCACAACTCCAACCGGACGCCACTCAGGATCTTCAACTCGACTGCCAACGCCGTGACCAAGGCAGCTTTCGGACGATGATCGGCGTGACACCAGCTCAGGAACACCCGCTTCACCACCGGCGCCATCCGTAGCCTCCTTCACGTATTTCGCGATGCATTCACGCTAGCAGAGCCTCAGCGCGATCGGAGGCATGCCACACCCCGTGACGGGGACTCAGGTTTCGGTGTCCGCGTCGAGCTGCGGAGCCGCCTCGTGCTGCTCCAACGCCCGCAGGTCGGCGGCGAGGTTGTTGGCCGAGATCAGGGTGTCGGGGTGCTCCGCACCCAGCACCTGACGCCGCTGGGCCAGGGTGTCCTCGTCCAGCCGCCGCGCTGCTTCGTATTCCCCCAGCTCACGCAGGTCGAGGGCGAGGTGGTTGGCCGAGGTCAAGGTGGCGGGGTGCTGCTCACCCAGCACCTGACGCCGCCGGGCCAGGGTGTCCTCATCCAGCCGCCGCGCTGCCTCATACTGCCCCAACCCCCGCAGGATGAGGGCGAGATTGTTGGCCGAGTTCAAAGTGGCGCGGTGCTGCTCACCCAGCACCTGACGTCGCTGGTCCACCGTGTACTCCGCCAGCACCCGCGCTGATTCATACCGGCCCAACCCCCCCAGGATGAGGGCGAGATTGTTGGCCGAGATCAGGGTGTCGGGGTGCTCCGCACCCA
>JBOHHE010000062.1:0-44266 GCA_050700355.1 Pseudonocardiaceae bacterium
CGCGTCGCGGCCGATGCCTGCGTGCGCGCTCATGGCCCGCTGCAACGCCTCCCGGTCGGCGATCGGATGCAGCTCGCTGACCGGGACCGGCGGGCCCGGTCGGTTGCCGACGGCGAGGTCGGAGGCCACCGCATGCACCGAGCGCGATCCCATCACCAGGCCCTCCAGCAGGCTGTTGGAGGCCAGCCGGTTGGCACCGTGCAGGCCGGTTCGGGCTACTTCACCCGCGGCGTAGAGCCCGGGCACCGTGGTACGGCCGCTGGCGTCGGTCACCACGCCGCCACACAGGTAGTGCGCGGCCGGGGCCACCGGAATCGGTTCGCGACCCGGATCCACCCCCACCGCCGCGCAGGCGCCGTAGACCGTCGGAAAGCGACGGCGAAAACCGCCGAGGTGGGTGGCGTCCAGCAGCACGTGGTCGGTGCCCGTCGCGGCCATCCGGCTGGTGATCGCGGCGGCTACCACGTCCCGGGGAGCAAGGTCACCGAGCGGGTGCACACCGGTCATCACCGGCTTGCCGGTGACGTCCAGCAGCACGGCACCCTCGCCCCGAACCGCCTCGGTGACCAGCGGCCGTCGACCCCCCGAGCTAGGACCGGCGTGCAGCACTGTCGGATGGAACTGCATGAACTCCAGGTCGGCCACTACTGCACCGGCCCGCAGCGCCAACGCCACCCCATCGCCCGTGGCCACCTCGGGGTTGGTACTCACGGCATAGAGCTGGCCGAGCCCACCAGTGGCCAGCAGCACCGCCCGGGCGCGCAGCACACCGTGACATCCGACACCGGGATCTCCCTCGCCGAGCAACGCCACGCCCGCCACCCGGCCGGTTTCGTCGCACAACACCTCGGTGACCGAGTGACGCTCCAGCACTGGCAGCCCGTGGGCCGCCGAGACCAACGTCCGCTCGATCTCGGCGCCGGTGGCGTCACCGCCTGCGTGGATCACCCGGAAGACATGGTGCCCACCCTCCCGAGTGCGCTCCAAGCCTCCATGACCGCTGTCGAAGACGGCGCCGCGAGTGCGCAGTGCGTCGATCGCGGCCGGACCAGCGGCCAGGATCCGGTGGGTGGCGGCCTCGTCGCAGAGCCCTGCGCCCGCGGCCAGCGTGTCGGCCACGTGCGCTTCCACGCTGTCCCCGGTGCTGGGCAACACCACGGCGACACCGCCTTGCGCCCACCGGGTGTTGCCATCATCGACCGCGGCCTTGGTCACCACGACCACCCACAGGCCGAGCTCGGCGGCGCGCAATGCGGCGGTCAGCCCGGCGACGCCGGTCCCGACCACCGCAAGGTCCACAGTGAGTTCCCAACTCGTCATTCGGCGCCACCCGGACGGCCGATGGCGATCATGCGTTGCACCGCGCCCCGGGCCCGTTCGGCGATGTCGGCCGGAACGTGCACTTCGTCGAGACCCTCGCGCAGGCAACGCAACAGCGCGGCCGGAGTGATCATCTTCATGTAGCGGCAGGAGGCACGCTCGTTCACGGCACGGAATTCGACCTCCGGAGCGGCGCGCCGGAGCTGGTGCAACATGCCGATCTCGGTGGCGACCAGAACCTCCCGGGCAGCGGTCCCCGGGGGACCGGACTGCCGGGCGGAGATCTCCCTGGCCGCGTCCAGCATCCCACCGGTGGACAGGATCCGGACCCGCTCGGCGGGCACCGCCCCCGCACCCGCCAGGTACAGCGCACTGGTGGCACAGCCGCATTCGGGGTGAATGTAAAGCTCGGCTTCGGGTGCGGCGGCAACCTTGGCGGCCAGCTCGGGACCGTTGATAGCGGCGTGCACGTGACACTCGCCCGCCCAGATATGCAGGTTGGACCGTCCGGTGATGCGCTGGACATGGGCGCCGAGGAACTGATCGGGCAGGAAGAGCACCGCACGGTCGGCGGGAATCGAGTCGACCACCTCGACAGCGTTGGACGAGGTACAGCAGATATCGGTCTCGGCCTTCACCTCGGCGGTGGTGTTCACGTAGGACACCACCGCGGCTCCTGGGTGTTCTCGCTTCCAGGCTCGCAGCTGATCGGCATCGATCGAGTCGGCCAGCGAACAGCCGGCTCGGGCGTCCGGAATGAGCACCGTCTTGTCCGGCGCCAGGATCTTGGCGGTCTCGGCCATGAAGTGCACCCCGCAGAAGACGATGGTGCAGGCATCGGCATGTGCGGCGAGGCGGGACAACGCGAGCGAGTCCCCGACGTGGTCGGCGATGTCTTGGATCTCAGGCACCTGGTAGTTGTGCGCGAGGAGCACCGCGTCGCGCTGTCGGACGAGCTCGCGGACCTCCTCTCGCCATGCCCGGTCCGCTTCCGGCCCCGGATGGCCGGCGTTGGTCCGCTCCGGAACGGCAGTAGCGGCCATGTCGCCTCCTCATCCGCCAGCGTTGGGTCACGCTGGCCACTGCTCCAGTTTTCGCCTTAGAATCGAAAACGTGAATAGTAACAGCGTTGGGTTCGCGCTGCACGAAGTGCTGGCCGCTGTGCTGCAGGTCCGGGACGGAAAGCTGCAGGTGCTGCTATGGCGACGAGGGATCGAGCCGGACGCTGGACGCTGGGCGCTGCCGGGTGGGCGGCTCGGGGATCCCGAGGACGTACAGGCGTCCGTACTGCGCCAGCTCGCCGAGAAGGTGGACGTGCGCGAGGTGGCTCACATCGAGCAGCTGGAGGTGTTCAGTGCGCCGGACCGGATGCCGATCCAGCGCACCGTCGCCACCGCGTTTCTCGGGCTGGTGCCGTGCGTGGCCGATCCCGCGCTGCCGGACGACACGGCCTGGCACCCGGTGTCGGGTGCCCTTCAAGGACTACCAACCACCGCGTTCGACCATGGTCCGATCGTGCGGCGCGCCAGGGACCGGCTGCGCGCCAAGCTCTCCTACACCAACCTGGGCTTCGCGCTGGCTCCGCCCGAGTTCACCGTGTCCGCGTTGCGCGAGCTGTATTCCGTGGCACTGGGGCACCGAGTGTCGGCGACCAACCTGCAACGGGTGCTGTCCCGGCGGGGAGTACTGGTTCCCACCGGTGGCACCGCAGCGCCCGGACCCGCTGGTGGGCGCCCTGCGGCACTCTACCGTTTCGCTGAGCACGGCATGCGGGTGACGGACCCCTTTGCTGTATTGCGCCCCCCGGAATTGAGGCCAACAGTAGCTGCACCATCGGGGGTGTCCACCGAAAGTGAACCACTCCATACAGCGGATCCTCCCGTCTCGTCGTAACGTTGTGTTATGGCTGAGACGCTTCCCCTCTTTCCGCTGGGCACCGTGCTGCTGCCGGGTGCGTCGCTGCCCCTGCATATCTTCGAGCCCCGCTATCGCCAACTGACCGTCGATCTGGTGACCGGTGCGGTCCCCGGGCGCAGCTTCGGCGTGATCGCGCTTCGGGACAGTGGCCACGAGGGCGCGGAGCAGGAGACTCACAACATCGGCTGCACCGCGATGCTGCGGGAGGCCCGCCGACTTCCTGATGGCCGTTTCGACATCGTCACCCTAGGGCAGCAGCGGTTCCGCGTACTGGACATCGACGACACCTCGGCGCCGTACCTGGTCGGTAGCGTTGAGGGAGTGCCGGACGACGAGCTCCCC
This sequence comes from Pseudonocardiaceae bacterium, assembly GCA_050700355.1. GTDB lineage: Bacteria > Actinomycetota > Actinomycetes > Mycobacteriales > Pseudonocardiaceae. Next base: position 3,580 of record JBOHHE010000062.1, read on the forward strand.
GCGGAGGATCGGCTGCTGCTCCCGATGCTGGCCGCCGCAGCCCGGGAAGCCCACCAGCGATACTGCGCGACGGCGTGGCAACACGGGGACTGGGAGGAACCCGCCGAGGACGTCACCACCACGGCGTTGTCCTACCTGCTCGCCTCGGACTGCCTGCTCACCATGGAGGATCGCCAGGCCCTGCTTGAGGAGCGCTGTCCGGCGCAGCGGCTTCGCCTGGTACGCAGCCTGCTCATCCGAGAAGCGGCCTTCCTTCGGGCCTGGCGTGCGGTGCCGGTACCCTTGGCCCAGTTCGCCGTCGAGACAACCCGCAACTGACCTGGCCGCAGAGCGGCCCTATGAGTCATGGACTCGCATCGCCACTCACAGGGCTCGCCCGAGGTCGTCGGTGTTGTTCCAGGCCACCATGAGGCTGTAGGCGATCGCGACGCCGAAGGGTTGCACAACCACGACCCAGTCCGACTCCAGCACGGGCGCCCGCGTGAGCACGTCGCCAGGTTGGGCATCGCCGAGCGGATAGCGCCAACCCGCCAACGTCACACCGAAGTACATCGCAAACCACGCCGCGACCAACGAACCGAGCACGGCGGCCACCAGCGTCACCGGACCACGCCTGCGCCGCAGCAGCCACAACGCCCCACCGGTGAGCAGCCCAGCGGCGATACCGAGCAACACGAAGGTGGCCAGGGCGTCGAATCGATGCTCGCTCTGCCCGAATAACGGAAGCACCCCGACTCGCCCGCTGGCGGGATCGACAACCACGCGGACCACCTCCGGCGGGGCGAGCCGGGACCACAGCCAGCCCAGCGGCAGCCCCAGCAACGCCACGGCGCACAGCACGCGCCACGCCGGTAGCACGTCAGCTTGGACCACCACCCGGGGCGGCGGATCCGCGATACCTGGCTGGTGGACCGTCTGGACCTTCGCCCTCACACCAACTCCGACTCCGCCGCGCCGAAGGCGCCATGTGCACTGCACCGCGCCGACCACCCCGACGGCGTCACCTGCACCACCATCCGGCGCGCGCACTGGGGACAGTACCGCGGCGGTTCCAAAGCACGGCGCCGGGCACAGGCCAAATGCTGTTGCTCTGCATCCTGGCCCTCCCCCGCCGGCCGACCGCAGCAGTCGCAGAAGATCACAATGTCGCGCCCAGCACCTTGATCGGCATCTGGAGCTCACCGAGCATCTGAATGTCACTTTCCGCCGGACGACCCAACGTCGTCAGATAGTTGCCGACGATGATCGCATTGACGCCACCCAGCATGCCTTGACGGGCACCCAGATCGCCCAACGTGATCTCCCGTCCGCCCCCGAAACGCAGGATCGTCCGCGGCAACGCCAGCCGGAAGGCCGCGATGGTCCGCAGCGCCTCGGCGTCCGACAGCACTGTCTGATCCTCCAGCGGGGTACCGGGCCGTGGGTTGAGGAAGTTCATCGGCACCTCATCGGGCTCCAGCACGGCGAGCTGCACGGCGAACTCCGCCCGCTGCGCCACTGACTCCCCCAGCCCGATGATGCCGCCACAGCACACTTCCATTCCGGCCGCGCGCACCATCCGCAGCGTCTCGAAGCGCTCCTGCCAGGTGTGGGTGGTCACGACGTTCGGAAAATGCGAGCGAGCGGTCTCCAGGTTGTGGTTGTAGCGGTGCACGCCCATCGCGGCCAGCTCATCACCTGCGCCTCGGTGAGCATGCCCAGCGAGCAGGCGATGTTGATCTCCGCAGTCTCCGGTTCGGCGCGGATCGCCGCGATACCCGCTTTTACCTGGGACAGCAGCCGCTGGTCCGGTCCGCGCACCGCCGCGACAATGCAGAACTCGGTCGCCCCGGTGGCCGCGGTCTCCTTGGCCGCCTGCACCAGCCCGGGGATGTCCAGCCACACCGCCCGCACCGGTGAGCTGAACTGCCCGGACTGCGAGCAGAAGTGGCAGTCCTCCGGACACCCCCCGGTCTTGACGCTGACGATGCCCTCGACCTCGACCTCTGGGCCGCACCAGCGCATCCGCACCTCATGCGCCAGCGTGAGCAACTCCTCCAGCCGTTGCTCGCCGAGCTCCAACACCGCCAGCACCTGCTGTTCCGACAGTCCCTCGCCGCGCTCCAGTACTTGCTCACGGGCGACGGCCAGCACGTCGCGTTCGGTGTCCTGCCCACCCTGCTGCCGACTCCCCTGCTCGACCGAGGCGGTCACGGCCACTCCTCTCGACGACGGCACTCCCCGGCCAGTCTGCCGCACCGGCCTGAATGTGTGGCCTTCAAGGACTACCAACCCCTGTCGGAGCCACCTGTAACGGCTACCAACCGTGTGTTCGACAGTTATCGTGGGTTCGACAGTTACTGTGGCAGGAGCGCTGTTCAGCCGTCCTCGTCACCCTGTCGCCGCCGGGTAGCCGAGTACCGGCCGCCGACGGCTGTCGATCATGTCTCGCTGGCCAGGTCCATGATTTTTTTCCAGGGTGTGCTCGGCTGTTAACGATGTCCCGGCCAAATTCGAGAAACACGTATGGACTACGCGGATCTGGTAGCGGCGAGCCGGCCGGAAGCGCTGCGGGCCGCCCTGGCGGCCAACGCGGAAGCGCTGCGGCACGCTGCGCAGGAGCACCACGGTGGCGAGCTGGTATCGGTGCGGCAGGCAACGTACAAGGACCATGAGATCGTGGTGCGGACGACCTATGAGATCACCGTGGACGGCCAGCCGTTCAATGTGCACCTCACCATCGACAACGACGGCCGGGTCCACTACCACGGCTTGCCGACCAGGGACTTCCCTTCCGTGATCGGACTTGTCGAGAAGGCCATCGATGTCTTCGGCGACGAGTTCAGTCCCGGCTCGCCCGACCAGCCCGTCGTACCCGAGCAGCAACCACACCATCACGATCACGATCACTCGGTAGGTGCCTGAAGATGGCCACGATCCGGCGCAACATCGTCACCGACCAAGCGGCCCGAGACGCCTTCGTCGAAGGTGTTCTCGCCCTCAAGGCCGAATTCCTCGGCACCACGACGGCCGACCTCGGCATCGCGGGCCCGGTCCAGCCGGTCTCCACCTACGACCTGTTCACTGTCTGGCACCAGTTGGCCATGGGCCAGATGACCCCACCCGGACAGGGCGACCGCAATGCGGCGCACAGCGGCCCGGTTTTTCTGCCCTGGCACCGGCTCATGCTGCTGCTGCTCGAGCTGCAGATGCAGCGGGTCCTGGGCAACGACCAGGTCGGCCTGCCGTATTGGGACTGGGCCGCGGACGGTGCGCTGCCCGCGGCGCAGCAGGCACAGGCTCCGATCTGGCAGGCGACCGGAATCGGCGGTACCGGCGTTCCCGTCGGCAACGGCCCTTTCGGCGCCGACCAGTTCCGGGTGCGCATCGACTCCGATCGTTTCGGTCGGCTGCGGGTCACCGACCGGGGCCTCAACCGCAGCCTGGCCACTGATGTGGCCACCCTGCCGACCACCCAGCAGGTGACCGCCGCGCTGCGCCAGACGACCTACGACCTGGCGCCCTGGAATCGCAGTTCCGGTGGTTTCCGCAATCACGTCGAAGGCTGGCGACCGACATCGCCTGGGCTGCATAACCGGGTGCACGTCTGGATCGGTGGCGATATGGCTCCGGCCACCTCGCCCAACGATCCTGCGTTCTACCTCAACCACTGCAACGAGGATCGGATCTGGGAAGCGTGGATGGTCGCTCGCGGGCGGGTCTATCAACCACCCCAATCGGCGTCCGCTCAGCTGAGCTTTCACCGCATCAATGACCCTATGTACTCCATTCTGATCACCGAGCCGATCACTCCCGCTCAAATGCTGGAGATCGGTACCTTCTACTCCTACGATCAGCTACCAGCGGCCTGATTCAGAAGCGCATTCGTCCGGGGTGACGATAGTACGGCCACCCCGGACTTTGTCGCCCCCGCCGCGTCAGCCGATCCTCCGGCAGCGTCACCCCTGCTCAGCTTGCGTTACCACCCGCACCGCCGTTACCACCGGCCTGGCCGTCGAGGCCGCTCTCGGCATTGTCGGGGCCCATACTCTGGCCGGCACCGCCTTCGCCGCCGGCACCACCGTTACCACCGATGTTGCCGGCACCGGTACCAGTGCCGCCGGCACCACCACTGCCGCCGGCGCCACCGGCGCCACCTGAACCGCCCTCGATCTCAGTGGTCACTGAGCTGCCGGCGCCACCAACGCCACCGGCACCGCCGGCGCCACCGAGACCAGCGGTACCACCCTCCGGGGCAATGCCGCCGGCGCCGCCAGCGCCACCGGCGCCGCCGGAACCACCGTCGCCACCTACAGCCAGCGGACCGCCGCTAGCGTCGCCCCCGATGCCACCGTCACCACCGGGGCCGGCCTCACCTCCAGGGGCGTCACCTGCAACGCCGATAGCGCCGCCGCCACCGCCGGCACCGCCCGCGCCGCCCGTGGACAGTACGGTCCGGGCCGGAAGCAGCTCGGCATACAGCCCGTCGAAATCGGCAAAGCTCAGCGTGTCAGACATTCCAGTTTCCTCCCACGGGAAAAGATACGTTCGTCGTAGGGTTTTATAACCCAGGGCTTCGTAAGCCAACTGCACTTGTATCGGGAGCCGCGCCTCATCAGAAATCCCGATCTAGCACACCCATATCCTTCCTGGAAGGAAGAACACACCACAACCGACGTGGCTACCTAAACCCCTCACCGCGCTACTGAGCCTTTCTGGGTAAGGAATCAGTCGCGCTGCGTGGCCGGAACGAGAGACGCAGCGGCCGGTGGCCGGATGGATGCGTTCGGGAACTTACTTCTCGGAACCGGATTATCGAGTAGGGGCGACCGTCTCGATGTTGGCGATGGCGAAGTCGCGTTGTCCGTTGCGGAGGTGGCACCAGCAATCGAGCCATTTACCGTAGAGCTGCTGTGGGCGGATCGTCCGGGTGGTGCGGCTGCCGTTCTTGTCGCGGTAGGTGATGAGCACGTCGTTGTGCTGGTCCACCGCGTCGGACAACAACTCCAGCTCGGCATCGTCGAGATAGTTGTTGAACTGCGCCAATAGCTCGAACGTGTCCGAGTGCGCAGCGGCTCGTACGGTCTCGCCTTCCGGGTCCGCAGTCAGCCGCCGGACCAGTTCGGTGGCCGAGAGCATGGCTCGTGGTTTTACGCTGAACACGCGATCGAGCGCCTGCACCTCATGATCATGATGGGCTTCGACGATCATGGTGCCCTGAGCGTCCTCGGCCATCGGAGACAGGCCGGCCTCCCGCAGCCGGGTGAGCACCTCGTCGAGGTCGCGCGGGCTGGCCAGGACGGTAGGGGCAAGCTGGCTGAAGTGCAGCTTGTTGAGAGATCGGGTATGCAGGATTTCGGTGATCAGGGTGTCCTCGCCGATGACGCAGGACCGCATGCCACGCACCCGTACCTGTCCGTGCCTGCGGGAGGCGTCAGTGATCAGGTATTCCAACGGCTGGGGAACCGGGCGGGCCGAGATGGTGCTCAGCTCGGTGAGCAGATCCTCAGCACTCCACCCGGCATCGAGCGCGGCACGGATGCTGGCCGGGGTAAACCGCCAGGTCCGGGCGGCTCCGTGGGTCTCGGCGACGGCGGAGTCCTTCAGCAGCCGCGCCACGGCCATACTCGGCTGACCGGAGACCACGGCGGTCAGGTCTGATTGCAGGATCACGCTGCACGAGGCTTCAGGCAGCAGCGCGGCGCAACGTTGGGTCAGTTCCTGTACCGGGTCCGCAGGGGATGCCTCGGTCACGGCCAGCAGATGCTCGCCGAGTTCGGAGACCATGTCGTTGGCGATCACCCCGAGCAGTTCGGCTTCCCGGACGGCGGCCGCCACCCGGTCACCGCGCTGCACAGCGTCGTAGCCGTGCAGCGGGCAGAACCAGTCGATCTCCTCCCCCGTCGCGCGCACCGACCTGCCCGACCGAGCCGCCCAGAGCAGCGCGCGCCGCAGTAGCCCGGCGGCCGAGGCCAGCGGCAATGGGGGCGGTTGTTCCCCGTCGTCGATCGTCCGGCTGGTAGGTGCATGCTGGAGCGAGAACCACGCATCAGCCAGCACGGCCCAGCGCCGTCCCGGTTCCGCGGCGCGCCAGCCGGGGTAGGAGTCGGTCGGCGCGTATCCCCCGTCGGTTTCAGCCAGCAGGCCACCCGCGTACGCCAGGTCGATCCACAGCGGGAGAACATCCTGCGGAATCGACAGCCGCTTGGCCAGCCGCATTCGTTCCCGAGGCCCGATCCCCCCTTTCTTCAGCGCCGTGATCGGCGTGGTCCGGGCCTCGTCGAGCAGGGTCGTCACCCCCCGCAATGCTTCCTGCGCGGCGGCCTCGACCGCACGCTGCACCGCTGCCTCATCGGCACGGGCCAGGGGCAGTTCCGGTCGCCCGGTCAGCGTGAGCTCGCGCTCGGACAGCCAATCAGCGATCGCCACTTCTCTGGGCAGTTCAGGCTGGTTGTTGACCTGCAACAGCAGACCGGCCGCCAGTAGTTGCTCGGTCGGATCACGTGGCAAGGACCGGCCGTACCTCGAGTAGCCGAATGCCGAGTAGTAACCGCGATAGCTACGCCGGAACTCGCCAAGCCGATCTCTGACCGGTTCCGACAGCTGCTCCACCGTCTTGGTCAGCGCCGGGAGATCCGCCATCAGCTGGGACAGCCGCGCGATCAGTTCCGGCTTGCGCAGACCCTCGGTCGCTACCCCGAAAGCATCGACCGCTACCCGTAAGTCATCGGCCCGAACGGAGTTCGCCATCTTCGCCACCGGCCTGCCACCACCGACCTCGGCCGACCAGCGGGTCTCCAGCCATTCCGGCACGCGCAGCACCCCGGTGCTTTCCCACGCCAGTCCCCGCTCGCACAGCTGCCCCACGGCGGCGCGCACCAGGCGCTCCGGGGCGCTGAGCAGGTTCACCAGGGCCGGCACCGTCGCGACTTCCCCCAGAGCGGCGATCCCCTGCCCGACGATGACCGTGTCCCGGTTCACCATGCGCAACGCGGTGACCAGTGACTCCGCACCACCCAGCCGCTGTGCGAGCTGGCTGAAACCACGTGGCACCGGCTGCACCCGAACATCCGGGCGTGCCTCCAGCAGCGCGATCAGCGCCGCTTCATTCAACCCAACCAGGTACTCAGCAAACGATCCAACAGTCACCACCGTAATTGTGCCCTCCGGCCACTCATGGCCCACACCGGCCAGTGCTCCGGAGCGCTAATCCAGCGCGATGGCGACTCAGCGGACCCAGTCAGCGGGTGGCCGCCTGCACGGTGTGCTGGAGTAGCAAGGCGGTGGTGACAGGGCCTATGCCGCCGGGGACCGGGGTGAGGGCCGACGCCTGATCGGTGACTGACGCTGCATCCACATCTCCGACGAGACCGCCGTCGCCGGTGGGATTGGTACCGACGTCCACCACGACCGCCCCACCCTTGACGTGCTGGGTTCGCACCAGTCCAGCGCGTCCCACCGCCGCGACCAGCACATCGGCAGTGGAGGTGACGGCAGCCAGGTCAGCGGTGTGGGAGTGGCAGATGGTGACCGTGGCATTGCGCTCCAACAGCAGGTGGGCGACGGGTTTGCCCACCACGGTGGAGCGGCCGATCACCGCGGCGCGCCGACCGCTGAGCTCGACCTGGTAGTGGTCCAGGATCGCGATCACGGCCTCGGCGGTCGCCGGAGCGAATGCCGCCCGCCCGGCCACCAGCCGGCCCAGGGACAACGGGTTGGCACCATCGACGTCCTTCTCAGGTGGAATGGCCGAAGCCAGCTCCGCCGGCACCGCCCCGGCCGGTAGTGGCGTCTGCAGGACGATCCCATGCACCGCCTCTGCGGCGCTGAGCCGGATCAGCTCCGCACGGATCGTCTCGGCGGTGGCCTCAGCTCCCATATCGACGATGTCGCAGGCGATGCCGACCTTTTCGGCGGCTTTGGCGATGGAGCGGACGTACCAGGCGCTCGACTCGTCCTCGGTGGCGATGACGACCGCGAGCCTCGGCGTCGTCCCGGCTGCGGCCAGCTCAGCAGCCCGGGCTGCGGCTGCGACGCGGATAACCCCGGCGAGTTCCCGGCCGGTCAGGACAGTGGCGCTCATCTGGCGCTCATCCTCCTGATGTCCTGGCGGACGGCGGCAGTGAGCTGCGCGGCGCGATCGGCGACGGCGTCGACCTTGGCCACCTCGGCGGTGAGCTCGCCGCGAGCGCGTTCGTCGGTGATGCCACCGAGGTTGATCTCGACGTTCACCCGTGCGGTGGTCGCCGCCGCGCGAGCGGCCTCGGTGGCGGCGGCGATGTCGGTGATGACGTTGCGGTTGCCGATCGGCAACAGCTCCTCGGCCAGGTCGACCACGACCTGGGCGATACCGATCACCTCAGCCGGTGGCCGGCATGCCCCGACCAGCGCGTGGGCGATGGCGGCGAAGCGGGCGGCCTGCTCGTCGCCGGTGGCTTTCGGCAGCTGATAGGCGGAGGTGACCGCGGTGAACGCCGTCGCGTCGTCCTCGGCGAGCTGCAGGGCCGAGGCGCGCAGCTGGTCGGTCTCAGCGATGATCCGCTCGATCGTCGCCCGGTGGGCGGCGTATTTGTCCCCGGTGCTGTAGCGGGCGACCATGCCCAGCAACGCGGCGGCCTGGGCGGCGTGCAGGGCCGCCGACGCGCCTCCGCCCGGGGCGGGCACCCGAGCGGCCAACCGGTCCAGGAAATCGCTGATCTTCTCGTCACGCATGCGCGCTCGTCCTTAACGTCAATGGAAGTCGCGGCACCCCGGCAATCCTGCCACCTCTGGCGGCGGACTCCACACTCCGCCGAGTTCAGCGGCGAGTCCCTGCCGGGCTGTGTCCAGGAATGCCGGCGGCTCCAGGCCCCCGGCACCGTCGGGTAACGCACCGAGCAGCGGGACGCCGGTGACCATCGGCAGGTCCACCAGGTTGCACCGAGCGGCGAGATCCGGGTATCTCGGCCAGGCCCCGACCACCAGGCCGGGGCAGCTCAGCTCCCGAGCACGCAAGGCTTCGACCGTGAGCGCGCTGTGATTGAGGGTGCCCAGCCAGCAGCGGCCACCACGAGCACCGGTGCGCCGAGTGCCACCGCGACGTCGGCCAGCGTGCCACCGCCGGACTCCAGCTGGACCAGCAGGCCGCCTGCGCCCTCGACCAGCACGAGGTCGTGGCAGGAAGCAAGGTGGCGGGTGGCGGCTACGACGATCGTCGGTGTCACCGGCGCCACCCCGGCGCGACGGGCCGCGGTGGCCGGGGCCAGCGGATCGGGGAATCGGGCCAGCTCCCGGCCCGTGATGGCCCGACCGGCCAGCCGCCGCACCTCGTCAAGATCCCCGGCCTCACCCACGCCGACGCCGGTCTGCACGGCCTTGAGCACGGCCACCCGCCGGTGCGCGGCCACCCCGAGCGCCGCGGTGACCACGGTCTTGCCGACCCCGGTTCCGGTGCCGGTCACCATCAGCACTCCGGAGATCACACCGGCGCTCCGGCGAGCACCGCGTCGAGCACCCGTGCCACCTGCGCCAGGTCTGCGTCGGTCAACGCGGCGTGCGCGGTGAGCCGCAGCCTGCTGGTGCCCGCAGGCACCGACGGCGGCCGGAAGCACCCCACCCGCACGCCCTGGCGCAGGCACTCCGTGGCTACCTCGACGGCCCGCCGGGGCTCTCCGAGAATGACCGAGACCACCGCCGAGGTGGGTACCGCAGCGCCAGCGAAGGCGGCGATCGACGCCGCGACCGCGAGCACCCGGCCGGGCAGGGTGGGCTCGGCCCGCAGCACCCGTAACGCCCCCAGCGCCGCACCGACCGCGGGTGGGGCCAGACCGGTGTCGAAGATGAAACTGCGGGCGGAATCGACAAGATGGTCGATGACGGCGCGGGAGCCCAGCACGGCACCGCCCTGGCTGCCCAGGGACTTCGACAGGGTCACGGTGGCCACCACATCGGGCTGCCCGGCCAGGCCACATTCGGCGAGCAGCCCCCGGCCGCCCGGGCCGCGTACCCCGAGGCCGTGCGCCTCGTCGGCCAGCAGCACCGCGCCCCGGGACCGGCACACCGCATGCAGCTGCGCCAACGGTGCGAGGCAGCCGTCCACACTGTCCACCGCATCGGTGACGACCAGCGCGCGCCGCTCGGACCGGGCGCTCAGGGCGGCGTCCACCGCGGCGATGTCGAAGTTCGGGGTGATCACCACCCGAGCCCGGGACAACCGGCAGGCATCGACCAGCGACGCATGGCAGGCAGCGGCGGACACCACGAGACTGCCCGGGCCCGACAATGCGCTCACCGCCCCGAGGTTGGCGGTGTAGCCGGAGGAGAAGACCAGCGCCGCCGCGGTTCCGCAGAACGCGGCGAGCTCGGTCTCCAGCTCGGCGTGCAACTCGGTGGAACCGGTGATCAGACGGGATCCGGTCGCTCCCACACCCCAGGTGCGTGCCGCGTCCACCGCTGCCTGTACGACCCTCGGATCGCGGGCCAGACCCAGGTAGTCGTTGGAAGCCAGATCGATCACCGGCTCGACGGCGCAGCGCGGCCGCAGCGTGCGTCGCAACCCCTCAGCCCGCCGAGCCGCGGCCCGCTCGTCCAGCCAGTCCAGCGCTCCGGACACGACCAGCGCCTCACTCGCCCGTCGGATCGAACAGCGGCAACCCGAGGCCGACACGACCGACGAAATCGTGCAAGGCGTCGGTGGTGGGCGCCATCACGCGGGCGGCGAGCGAGTCCCGGAAACGTCGCTCCACGCCGAGTTCCTTGCGAAACGCGGCCCCGCCGCACAGCCGCAGCACACCGTCGGCGACCTCGGACGCGGCCTCCGCAGCGACCGCCTTGACCTCCAGCACCCGCAGCATCGCATCCTCCCGCCCGGTGGTCAGCGCGGTCAGGGTGTCCTGCAGGAACGCCCTGGTGGCGTCGGTCTGAATGCGCAACCGGGCAAACGCCGTCCGGGGAACCGGCTGCTGCGCCAGCGTCTGATCAAGATGCTGTAGCCGAGTTCGGACCAGGTGCGCGGCGGCCTCGGCCACCATCGCCTCCATGATCCCGAGCGAGAATGCCGCATTGAGCACCAGGAAGTAGGGAAGCGCTGCGCTGAGGGCGATGTCCAGACCCGCGCCGTCCTCCCCGAGCCGGGCGTCCGCAGGTACCACAACGCCCGCCGCGGACATCGGGTTGGAGGCGTTGCCACGCAGGCCCAGGCCGTCGAACTTGCCCGCCACCCGCAACCCGGCCGTCTTGCTGGGCACCAACCACAAGGTCATCGGGCCCTTGGCGTCGACGGGTCGGCTGGACCACACGTAACTGTCGGCGTGGCCGGCTGAGGTCACCCAGCTCTTACGGGCATCCAGCACGACGGTGTTCTCATCACCCGCGGTCGCCGTGCTGACCGGTGCCCAGAAGTGACTACGAGAACCGGTTTCGGAGAAGGCCAGGCTACTCACATGGTCGCCACGGGCGATCTCGCGGCGGACCTCCTGCGGCCCGTGTGCCTCGATGATCGCGACCGCCGCGTAGTGCATCAGCATGACCATCGCGGTCGAGCCGCATCTTCCGGCCAGCGTCTCGACGACGTGCGCGGCCGCCGCCAATGACTCACCGGTACCGCCGACGCTGGGCGCGCTGAGCAGGCCGAGCAAGCCGACCTCACCCAGGGCCTGGACACCGTCTCTGGGGTACATGCCGGTGCGATCAACCTCGTCGGCCTGCGGGCCGACCGTGCGCTCGATGACAGCCGACAGCATCGCCTTGTAGTCCGTTGCGATCGGCGCGAATTCAGGACCAGCACTCATGACCACTCTCCCACTGGTGTCGGTTGCGAGCTCAGCTCCTGGACTTTGGCGAAGACGTAGACCGAGCCGTCGGTGACATGGCCGTTGGTCACGATGCCCGCCGCATTGAGAACACGCTCGATCAAAGTTCGTGACGCCGATCGGAACACTTCGCGTTGATACTCACCACCACCGCCGCCGCCGCTGAGATCCCAGGACACCATCACGTAGCTTCCGTCCGTTTCATGCGGAAATACGGCCAGCCCGATGTCTTCACCGAAACCGTCGTTAGGCCAATCCACCTGGAGGGGAAGCCCCGCGCCGTCGAGGGCAACAAGGATCCGCACCACGAGATCCCGAAGTGGATGCCCCGCCAAGCCGTGCCGCATCCCGGCCACGTCGTAGACCCTCGTGTCGGCCAGCCAACCGAGCTGGACGTGGCGCGCGTGGGTCTCACTGTCATACCAGCGTCCCGCACGGTCACCATCGTCATCGTCATCGGCGTCGAGCAGGGGGGCGTAGGTACCTTTGACGATCAGGCGATCCGGGTCACGCTCGTAGCGTCGCGTCAGGAATCCCAGGCTGTCCAAGACCCGGCCAAGCCCTTTCATTACCAGTTCCGAGGAAACGGACGCCTGAATCGTGCTGAGATCGGGCGAGGACTGCCAGCCGATGACCAGGCCGACCTGGCCATCGGCTGGTGTGATGACCGCGCCCACGCCGGTCTCGTCGGCGAGCGCGTACCCGAGCCGATGCAGCGCTTCGCATAGTTCGCCTTCCAGGTCCGCAGGCTGGGGAATGTCCTCAAGCCCCTGCATGGGCTGGGTCTCCTCGTTCTCGTCCCGGTCAGCTGCCGACGGTGTGGTCGGTGCACGCACCCACAGCTGATGATCAGCTGGAACATCATGGACTATGGCATGGGCCAGCCGGAGCATCCTCATCCGGCTCAGTTCCCACCAGGGCACCAGGTCGGGTGTCAGCGCCACGGCGATCTGAGCCGCCAGGCTGACCGCCCGGTCGATATGCAGCAGCGTCATTTTCCGATCGCGCGGAGCGAACAACGCGCCCAGGTTCAGATGCGCGACGGACGCGAGCCCTACCATGCCGGCCGTTTCCGCGGTCGCTGCCGCCATCCCGAATGAGGACAAGCACCTCACCGGCCGGTGCACGGGACGTCTGCTATCGAAATCAAGCAGATACCGTACCGGGTCGAAAGACGCTCCGACCAAGGCGAGACCGTGCTGATACCAGCACCGAGCCAGGTCCGGCAGGGCCTGGTGACGTTGGGCGAGCCTGAGGGCGAACTCCGCGCTGCGCACCGCCGCTCTGTTCCAGCCACGGGCCAGGGAGAGCTTGGACCACAGCAGCAGCAGCAACGTGACCCGATGGTGCCACGGCACGATGATATGAGAACCGGCGATATGAGAACCGGCGATATGAGAACCGGCAACATGAGAACCGGCAACATGCGGACCGCCGCCGTTCGGGCCGCTGTCCAGAGCACGACGCGGCAGCCACCGGCGGGCCACCACCGCGTGACTCCGCGCGCGGCCGAGATCGCCTGCCGCGAGAGCGTCCTCGGCCAGGCCGACCTCCAGCTCGAAGCCGAGCAGATGCGCACCCTGCCACAGCTGCCCAGCGGTGACCGAGCAGGAGGTGAAGTCCGTTGCGCCGAGATCACCGATCCAGTCCAGTGCCCGGCCGGCTTCGTCGCTTGCGGCGGTGCGCGCGCCCAACTCCCGGAGGACCTGGGCGATCAGTATCGACGCCAGCACCTGCGGGCCCCGCTCATGTGGACCGAGCGGACGATCCACCAGGCGGTTGAATTGGCTCAGCGGTGCCAAGACCGACAGTGCCTGGGCGTAGGACCCGGTCCGCAACGCGGCGAATCCCTGCAGCCACCGTAGATCGCTCAGCACATCCAGCGCCATGTCCGGCACATCCGGCTCGACAGCGCTGCGCAGCAGTTTGACCTCGTCCGCCGGGCGACGGCGAATTGCCCATTCCAGCAGGTGCAACAACGCGTCCACCCGCGAAAGACCCGCCTCGGTCAGCTCAGCGAGACGGACATCAAGGGGTGCACCACCAATCCAGACGCGCGCCGTGTTCGGTTGAGCCCGATCCACGCCCGTCTCCCGTCCGCCACCGCGCGCTGCCGTCGGCTATGTCATACACCTTCCGTGCCGACGGCCACGCGTCGCCAGGGCCTTGTGCCGATCCTGCGCGGCGTGTGCTCAGCTATTCAGCACTATCTCGGCCACTACCGCCCGATGGTCACCACCCGGCAGCGGGGCCGCGTCGAATGATCGGACCAGACACGTCTGCTCCACGAGTAGATGGTCGATCGCCACCACCGGCGCGATCGAGGTGTCGGTGGGCCAAGTGGCCAGCAGACCCCGGCCCACCGTGTCGGCCGCATCCCGGTAACCGGTCCCGAGCAACGCGCGCAGCGGCTGGTGGTCCAGCGTGGCGTTGAAATCGCCCACGAGCACCCGGGTGTTGGGACCGCCCAGTGGCGGGGGCAGCTCGGCGAGCTCGGCGCGCCACTGGAATGGCTGAATCCGACCGACCGGCGCGACGGCATCCACCGCGATCACCTCGACATCCACCGCACCGGGCAGATCGACGAGGGCGGCCGGCTGCCAATGGTAGGAGGACTGACTCGTCGACGCGCGTTCCTGAAGCGGGTACCGGGAGGCGAGCCCCGTACCCGCGGCCCGGGGCTCCGGCCGGAAGATGCGGTGCGGCAGGAGCTCCCGCAGACCGGCAGCGTCGAGCTCCGCGACGGCGCGCGGAGTCAGCTCCTGCAGACTCAGCACGCTCACCGCGCGCAACCGGACCAGGTCCACCACCGCACGCGGGTCGACCTGCCCGTAGTACAGATTCGCGCTGGCGACCGTCAGCGCAGGCCCCCTGGCTTCCGGCTGGACGTCGGCGACCGCGCGCGGCAGCACCCCGACACCGAGCACCATGACAGCCAGCGTCGCGCCAGCGAAGCTCCGCCAGCGCCGGGCGGCCAGCGCGAGCAACGCCAGGACTCCGGCGCAGGCCAGCGCATAGGGCGTGAACGAAAGTACCGCGAACGTCCACTGTGCGGCACCGGTGCCTGCCACTCGGAGCAGCGCCGCACCGACCACGACGGCGACCCCCACGGCAAGGAACAGGGTCAGCGGCCACCCGCCCGGTGCCCTGCCACGGCTACCGCGCACCTGATCTCGCATCGGGCCGGATGCTAGCCGGCTCACCACCCACACCGTGGGGCAGCCGAACCTGCACCTACTGTCCGCAGCGCCGCAGCGTGATGTACAGCGCGGCAGCTGGGCTTCTGCCGAAATAGTCTGAGTCATGGCTTCCCGAGAACAGGACGGTTTTCATCCCTCCCAGCTCCCCGCAGCCGAGGCGCCCACCCCGCTCCGAACCCGCCTGCACCACATCCGGGCCAACGCCCTGGACGCCGACACCGCGCAAACCACCGGAATGCGCCGATTCGCCGCCATCAGCGGCACCGCGGTGGGCTCGCAGCGGATCTGGATGGGCCAGACCCACGTCGCTCCAGCCACCGCCTCCGCCGACCATCACCACGGTGCTTCTGAGACTGCAATCTACGTGGTCAGCGGACATCCGGAGTTCGTCTTCGTCGAGGACGTCGGCGGATCGCCGCAGGAGGTCCGGCTGCGCACCGCGCCGGGCGACTACATCTTCGTGCCACCGTTCGTGCCCCACCGCGAAGAGAACCCCGATCCGGAATCCGAGGCGGTAGTCGTGATCGCCCGAAGCACCCAGCAGGCGATCGTGGTCAACCTCCCCGCGCTGTTCGCCCTTCACCCGGAGTCGTGACCTACCCACAACAAGTCTCGCTTTGACCTCGTTATTGCAAGTGTTCTTGCAGGGGTTCCTTGCAGAGTGGTAACAGTCGGTAATCCCTACGTCGTGGAGGGTGAACTCTTCCGAGGGACTTGCCTGAACCTGTTGTACTTACATACCCTGTTTACGTACTAGTGCATAAGCTTTAATGCGTAAAAATTTGAGCCCGTGCCGCCGGGAAAGCGCCAGAGAAGAACGGTTTCTGACACACCCCTCGTCCTGCTTCCGAAAATTTAGAGTCACCCTGCTCCGACTTGCAGAAGATCTCGTTGGTCCCGTTATCCAACCCCAAAGAAGGAAGATGCTTGCGCCCACCCGTCGTCCGCCTCCGCAGGCGGCAGCGAACTTCGTTTCAGGAGGCAAGAATGGCGACTGCGGCAACCTCGGGTGTCTGGCCCAGTGTCAGTGCAAATCTACCCGATCTGAAGGGCCTGAACACCGATCACATCAGGTGGGGTGTTCCGGCCGGGGTCGGGGGTGGACAAAGTGGCTATCGCTTCGCCGACGGCACCGTTGCGATGGAGGTCGACGGAAACGAGTTCACACTGGGGACATTCACCCATGAGAACTTCGTCGTCAAGGGGTTCTCGCCGATGCAGTTCCAGGTGGTCCTCGAAGTGAGCATAACGTTCGATGAGGGGGACTTGACACGCGAATTCAGCTTCACGTTTCACCACAACGAGACTCCGAACGTAGAAGGACCGATCCCGGACGAGGTCGACCTCCCGACGCTGCAATCACCGGAGACCGTGATCATCGACGGTAGCGAGTACGCGGTCCTCATCAGGGGGTTCAAACAGGGGGTCAGATCGTCACCAAGTTCGTCAGTGCCGAGAACGGCGCAAACAGCGCAAACATCGTCGCCAAACTGGCCCTGGTCGGCAAGCCCGACGTCGTCATCACAGACGTCCGCTTCAAGGGCGAGGTCAAGCGCTCGCAGGCCGACGAATACGTCGAGATCATCAATCGTGGCACTGCTCCGGCCGACATCTCCGCCTGGGTGCTGGGCGCCGACGACGCAGGCCAAGATTTCAGATTCCCCGCTGGGACCGTGCTGGAGCCGGGACGGAAGATCCGGGTCTACACCGACCAGATGCATGCTGAGACAGGCGGTTTCTCGTACGGCATCAAGCGACCCATCTGGAACGACAAGGGTGACGTCGCCAAGCTTCGTGACACCGGTGGCGGGCTGGTATCTCAGCTCGGCTACGGCACCAAAAAACTGCCCTAATCTCGATTCGACCCAAGGCCAGGCGGGGGCGATCATCAGTTCTGGATATTTTCGCGCACCCGAAGAAATGACCTCTGTACCAGTGTGATACACGGAAGGAAACGGTACCGATGACCTCGACGACGCGCAGAGCGATCCCATTACTATTGGGGGCGACCCTGCCGGTGGTTGCGCTTGTATCACCGGCTTCTGCTGCGCCACCACCGGCCGAGCCAACACCCACGCAATGCCTCAACGAATTCTCCTCGAACCCTGACTACGTCGGAGATGGCTGGGTGGGCGCCAGGGTTTCCGGGCCACCGTCCGGAAACCCGTTCGACCTTTTCGAATTCTTTAACCCGCAAGATCGCGAGTACAGCCTGTTCTGCGGCGATGAGTTGTCGGGCGTGGTCCATATCGCTCACCCGGAGTCGACCGGTACCGTCCACCCGATCTCCCCGGACGACGAAGAGCAATTCCTTATGTGCTGGAGGAGGACGATCGCCGGCGGCGACCCTGAGCCCGACGTGGCCGGACGCACCCGATTCGTACTCGAGTACCGAGAAGGTGAATTCGCAACCGCAATCGTAGACAACGAGCGCAGATTCACCTATACTTTATTCACCTCGACCGGCGCCGAAGGCAATGACTGGAGTCGATGCGTTATCATCCGAGGGGGTGAGCTGAACCAGTAAGTATATCAGGCCACGCCCATTAGATGCGCAACCAATAAGTGGTATACTCAGAATATGGCAGTTAAGCGGCTCTTTCGTCCAGCATTAGTATGCCCACTGGGCGGATACTACCTGGCCGTGGACGAAGTACAGCCTGTAGCCGTCATAGTGTCCCAAGCTGGAAAGATTCTCGATGTGGGCTCGTGGGAGCACCTGGAGCCGCCGGCGACAGGTTCAGCATGGCCAAGGCGACGACTCTCATTCAACGAGTCGACCGCATGGCTGAGCGATCTACCCGACGGCCCTTCGGCTGCGCTTAGAATTGATTCGACAGCGCAGCTGAGCGTCAGCCAGAGCGACCCTCCAGAAGCTTCGGCCCAGACTACGACTAGATACTCAAAGTATTCGCTCTCACACTCCAGCAATGGTTCAAATTCTACACACTGGACGTATCTTTCACAGCTTGACTGGTTCCATTGGAATTCAGGAGTGCAGCTCGAGACCGGAACACTGCTTCACACTTGGGATCTCGGGAGTGGTTCGATCACAAGCTACGCGACGGTCGAGGCGACGACCGCCGTATGCGTCCGCCGCGCACATAAGCGACCATGGGGTTTCCGCGCGCCGTACGACCTATACTTATTGTCTGGCGTAAACTCGGGCGATCATTCGCCAATCAGAGTTGCACCTCTGGATATTAGCAGCCGCCGCTGGGTCCCAGCCTCGAGCGCATCCGATCATTCGGAGGTGATCGCCAGGTATCTGAAATACTCTCTAGCTGAGTACCAAGCAGCTCTGCGCGCCGGGGCGAGAGCCGTCAAGCTTGATCTTGAAGGTCTCGATGTAGATCCGGTCATCGAGCTCAGCTTTACGCTGGATTCCACTCCTGGCATCCGCTACAGACGGATCGATAGACCACTCAATGAGCTAGGAATCGAGTCCGGCGGTCTCCGTGATCTCGGCATTTTTCTCGAGGAAGACCTCAGTGGCGGTGTGGTCGCGTTCGGTGGCGGTGAAGGCAGGTCTGAGTTGTTCATCTGACGGGGGCGATTGGGATTCCGACCAAAGTGCGGCCTGGTCGAGGAGCCGGGCGACGGCGGAAGGGGTGTCCCCGAGGGCGAGTAGCAACCAGCCAGGACCGTCGAGTACCGAGTAGGCCCAGCGCAGCCCCGGTTCCTCGCCGGCGTCCCTCGGTGCTCCGCCGAGTCCCTCCCCTACCACCACCAGAGCTCCGATGGCGCGTGCCCCTCCGGTGCCGGCTGGGCCGGCCAGCACCGGATCGGTGCCGTCCAGCAGCATGGTGTGGGCCAGCAGGGGGACACCAGCGCTTTCCACGGTGAGCTCGCCGTGGAAACGGCCGCCGCGCTGGCCTGCCCGTCCGAGCACCATCATCTCGCGCAGCAGAGCTCGGGCCCCGTGTCGCAGGGTGACAGTGATGCTGCTGTGCAGGTGCGTCTGGTCGCAGATGATGGTGGGTTCCGGGCGCCAGTCCAGCATCGAGCCCTCCGCGACGTCGGTGACGACGGTCCAGCGGGCCGGTTCGGCGCCGCTACCCGGCTGGACCACGGTGGCCGCTGCGGAACACACCTGCACAGCAACCCCACGGCCGAGGCGGACGGCCAGACCCAGATCATCGCCACCCAGCGGCCCGCCCGCGGCCTGTACCAGGTGCACGCGGTGCGGACCGGTCGGGCGCAGCACGACAGGAGGAGCCGAGCTCCACCGCATACAGGGGCCGGTCGGCCCGGGTTCGACCGTCAGCTCAGCGCGGGCTCTCACCGGTGGGACGCTGACCGCAGCAGGCGGCGTACCCAGTCCACGACCGGCGCCGCGTCCGGTTGCTCCCGCAGCGAGAGCAGCACGGTGGGCCGGGCGCCTCGGACGGCTAGCGCGTCGCGGCGCATCACCTCCAGATTCGCCCCCACCAGCCGGGCGAGATCGACCTTGTTGATCACCAGCAGGTCGGAACGGGTGACACCGGGTCCGCCTTTGCGGGGCACCTTGTCGCCGCCGGCGACATCGAGGACGAAGATCTGCGCGTCGATCAGGCCATAGCTGAACGTGGCGGTCAGGTTGTCCCCGCCGCTTTCCACCAGCACCAGGTCCGGGCTATGACGCGCGGTGAGCTCCTCCACCGCGTCCAGGTTGGCGGTGATGTCGTCCCGGATCGCGGTATGCGGGCAGCATCCGGTGCGCACGGCCCGGATCCGCTCGTCGGGCAGGACTCCGTTGATACGCAGGAAGTCGGCGTCCTCCGTGGTGTAGATGTCGTTGGTCACCACGACCAGTGACAGCTCGTCGCGCAACGTCCGGCACAACGCGGCGACCAGCGCGGTCTTACCGCCGCCGACCGGCCCTCCGATGCCGATCCGCAGCGCCCGATCTGCACGTCCAGCCGCCGGAATCGGCATCCGGTCCACCTCGTCCTCACGATGCAAAGAGGGTCACCTCCGTACAGGCGTGCAGTTCGGCCAGTACCTCCGGTAGCGGGGTACCGGTGCTGGGTAGCAGGCGGGGATCTTGCTGGGAGATCGCCTCACGCGCCACCCCGGTCGCCGCCAGCGCCACCTGCTCGGTCGGTTCACTCACGCTCGCCTGCACCGCCGCGACGGCGATCGGGTCCAGCCCGAGCAGCCGCACCGCGGCGGAGCACGCCCCGGCGAGCAGTTGGTGCACGGCGAGCAACGCCGCGGCGTCGGCGGCATCCCCCACGGCGGCGACCACGGCGCCGAGTACCAAGGGGTGATGCGGGCGGCCTGTGGCCGAGAGCGCGTCCAACTGTGGGCACGGCCAGACCCGCCGGGCCGTACGCAGCAGCGCCGCGCCCTGCGCCCGGGACG
The DNA here is from genome assembly GCA_050700355.1 of Pseudonocardiaceae bacterium. Lineage (GTDB taxonomy): Bacteria > Actinomycetota > Actinomycetes > Mycobacteriales > Pseudonocardiaceae. Next base: position 23,894 of record JBOHHE010000062.1, read on the forward strand.
CCTCCCGCATGGCCGCCGACGGAATACGAGCGCTCACGGCGGCATCCCATCGGCTCCAGTCCGGCACCCAATCTCCCGATGCCCGGTCAACTGGCGCGGGAGCGGCCGCCAGCAGGCAACCGGTCGCCGCGACGGCGGCTACCACAAGACCACTACCACGGAGCCGACCTGCCAAAAACAGCGCGAGATCAGCCTCGTTCCGCAGCAAACCACGCTCCACGGCCGCCTCCACTCCACCGGAGTGCGCATGCCCGCCGGTGGGCAGCCGCGAATCGGCCAGCAGCAGCGATCCGAACAGCACCATCAGAACAGGAAGTAGCGCTGGGCCAGCGGAAGTTCCTCCGCGGGGTGCGGTTCGACCACCTCGCCATCGATCCGGACGGTGAACGTCTCGGGATTCACCTCGATGCGGGGCAGTGCATCGTTGAGTGGCATATCGGCCTTGCGCAGTGTCCGGGTGTCGCGCACCGCCACCAGCCGACGTCGCACCGCCAGCCGGTCGGCGAGCCGACCCTGCATCGCCGCAGGAGCCACGAAGTGCACCGAGGTAGCGGCCGCCGTAGTGCCCGCAGCTCCGAACATCGGCCGGGGCAGAACCGGCTGCGGGGTGGGGATCGACGCGTTGGAATCGCCCATCGCAGCCCACGCGATCATGCCGCCCTTGAGCACGATGCTGGGCCGTACTCCGAAGAAGGCGGGCTGCCACAGCACCAGGTCGGCGAGCTTGCCCACCTCCACCGAGCCGACCTCACCGTCCAACCCATGGGCGACGGCCGGACAGATCGTGTACTTGGCCACATACCGTCGCGCCCGCAGGTTGTCCGACGTCGAAGGGTCTCCCGCCAGCGCGCCGAAACGGCGTTTCATCACGTGCGCGGTCTGCCAGGTCCGCAGGATCACCTCGCCGACCCGGCCCATCGCCTGCGAGTCCGACCCGATCATGGAGATGGCCCCGAGGTCGTGCAGCAGGTCCTCCGCCGCGATGGTGGAGGGCCGGATGCGGCTCTCCGCGAAGGCGAGGTCCTCGGGCACCGCGGGGTTGAGGTGATGGCAGACCATGAGCATGTCGAGGTGCTCGTCGACGGTGTTTGCGGTGTGCGGGCGGGTCGGGTTGGTCGAGCTGGGCAGCACGTGCGGCTCGCCCGCCACGGTGATGATGTCCGGGGCATGGCCGCCGCCAGCGCCTTCGGTGTGGTAGGCGTGAATGGTTCGCCCGCCGATCGCGGCCAAGGTGTCGGCGACGTAGCCCGCTTCGTTGAGGGTGTCGGTGTGGATCGCCACCTGGACGCCGGTGTCCTCGGCGACCCGCAGGCAGGCGTCGATCGCGGCCGGGGTGGATCCCCAGTCCTCGTGCAGCTTGAAACCGCTGGCTCCGGCGGCGACCTGCTCATACAGCGCCTGCTCGCCGACGGTGTTGCCCTTGCCCAGCAGCGCGACGTTCACCGGCAGCTCATCCAGCGACTCCAGCATGCGGGCCAGATACCAGGCACCCGGGGTCACCGTGGTCGCCTTGGTGCCTTCGGCGGGGCCGGTGCCGCCACCGATCAGGGTGGTGACTCCGGAGCCCAGCGCCTCAGGCACCTGCTGGGGGCTGATCAGGTGCACATGGCTGTCCACCGCGCCCGCTGTGAGGATCATCCCGTTGCCCGCGAGCACCTCGGTCCCCGGACCGATGACCAGTGCGGCATGTACCCCGTCCATGATGTCGGGATTACCGGCCTTGCCCAGGCCGACAATCCGGCCGTCACGCACCCCGATGTCGGCTTTGACCACTCCCCAGTAGTCCAGCACCAGTGCCCCAGTGATCACCAGATCCGGCGCCCCTTCGGCCCGGGATGTCCGGGCCTGGCCCATCGACTCCCGAATCACCTTGCCACCGCCGAAGACCACTTCATCGCCACCACGGGGTCCTCGGCAGCGGTCCTCGGTGATCTCGACGAGCAGGTCGGTATCGGCCAGCCGCACGCGGTCGCCTGTGGTCGGGCCGTAAAGCTTGGCGTAGCGACTGCGCTCAACCGTCCACCTGCCCCCGCTGACGACGTCGGGCGGCACCCCGTTGGGATCCGGTACGTCCGATCGCAGGCCGGGCACGGTCCGGGTACCGCCCAACGGCACGATCCGCACCACCCGTTCCAGGCCGGGTTCGAAACGCACCGACGTGCCCGCAGGCACCGCGAGCCGCATCCCGGTGGCGGCCGCCCGGTCCATCTCCAGCGCTGGGTTCGCCGCGGCGAGATGGTAGTGCGACCCCACCTGAATGGGCCGATCACCGGTGTTGAGCACCACCAGCTCCGGGCCGAGCTGCGTTCCGAGCAGCACGGGCTCGTCGGCGAGCAGCAGCTCACCGGGCACCACCGGGGCCGGCCGCGGGACGGTCATTGCACCGGCCGGTGCACGGTGACGAGCTTCGTACCGTCCGGGAAGGTCGCTTCCACCTGCACCGATGTGATCATCTCTGGCACCCCGTCCAGGACATCCGCCCGGCTCAGCACCCGCTGGCCCTCCGCCATCAGCTCGGCGACGCCGCGCCCGTCGCGCGCCGCCTCCAGCACCCAGGACGTGATCAGGGCAACCGCCTCGGGGTAGTTCAGCCGTAGTCCCCTCGCCCGGCGGTCCCTGGCCAGTTGGCCCGCCACGTGGACGAGAAGCTTTTCCTGCTCGTGCGGGGACAGCAACATGTCGGTTCCTTCCTCAGCCCTGCCCACCCTTACCAACCCCGGCTCAGCTCCCGGCAACGAGCCACAGTATGAGTCGGCGGGTCCGCACCGCCAGCCAGACCACGTGGCCAGCAATGACCCTCCGATAAATGAGGGTCGACAGGCGTGTGGGCCATGCGACAGACTTGCAGCCGTTCAGGTGACTTGACAGTGGGGGTCTTCTAATGGCTAGCGGCTTCGTGGCGGTTCCCGATTGGTTCTTGCATGAGAACGCAGGTGCCGGGGTAGCCGTCGCCGACATCGACGGTGACGGCAAGCCTGACATCGTCGTCCTGACGGTGGACGATCCACCGGAAAAGAACTTGGGGATGTACCGGGTCGGCCACGGGTTGAACCCGGATGGCACGGTCAGCGGGTGGAGCCCGTGGCACGAGGTGCCGAACTGGGACTTCCACCTCAACGCCGACGTCGGGGTCGCGGTGTCCGACGTCGATGGCGACGGACAGCTCGATCTGGTGGTGTTCCTGGTGGACACCCCGGCGGGGCAGAACGCGGCGTACTACCGAGTGGGCCACAGCCTCGCGGGGGACGGCACGGTAACCGGCGGATGGGGGCCATGGCTGGCGGTGCCGGACTGGTTCCCCTTCGAGAACCAGGGTGGCGACATCACGATCGCCGACATCAATGGTTCAGGGCGTCCGGATCTGGTCGTCCTGATGGTGGACGCCCCGGCGGGGCAGAACGCGGCGTACTACCGAGTGGGCCATGACCTGGCGGCGGACGGCACGGTGACCGGGGGGTGGGGACCGTGGCTGCCGGTACCGGACTGGCGATTCTGGGAGAACCAGGGAGCCGGCATCGCGGTTGCCGATCTCGACGGGAATGGCAGTCCCGAAGTACTGGTGTTCACCGTGGACAACCCAGTCGGGCAGAACGGCGGCTACTACACAGTTGGTTGGAACCTGGACGCGACCGGCCGGGCCCGTGACGGGTGGAGTGCCTGGAGCGCCGTCGACGACTGGCTCTTCTTCGAGAACCAGGGCGGGTCGGCGACGTTCGCTGACCTGAATGGCACCGGGCGCGCCGAGCTCGTGATCCTCACCGTCGACAACCCGGTGGACCGCAACACCGGCTACTACCGGGTTCTCGACCTCGTCACCGACCTCGACACCGCCCCGACCAAGGGGGTGTGGCGGCTCCTGGACTTCGACACCCAAATCAACCCGATCCACGCCGCACTCCTGCACACCGGCGACGTATTGCTGTTCTCCGGATCAGGCAACGACATCGACGACTTTATCGCCCACCAGTTCCGCAGCCGCGTCTGGCATTACCCGTCCACCCGTTTCGACGCTCCGGAAACGCCGATCGATCTCTTCTGCTGCGGTCATGCTTTCCTGCCCGATGGGCGGTTGCTGGCCGCAGGTGGCACCGAGCAGTACGACCCATTCCACGGACTGCGTGACGCGGTGGTCTTCGACCCCGCATCGCTGAGCTGGAAGCACGCCCCGGACATGGCAGGGGGACGCTGGTACCCCTCACTGCTCACGCTCGCCGACGGCCGTGTGCTGGCCATCTCCGGGCTCGGCGCGGACGGACCCCTCAACGAAGTGCCCGAGCTCTACAACGACACGCCACCCAACTGGTCCCCGGTCCATTCGCCGGGCCCGTGGCCGATGTATTCCCACGTGTTCCTGCTCCGCGACAGCCGCGTCTTCTACTCCGGTGGGCAGTACGGCCCCACCAACGGTGTCCCGCCGACGGTGTGGAACCTGGACTCGGGCGCGACGACGCCAGTGCCCGAGCTGCTTGAACCGGAGCAGCGCAACCAGTCCGCCAGCGTGCTACTCCCGCCCGCACAGGAACAGCGAGTCATGATCATGGGTGGCGGCGGCGCCACCGACCACCACGGCGGCATGGTCGCCGGGGTCAAGGACGTCCGCATCGTAGATCTCACCGCCGCGACACCCACCTACGAACACGCTGCAGCAATGCACCACGAGCGCATGCATCTCTGCGCGGTACTGCTGCCCGACCGTACCGTGTTCGTCAGCGGCGGCTCGGCGCTGGAGGAGAACGCTGCGGTGGCCGCGCTCGAGGCCGAAATCTTCAACCCCGCAACCCAGGCGTGGACCCTGGCCGCGACGGCCCGGTTGCCCCGGCTCTACCACTCCATCGCCCTGCTCATGCCCGACGGGAAGGTCGTGACGGCGGGTTCGAACCCCGTGCGCAAGGATGAAGAGCTACGCATCGAGGTGTACTGGCCCCCCTACCTGTTCCGGGGACCACAGCCCACCCTCGCGCTCTCCGCCACCCAGGGCAGTTACGGCGGAACACTCCGGGCGATCACCGACGCCCCCGCGCTCGCCTCGGTCAACCTCATCCGCTCTGGTTCCACCACCCACAGCGCCAACAACGAGCAGCGCCTCGTCGATCTATCCTTCACCACCGAAGCGAACGGAACCCTCACCCTGCAACTGCCCACCGAGCCGACGCTGGCCCCACCTGGCTGGTACCTCGTCTTCGCTGTCAACACCGAGGGCGTCCCCTCCCCGGGAGTATGGCTGCAGCTGACCTGACAGTCGTCATACAGTCTCCCCACTCGGCGTCCTCGCATAACAGGGTCTGGGGGCTGACCGCGGCCACGAGCGGCGTGACGAGGACATCGACCGGGTATGGGCGAGGCATCGCGGTTCGGTCCGGGTGGTCTGGGTCGAATCGGCCGCCGAGCTAGTCGGTCAGGCGGGTCAGGGCGGCGATGAATTTCTCGTACACCGGGGGTGGGAGCATCGCTGAGGTGCGTATCGAGCCGTGGTAGTAGACGCCGAGCTGCCCATTCGGATGGCGCACGGCGATCAGGGTGCAGGTCTCGCCCTCGGCGGTGTGCGTGTCGATCACCGCGCGACGTTGGGTGACGATCTCGGGCCACTGGCGGCGGGTCATGGCGTCCTCTCGGTCAGGTGGTGGGTCGGCGACCCGGCCCGGGGGAGGAAGGCCGGGCCGCCGGTACCCAAGCGCGTCCTCAGGGGGTCGGACGCGCCGCCTCCCCATGGTGCAGTGGCGCACCCCCCGACAGGGAGATCCGCTCAGAGCGACACTCGGTGAACGCGGCGAACCGCAGGAGTACCCACCACCGGGCTCAGAGGATCACCGATGGTCGTCGTTTCGGCGCGCGAACGACACCCGTACCCCCGACGTCCCGATAGCGTGTGCGCGCTACCACCGTTCGTGTTGACACCGACACGTACGGCCATCGGGCTGGGGAAAGGAATACCGGTGGGAGATGGAGATGTAGTGCAGCGGGCACCGAACCGGCTGCTTTCCGGATCGCGCCGGAAACGTCGGCTGACTCAGGACCAGCTGGCGCAGGCGGTGCGCGAGGCGTACTGGCGGCTATTCGGGAAAGAAGCCCCGATCGACGCCGAGCACATCAGCAAACTGGAACGGGGGATCATCACCTGGCCCAATGCCCGCTACCGGGCGGCATTTCGCGAGGTGCTGGGCGCGACCGCCGACGCCGAGCTCGGCTTCTACTACCGCCACCCACGGGATACCGTGAAAACCGGAGCCGACGCCCGGCAGGAGGTGGACCCCACGCGCCGCGATGAGTTCATCCACCTGGTGACCGGGCTGAGTACCGGCGCCTACCTGGGCATATCCGGTTTGGGCACCACGTTGCCCGACCCGGTGCGTGAGGTGTTGGCACTGGCCGTCGAGCCGAATGATCCACCGGTCCGGGTGGGACGCACCGATGTTGAACAAGTCCGTTTCGCCACCGAGCTGTTCCGGTCGTGGCGCGGTTGCTTTGGCGGTGGCGTCTGCCGGAAGCCGCTGCTCGCGCAGCTGCGGTGGGCAGCGGGGTTGCTGCGCGGCCAGGCACAGGACGCTATTCGCCCTGAGCTGTACTCGGCGGTGGGCTCGCTCGCCCAGGTGGCCGGCTGGGGTGACGTCGACGCCGGGCGCCACGACACGGCACTGATCTGTTTCCAGCTGGGGCTGCACTGCGCCGAAAAAGCCCAGGACTGGACGCTGCGCGCCCAGGTGCTCACGGATACGTCCCGCCAGGCGGTGGACCGCGGTCAGGTCGATGACGCGACGAGCCTGATCGAGCTGGCCCAGGTCCGCGCCGATCGGGTGGCCGGCAGCGGCCGGGCGATGATGAGCAGTATGCACGCGCGAATCCTCGGCGCTGCCGGACGAGTCACTGACTGTCGGCGTGCCGTGGCAGCTGCCGAAGACCATATCGCCGACCACCGGCCCGCCGACGAATGTTGCGGATCGAGCCTGTTCCAGCGGGCGACCGTGGCCGAGATCGCCCTCTACAACGGCCACGCCCTGTTCGACGCGAGCCTGCGCCATCCGACAACGGCCCCCGTGGCGACCGACCAGCTGCGCGCCGCACTCGGCTCCCCCAGCTCCATCTCACGCCGTCGCCGCGCCGTGGGCACCACCAAACTCAGACGCCAGCGTGGATGCGAGTGGACACTAGGGCCAATTGTGGCTACATTTACACTCAGTTTGGTGGTCACGGGAGGTTGCTGTGGAAGTAGGGATCCGCGCTTTGCGGGATGGGCTGAGTCAGCATCTGGCCGAGGTTCGTCGCGGGCGCACGGTGACCGTGACCGATCACGGGCAGGTGATCGCTCGTATCGTGCCGGCGAATGCGCCAACCGCGTTGGAACGGCTCATCGCCGAAGGGCGCGTGCATCCGGCGAGACGACGCAAGCGGCCTGCGCCCGAGCCGGTCACCGCCGCCGGCACCGTCAGTGATCTCGTGGCCGAGCAGCGTCGGTGATTGGATACTTCGATACCTCGGCGTTCGTGCCGTTGCTGATCGCCGAACCGAGCAGTGGGTTGTGTCGGCGTTTATGGGATGACGCTGATTTGGTCGTGACCACCCGGCTGTCGTATGTCGAGACCGCCGCCGCGTTGGCGCAGGCAAGACGATTGGGGCGGCTGACCAAGCAGAGCTACGCGGCGGCGATGGATATTCTCGATCGGCTGTGGGGTGAATTCGAGATCATCGAGGTGGACGAGCGGGTCGTACACCGTGCGGCGCAGCTGGCCTACACCTGCGCGCTGCGCGGCTACGACGCGGTCCATTGTGCCTCTGCGGAGCAGCTCGACGACGATGATCTCGTCGTCGCCGCTGGCGACCGCAAACTGCTGGAAGCGTGCATGTCGCTAGGCATGGCGACCGCCGATGTCAACAGTCCATAACTGGCAGTATGCAGGCTGGCAGCCTGCGTTGACTTAGTCATACCCTTAGCTAGACTTGACGCATGGTGACCGTCGGTGTACACGAGGCCAAGACGACGCTGTCCGAGCTGCTCCGCAGGGTCGCAGCTGGCGAGGAGGTGACCATCACCCGTGGCGGCGAGCCCGTTGCGATGATCATCCCAGTACAGCGACGGGAACCGAGGGTGCTCGGGCGCGATCGCGGGCTGTTCGAGGTACCGGAGGACTTCGACGCACCCCTGCCCGACGACATGCTGGCGACATTCGAGCGGTGAGGCTGCTACTCGACACCCAGTGCTGACTCTGGATGCAGGCCAGCCCGGAGAAGCTGAACGACGAGGCTCGGGAGCTGCTCGCTAACCCAGCGAACGTCCTGCTGCTATCGGCCGCGAGTTCCTGGGAAATCGCGATCAAGTACGCGTTGGGGAAGCTGCCGCTGCCAGCCTCGCCCGCAAGCTACGTTCCGGACCGGCTGCGCAGCGGAGGGGTCACCCCGCTGGCGGTCTCGCACGCCCACGCGCTCGCCGTCGCCGAACTACCCGATCATCACCGTGATCCGTTTGACCGCCTGCTGGTTACCCAGGCTCACCTCGACGGCCTCACCCTCCTGACCGCCGACAGCAAGCTTGGAGCCTACGACGTCCGGATCATCTGGGCACGCTGAGCCGCTGGCGGGTCCGCCCGACGCCGAACCCAAACTGGCTCCCATCGATCACGCTCATCCCTGGGCTGTCCGTCCCCGTAGACATGAACAGACCTTTGAAGTATGAGTGCTCCAGAGGTTCCATTCTCAGAGCTTCTCCAGCGACCCAAGGACACCGTGGCGAGGCTCCAGGCGTCACGGAGCCGCTCACTGCGGCTGCGGAGGCGCGACGCCGAAGATCTCACCTTGACCACTACTGCCCAAGCGGAGCAGGACAGTGCCGTGGTGTCTGCCACCACTAAGATGTTCGTGGCCCTGATGCAGCACGACGAGGCGACCAGGTCCCTGGTGATCGATGTCATGCCGGAGGCTTTTCCATGGGTGCGTTTCTTGCCCCCAGCTGAGCCGGGCCAGAACCTCACCGTCCGCCGTGACCTGGCCGCCGAACAGGCCGGCCACGAGGTCCATCACTTCCGCAAGCGGGTCGAGCCCAAGCTGATTGAGCAGGTCGCCTGGGAGCTGCTCGCGGACGCCGACCGGTTCACCCGCATCCCGATGATCGCGCCCCGGCTGGCCCCGGCGACCGAACGGCAACCGGTCCAGGCTGACCCGTTCGCCTGGGAAGTCGCCGAACACGAGGAACAACTGTCTCGGCTGTGGTCGGCGATCTACGCTGCCCGCGCCGAGCTGCTCGCCGTCGAACGACTGATCAGCCTTCGCGCGGAACGGGCGACTGTCTTGCGCGCAGCGGTGACCGCAGCTTGGCGGTGGGCCGTCGCCCGTGCCGAGGCGATCGGCTACACCACCGCGTTCGCACCCGAACTCGAGTCCTCGGTGGACGACCTGGTCGCGCTGGCCGGATGGACCCCGGCTCTGACCTCAGCGCAGGTATCCCGGCTGACCGGAGCCGCAGCGGGCGGAGCTGGCCGGGAACAGTTCGTCGCCGTACTGCACGGCGAGACCGGACTGGGTAACGCCTGGGCCGAAGGCTTCCTCGACCGTCGCTCACCCCTCCGGATTACTCCCGACGAACAGAATGGACAGCTGTTGTGACCACCGCCAACCCAGCTCTGAACGCCGCCCTCGCAGCGGCGGCGGCCGACGACCCGCGCCGTTACGTCATTACTGGCGGCCCCTCCTCCGGCAAGGATGACCTGATCGACGCCATCCATGCCGCCGGGATCCCGTGCATGGCCGAGGAACCCGGCCGGGAGATCTACCGCAAGCACCGCGAGCGGCTGGGCCGTCACCTGTTCAAGGAAGACCGGCGCGAGTACTCGCTGGAGGTGCTGGAGGCGTTCGTCGCCGAGTACACCGCGCACACCAACGGAATCCGCTTCTACAACAGGGGAATCCCCGACGGCTACGGCTGGGAGGGATTCTTCGGGCTGCGCCCCACCCCGCAGCTGGAGGAAGCGACACGGCTGCATCGCTACGACACGATCTTCGTGCTCGACCCGCTGGACACCTTCGAGGACCCCGACGACATCGTCTGGGCCAAGGACCGCGAGATCCGCCGTGTTCACGAACTGATCGTGCAGGGCTACTACGACGCCAGCTACGAGCCGGTGTTCGTCGCCCCCGATTCCGCCGCCGCGCGGCTGGACTTTGTCTGCGCGAACCTGCGCCTGCCCAAACCGAGCCAAGGAGCGTGACCAGAGTTGAGCCGCAACGGGACACCGTCGTTGCTGATCTCGCCCAACAGCGTGCTGGCCAACGCGCTGCTGCGCTCGATCGACATCCTGCGTCCTCGCGTGCTGGCCACGCGAGGACGCAGTTGGATGTGTACGCGGGCAGACGGCGCTGCGCTGTTCGCGACACCAGGGCCGTGTTCGGCTATGAAACCAAGTCCCTGGTGCACCTCGGCGACCCGGACGCGCCCACCGCAGGCACAGCCGCGCTGGTCGTGCGACTGTCCGTTCATCCGGACACCGCACCGGCCCTCGCCGCAGCGGGGCCGATGCCGTTAGCTGAACGACTCCGGCTGGCCGAGAACCTCGCCCGCTACATCACCGGAATCCCAACCCCGCTCAGCGTAGAGCCGCACACCTACGCCCCCGTCTACCCTTTGGACGACCCCGCCTGCGCCGCCACCCGCTCCACGGTGATCGACCGGATCGACGCGCTGGGCCTGCGGTACTTGCACGCCCCGACCGCGCGGCACGCAGCCCGCCTGATCGAGCAGCTGATGCCATCGTGACCTCCCGCCCGGTGGCGATCCTGCCCAGCCTCGACGAACCCGACACCATCGCCGGGGTTACGGCGGCCGTAGACGCCGCTCTCGACGACCCGATGGCGCTGATCATCCACGCCGACGCCTCGCCCACACCCCAAACCGCCGAGGCGTTCCGCGCCACACCGACCCGCGCCCGCACGCTGTGCCTGTCCGGGCTGCCGGTCGGCAAAGGCCACCAGATACGCACCGCCCTGAGCCGACTGGACTGGATCGGGCAGCCCGGCCCGGTGCTGGTGGCCGACACCGACACCCGCAACCCGGACCCGACCACCTACCGCGCCCTACTGCACACCGTCACCACCGGGGCCGCGATGGCACTGGCCGACTACCAGCGCTACTGGGATGAAGCCAACCTGACCAACCACCTCGCACGCCCCTGATCGCCGCCGCCACCGGCTACGACGTGCCCCAACCGCTGGCTGGCGACCTTGCACTGTCCGAGGTCGCGGTTTCCGCAATTGCCTGGCACTACGCCGCCTTACCCGCCGAAATCGCCAGCCTCGTCGACGGCTACGGCATCGACGCCTTCCTGCTCCACACCGCCGCGACCAGCGGGCCCGTGCGGCCGGTCCGGCTGGAGACCACCAAACGTCACGCTCCCAGCTTCCTGCACCTACCCGCGATCTTCGCCCAGGCCGTGCCCGTCCTGCTGCACCCGGCCACCACCCGGGCCCCGCACATCCCACTAATCACCGAATTCCGGCTCACCGACCGGACACTGCCCGACCAGCAGCAGACCATGCTGCACACGTTGCGCCGACTGCGGCCGGGCACAAGCCGATACGATGGGACCCCTTGGGTTCAGGCCGTGGCGCACACCTGGCACGCCGTGGCCGATGGCGTTTCGGCCGTCACCGCAGCGGGGTGGCTGTGGCCGGCCTACCTCGACCACGTGCACACCTGGCTGGCCAGCGGCGCCAGCACCACTCTGGCTCAGCGGGAGCACGCCCTGCGGGCCAGTTCCACTGACCTACTCGCCCTAGTGTCCACCGACCGGGAGGCCCAGCCGTGACCATCACCAGCGCCTTCAGCGTGTTCGGCCTAGAGCCCTTCCCGGTGATCAACGAGGGTGACTCGATCACCGACGCGGTCATCGCCGTGCTGCGCGAGCAGAACAGACAATTGGTCGACGGTGACGTGGTCGTGGTCGCCAGCAAGGTCGTCTCGATCGCCGAGAAACGCTACCTCGACCTCGCCACCATCACCCCGAACGAGCAGGCCCAAGCGCTGGCCAAGCAGACCGGCAAGCCCGCCGCCGTGGTTCAGCTGATCCTCGACGAGTCCAGCGAGCACTTCCTGGCCACCCCGAACGGGCCGATCATCGCCCGCCACAAACTCGGCTACCAGCTCACCTCGGCCGGCATCGACCGCCACGGCACCGACGGAGCCTGGCTGCTGCCCACCGACCCGGACGCCTCCGCCCGCCACCTGCGGGACGGGATCGCCACCGCCACCGGGGCCGACATCGCGGTGATCATCGCCGATTCCGACGGCCGCGCCGACCGCCGCGGCGCCACCGTCATCTCCCTCGGCGCCGCCGGAATCGCACCGCTCCGCATCACCGAACACCCCGAACCCACCGGCAAGACCAAACAACAGGAAGAAACCCTCACCGACATGATCACCGCCGCTGCTGGCGTCGTGCTCGGCCAACGCGGCCGCGGCGCCCCGGTCGTCGTCGTGAGAGGCGTGAACTACGACCGCAGCGACGCCGGCGTGGTGTCCATGCTGCACCGATAGCCGCCACAGTGCTCGTCACGATCACCGGCGGATCCGGCACCATCGGAACCGCACTGGCCATCGCGCTCGCCGCCGACCACACCCCGGTACGGAGCTTGGATCTCCGCCCGCCGTCCCCACCGCTCCAAGGCGTCGACTTCGTTCGCATCGACCTGCCCGACCTATCCGCCACCGTCGATGCCACCCGCGGCAGCAGCGTGCTGATCCACCTCGCCGCCATCACCACCAACGCCGCCTTCCCCGAGGTCTGCGAGCACAACATCACTGCCACCTACCACGTCCTCGAAGCCGCCCGCCGTAACCACATCTCCCGGGTCGTGCTCGCCAGCAGCCACCACACCATCGGCCTCACCCCCATCGGCGAGAGGGTCACCTCCAAGACCCCGAACAGACCTGACAGCTGCTACGCGGTGAGCAAGATCACCGGTGAAGCCCTCGGCTCCCTCTACGCCCACAAGCACAGCCTCACCATCATCGCCCTCCGCATCGGCAGCTTCCACCCCGTCCCGACCGAACCCCGCCACGCCGCCACCTGGCTCAGCGTCCGCGACGGCGTCACACTGCTGCGCGCCGCCGCTACCGCGCCGATACCCGAACGCTTCCTCACCGTCTACGGCACCTCCGACAACCCGCAGCGCTGGTGGCCCCGCGACGGCTGGGACCAGCTCGGCTACCACCCCACCGACACCGCCGCAGCCCACGAGCTACCCACCCCCATCACCGACCGATGGCACGGCGGCAGCTACGCCACCGACCCAGAATCCTCTCCCCAAGAGAAACATCCCCGCCGCAGCTAACCCAGAGGCCAACGCGCACATGACCCGCCGCCCACTGGTCGCGATTTGTGCGTGAGCGCGCTACTTCTTCCGTCGTACGGTGGGGGGACCACCGGGTGGCCGAACGTGGTGTGATTGACAGAGTCACACGGCGGGCAGCTCAACCGATGGTCAATCGGGGTGTGCTAGGGGGTCAAGCTCAGGGGGGCATTGCGGAATTGTGCGGGGGAACCGCCCGATCACCGGGTAGCGCTGTAAACACCGACGAGTGAGTGGGCGATCTGGGGTGGGTCGAGGTGGGCGGGGGCGTCGAGTACGTGGCCCGATGGTGGGTGGCCGGGTGCGCGGTCGGGTCGGACGCCGGGCCGGTCATCTGTCGCCGCCATGGGTGGGCAGTGCTGTGGGATCTGCGTCGGGTCGTGGCACGACGGTTAGTCCCAGCTCGCCGGCGAGCTGGGCGCGCAGGAACCCGGGCGGTTGGCGCAGCCACACGCTGGCCTCACCGTGGACCTGGCAACGCCGTCGGCACCACCCGAGTACCGCGCCGGGGCGGCGGCAGGACCGGCAGCGGCCCCGTTGGTCCAGTGGGTGGTTCATCAGGAGCAGGTAGAGGGTGGCGACGGCCTGGCAAGGGACGGTGCTGATCCCTTCAGCCGCGCGGCGTCCGGCGTGCACCGCGTCCACCAAGATCGCCCGCAGCACGGCGCACAGGTGCTGGTGACTGATCTGGGAGACGCTGGGGCCCCGATCGGTGGGGGTGCGCGGGATTCTCACGTCGCTGACCTCTCTGCGGTGAGCGCGGGCCGGTAGTGGGGCTGCTGGTCAGGGGCTAAAAGGGTCCGTCGCACCGTCGCGTTGACGTGCTCACCTGCGGTCACAGCAGATGCACCTCCCGCTCCCCGGCGTCGTCGGTGCGCAGGATGATCCGGGCACCGGGTCATCAGTCTTGCTCTTGGTATTCCTCTTCATGCCATTCCTCTCCACGTCTCCTGTCTCTTGAGGGCGCTGTGTGATCTTTCTGTGGTACCAGCCGGTCGCCGGGAGCTGGGACGGGGGGCGCTCAATCGGCGACCGGCCGGGGTCTTCAGGGCGGCATCGACTCGGGATTGTTCGCATGCTCGGGTGGCGGTACGGCGGCATCGACTCCGCAGCGCGGACAGATCGTCATGCTGGGCGCTCTCGAGGAGAGCGTCATGATGCCGGAGAGCTCTTGTCCGCATCGAGTGACCGCGATCTCGGATCCAACGCTGTTCTCCTCCAGGACATGGAAACGCTCATCAGCGGGAGACCACAGCCAACGGATGCATTCGGCACTGCGAACCAGTCCCACCACAGCAGGCACTGCTGGTTCCACTCGTGGATCACTCCAAGAAGCCAGAACGGCGAGTTCGCCCGTCCGTGTTCTTCCGCTGCTCACGGCGTCATCCCTGGACCAGTCGGTGCGGTCGCCCTGAGCAGGACCACCACGGCGACGACGGTCAGCACCGTCAGGCCCAGGACGAGGTAGCCGATCACCAGACCAGCGGTGGCCAGTCCTCGGCCGCTCTCCCCGGTCCTGGCGATCTGTCGGCGTGCCAAGTGTCCGAACGCGATGGCCAGCGGCCAGCAGCTGAACCCCAGGGGCAGCGCCAGGATGGCCAGGGGTTCGTCGGAGGCGGATAGTGCCCCGAGACGAGTGCGGGGGAAGGTTGCTGTGCCGGGTAGTCCGGTGGCCGGTACCGCTGCCCCGGCGGCGTCGGGCTGTACGGCGAATCCTGCGGCATCACTGAGATCCTCTCGTGGTGGATCGATGGTTATGGGCCAAGGAGGCCTAGCCGGACCGGTCTTCGCCACGGTCGGCTCCGTGCGTCTGCGCCGCGACCCGCAACGCTTCCAGGTGCAGGAACAGGCGCTCGACCTCCTCGACGGTGAGGCCCACCGAGGAGGTGATGTCCACCAACTCGTACCCGAGTGCCGCACCTGGGCCTTCACCGAGGGGATCGAGGTCGTCGGCCAGCCTGCGTTCGGTGACCGAGGCCAGCACCCCGACCTGGCCGGTGGTGTCCTCCCCGACCCACTCGTACAGGCGTACCCGCACCTGGCTGCTCCGCCCATCGGCGGGGCGCAGCGTCCACGCCGGACCCCGGTGCGTGCCCTCGGAGATCCCGACCGGGAAGTCGCACTCCGGCGCGCACCACACCCGGTGCGCCCACGGCGCCGCGGTCTGGCTGACGTCACGATCCACGATCACTCCTTGCTCGGTCTCGGACACTGATCGCGACAGGCGGCGCAGCTCACCGTGACCGTCCCGCAGCCTCGTCGCTGACATGGACCACCGCGCAGTGCAGCTGCTCAGCCTGATCCGGATCCAAGGTCACCGCCTCACCCCCGGGTAGCCGCACCAGCAGCCCCTCCCGGGCCGAAGTGACCAACAGCTTGCGGGCCACCCCGGCACTGTCGGAGCAGTCCACCCAACACTGCGACTGATGAGTCATCCCCTCACCTACCTCCTGATCGTCCTGGCCGGCCGGACTCCCCGACCACCTGCGCCGCACACCTCTGGGTCGACACCAGCCGGGGCCACGCGGAATGGGGGGAAGAAACCGCGCGACCCCGACCGGCCACGCCCGGATGCCCTGTCCTGTGAGGTAGGGGGCTCCTGGCCTCGACACCACACCCGAGCGCGCGCCGAGTACTTTCGCGATATATCCGACAGAGAAGACACAAGGGAGGCGGAAGCCGTGACGCAGCGTCGGCGGGGGTTGGGGCAGGCTTCTCCGGACGGTCCGAGGGCGCAAGAGAGCCGCAAAATCATCGCGGGGGGTGCGCACTGTGGCGCTGGGTGTCGCAGACTGTCTGCGTACGTGGACGAGAGCCACCCGGGAGAAACCGGGCCCGGCGCCTGACCGCCCTACCCCAACCGGAGGCCACCACCGTGCAAGCCCAGGACGAAGAAACAGCACCCGAAGGAACGGTCGGGCAGCGGGTCGCTGTGCAACGCAAACTGGCCGGACTCACCCAATACCAGCTCGCCGACCGGGCACACGTCAGCAAAAGCCTCATCCAGAAAGTCGAACGCGGCGTCGTCCCGGCCACACCCGCCTTCACCGCCGCCGTCGCCCGCGCCCTGGGAATCGACGTGGAAACCCTCTACGGGCAGCCCTACGGGAACCCCATCGACCTCAAAGCCGATCACGCCGGCATCTCCCAGCTGCGCGTCGTGCTGGGCCGCGAGGAGGAGCCTGAGCTGGACGGCCCGCCGATGACGGCCCCTGAGCTGCGCGCCCGGCTTGACCAGTGCCAGGTCCACCGGGAGAAGTCCCGGTATTCCTTCCTCGTCACGACCGTGCCCGAACTGCTCAACCATGCCTTCGCAATCGTTGCCCAGGCCCGTCCCGGCGCCGAGACCGAGACGGCGTGGGCGCTGCTCGAGGATGCCTACGAATTCGCCAATGTCGGCTGCGTCGGGTTCGGCTACTACGATCTCGCGGCACTGGCCGCGCGGTGCAGTCGCGATGCCGCCGTGAAAGCCGGAGACCCCCTGCGAGCCGCGGCGGCCACTTGCCGGAATCTCGGTGTGCAATTCCACCGGGGCGACCACGCCGGTGTGCTCCGAGCCACCAACCGCGGCCATGCCCTGCTCGACGGCGAACGCTCACCGGTCGCCCAAGCGGTGCGGGTGGTCCTGCATTTGCGCCAATCGGCTGTGCACGCGCAGCTGGGTGCGCTGGACCGGGCCGATGAGCACATTGAGGAAGCCCGACGACTGGTGGCCCCCGGCGTGCCCGCACAGCCGTTCTATGGTTTGCACGCGAACCCGGCCAACATCGACATTCACTACGTCGGGGCACCGGTGCAGATCTCTGATGGCGCCACGGCGGTCGCGCGGGCTGAGCAGGTACAGCTGCCCTCGGATACGAAGCCCTCCCGAGTGGGCCACCACTGGATCAACGTCGCCCGCGCCTGGACCCTGCACGGTGACCGCGGCAAAGCCCTCGACGCGCTCAAAAAGGCCCGTGCCGCAGCACCTCAACAGACCCGCTACGGCTCCAGCGTGCACGAGACAGTGCGGATTCTGGCCGAGCATGACAGGCGGGCCAACGACACCCTGGCCGGCTTCGCCCGCTGGGCGGGTATCACCCTCTAACGACTGCACTCTCGTAGGTCGCTACACCCAAGAGAGGAACATCCGATGGCAAAGCATCATGACCAGCCGAAGAATGACGACGAGGAGAGGCAACAGAGCAACGGTCAGCCGCCGCCGGAAGCATCGTTCTCACCGAAGGAGCCGGAGGGAAGGCACAGCGTCCCGGAGGAGGATGAGGAGGAGTGAGCGACCCGGCGGGTCTGCTGCGCGGGATGGTCGATGAGCTGACGACAAGTGGTGAGCTGAGTTCTGAGTGGCGGGAGGCGTTCCTTGCCGTACCTCGCCACGTGTTCATCCCCGACGGGATCTGGCTCCGGGAAGGGGGTGAGCTGGTGCCGTTGTGCCGGGCTGATGATCCGGACCGTTGGCTGGACCTGGCTTACGCACCCCGTCAATCCCTGATCACTCAGGTGGATGACGGTGACCCGGTCGGGCCCGGACTCATCGGTGATCTCATCTCGAGCTCGGCGAGCCAGCCCGATGTCGTCGCGCGCATGCTGGCGGCCCTGGATGTGGAACCGGGGATGCGGGTCTGTGAGATCGGCACCGGCACCGGGTACAACGCCGCGCTGCTGGCGCAGCGGCTGGGCGCACAGCACCTCACCACGATTGAGGTCGATGCCGCGGTGGCCGACCGGGCACGCATCGCGCTGGCCGACGCCGGTTACCCGGACGTGACCGTCATTACCGGTGACGGGGCGCAAGGACACCCGGCTCGGGCGCCCTACGACCGGGTGCTATCCACGGCGTCGGTGCAGCAGGTGCCCTATACCTGGGTGGCCCAGACCCAGCCAGGCGGGCTGGTGCTCACTCCGTGGGGAACGGGGTACATCAACGGGGCGCTGCTGTCACTGACCGTGGGCGAGGATGCCACCGCCACCGGCCATCTGGTCGACAAAGTGGCCTTCATGTGGCTGCGCGCTCAGCGTATCCCGATACCGTGGGTGCGAAACTTCGTCTACGACGAGGACAAGGCCCTGGTCAGCTACACCGCGATCCACCCCCGTCTGATCACCGACTACCAAGCCTCGTTGGCCATCGGCATCCTGGTGCCCGACTGCGATCGCCGTTTGTGCTGGGCGGCCGATGATTCTGGTGAATGCACCGTGTGGCTCCTCGACCACACCTCCCGGTCGTGGGCCGCCGTTGACTACGTACCCGATGCTGACACCTTCGAAGTGAGCCAACTCGGTTTCCGTCGACTCTGGGATGAGGTCGCTGCCGCTTACGAATGGTGGGTGCAGGCAGGCAGCCCCACCGCAGAGAAATGGCGTTTCACCGTCACACCCGACGGACAGCACGCAGACCTGACAACCCCAACAATCCGAGCGCCGCCTTCAGCCACCTCACCGACGCGGTGACCGCGCACCACCACCCCGCACACGAGACCACCGCCGGTCCTTGCGGCAATGCCACTTAGCTTAATTTGATCATGTGGTTGTGCTGCAACTTTGGGTTCAGTGCGGCGTGGTGAGCTGATCGTCGCCGTGGCGGGTGGCAGGGTGTGTCAGCCGTGGATAGCGGTGTGGTGGTTCGTCCGGATCAGGTCTCGTTGGGTGTGCTGGTGGCCGCGGTGTCTCGGGATGCGGTGGATGGGGCGGTGGCGGCGTGCGGAGTCGCTGATCGGCGCTCGGGTGGGAAGTTGCCGGCGCATGTGGTGGCGTATCTGACGATGGGGTTGTGCCTGTTCACCGAGGATGACTATGAGGAGGTCGCGACCAAGGTCACCGGGGCGCTGAACCAGTGGGGGTGCTGGGATGCGGGCTGGTCGGTGCCGACCGCCGGGGGGATCACCCAGGCGCGTAAGCGGTTGGGCCGGGCCGTGCTGGCCGAGGTCTTTGAACGGGTGGCCGAGCCGGTGGGTGGGCTACTCACGCGGGGCGCGCGGATGCGCGGGTGGCGGCGGCTGGCCATCGGCGGGTTCGAGGTCGACGTGCCCGGCACCGCGGCCAATGCCGCCGAGTTCGGGTATTCCGGGTCCGGGTCCACCCGATCTCCCTCCGGACCGGCTGCGGGGCGGAGGGGTCAGCGCATTGGCGGTCTCGCACGCCCACGCGCTCGCCGTCGCCGAACTACCCGATCATCACCGTGATCCGTTCGACCGCCTGCTGATTGCTCAGGCTCACCTCGACGGCCTCACGCTGCTGACCGCCGACCGTACGCTGGGCGTCTACGACGTCCAGATCATCTGGGCGAACTGAGCCCGCTCGGCGCTGTGGACCTTCAGCAGTGCCGGGTACGGACCACCGAAGGAGCGCCGGTTTGCGAGTCGGTATCGACGTCGGCGGGACGAACACTGACGCGGTGCTCATGGGTGGCCGCCAGGTGCTGGCCGAAGCCAAGGCTCCGACCACCGCGGACGTGACGGGCGGGATCCGCGGCGCGCTTCGGGACCTGCTTGGCCACGCTGCGGTCGAACCAGGTGATGTGCAGGCGGTGATGATCGGGACGACCCATTTCACGAATGCGATCATCGAGGCGAGAGGTTTGGCACCCACAGCGGCGGTCCGCCTGGGCCTGCCCGCGACGCAAGGGCTACCGCCGATGGTGGACTGGCCGGCGCGGCTACGCCGGGCGCTGGGCGAGCACGTCTATCTGTGCCATGGCGGCCACGAGTTCGACGGCCGCGAGCTCTCGCCACTGGATGCTGACGAGCTGCGGGCAGTCGCCGCCGACATCGCCGTGAAAGGGTTGCGTTCGATCGCGATCTGCTCGGTGTTCTCCCCGGTCAACGACGAGTGCGAGCAGCAGGTGGCGGAAATCCTGGCCACGGAGCTGCCCGGCGTCGCGATCAGCCGATCGCACGAGATCGGGCGGGTCGGGCTGCTCGAGCGGGAGAACGCCACGATCCTCAATGCCGGTCTTCGTGACCTCGCGGCCCGGATCGTCGACGCCCTGCGCGCCGCACTGGCTCAGCTCAAGATCATCGCACCGGTCTGGTTGAGTCAGAATGACGG
>JBOHHE010000063.1:0-13212 GCA_050700355.1 Pseudonocardiaceae bacterium
GCTTCAGCCTCACGATCATCAATGCCGATGTCCTGACTCACGGATATTCCTTTCCCAGCCGACTGGAGATCAACGACGGCTGATCTTGCCCTATCCGTGGCTTACACAGCTGTCATGACACGCCCGACCACCCGCGGTGGTGCTGCTCACCGCCCGCGCCATCGACGGTGACTGGCTGAGCACCATCATCGAGTTCCTCGACAGCGACGCCCACCCCTACCGGCGCGAGCACATAGAACTGCCCGACACCCACCCCGACTCGATCGATGTCTACCACCGCACCGTCACCGCGCTCACCACTGACGCCGCGCAGCCACCGACCCTGCCGCAGGGCATCCGGTGGACCACCCTGGACTACGTCCTGCTCGGCTGGATCGCCGCCCAAGGCGCTCCGACGCTGCCCACCACCCACGGCGAGCTCTACGACCAGGCCCTCGAACACGAGCAGAACTACTGGGCCACCGTCTACCGGCGCCTGGCCAGCCGCGAACCCGACCGGGCGCTACTGCGCAAGGCGGCGGCCTGCGTCTCCCTGGTATCGGCGCCCGAGAACAACGCCTACCGCATCCTCACCGCTGTTGAGGAGCTGGCCGACAACGCCGCAGAACGCCTCGCCACCCGCCGCACCCTCGTGACCTGCCTGTGCCCGGTGCCGGGTGAGGGGTTGGCGCTACGCCCCGACCCGGTCGGCGACCACCTGCTCCTGCGTGAGCTCGGCGCGGACGAGGGCCTGCTCCTGCGGACCCTGGACGCCGCGGGCCAACCAGGACTGGAACGGGCGCTGATCATCCTCGTTCGGGCCGGCCAGAATGACCCGAAAACGGCAACCCGCCTGATCACCACGCTGCTCGACGCCAACGTCACTCGCTGGCCCTACGTGCTGACCATCGCCTTCACCCAAGGCGGCGCGGCAACCTCCAGCCTGGAGGAGCTCGCCACTCGACCCGAGACGCCGCTACCCCTGGATGAGCTGTCGGCGGCCCTCCCGTTCTCCTCGCTCAGCCTCTATCGGCTCGCCCTCATCATTGATCAACGTAGGCTCGCTGCGGCCAGAGCAGCTGGTAGGGAACCCGCGACGCTCGCCGAACTTCTGCAACGGGTTGGCACGCGAGCAAGCGACGCCGGAGATCGCGCCGGGGCGTTGGTTTCGATCACCGAGGCGGTCGACAGCTACCGGCAGCTCGCGGGAGCCAACCCCGCCGCGTTCCTGCCCGGCCTCGCCATGTCGTTGCACAACCTCTCCAACCGGCAGTCCGAAATCGGGCAGGCGGATGCGGCGGCCTCGTCCTGGCACGCCGCGATCGACGCGATAGCCCATCCGGCAGCGCGAGCTGGGCTACGAGTGGCGTGGGCCCGTCGGCTCTCGGCATCTGAGCATCCCGAGCAAGCGTGGGGCCAACTCCGCACAGCGGCAGCTGAGGCCGACTTGCCGACGGCTGGTGATGGCCCACCCGACCGGACGTCGGCCATTCTGATGTCGCGAGCCCGGATCGCAATACGGTCGTTGGTTCAGGACCTCGGCTCAACAGGGGCTGCCGATGGGCTGCCGGTCTGGGCGAGCGCACCCCTGCTCGATTCGCAGATCGAGCTGGTCGTCGCCTACGACCAGGCCGACGGCTGGCCCGCCACCCAGGCGGTACTGGAAGAGCACCGCGATTGCCTCACGTCCCCCGAGTTCCGCACCGCAGTGCACGCCCTCGCCGGTCTCTACCCCACCGACTCCGTCCCGGGTGACCTCCTGCGGCTGCTCGACGAGATCGACGAACTCGGCATCGAGAAGGTCTTCGGACGGCGCAACGCCGATTATGACCGCCGCGCCCTGCTCGCCGCGTGGGTCAACACGCCGACCTGGTCGGAGTCCTTTGACTTCTTCCGCGCGAACCAAGCCGCCCTCGCCACCGACGACAGCCGAGCGTTCCTCGACGGCATCGATCACAACCTCGCCCGCCGGCATCTTGGAATCCTCGTCCTGGCCGGCGTGTTGCCCGTCGAGCAGGTCTACGCCGTCGTCAAGGATACCGCCGTCGCCGAAGAGGCCGTGTTCGCAGCGATCGAGGCCGGTAATCTCCCCGTGCTGAGCGCCATCCTCGCCGCCGCCCCCGAACTTCAGACCCGACCGAACGCATGGGGCCTGGCAGTGTCGGTCCTGCTGCTCGCCCAGGAAGAGCCCGACCAGGCACACCAGCTCGGCCGGCAGGTGGCGGAGCAAGCTACCGCGATCCAGCGTCGCGCACACGCCATCCGGCTCCGGGCGCTACGCAGCCAGCACCCCGACCTGCCCGGACTCGACGACCTCATCCAGATCATCGAACTGGAGATCCCGCCGGTGGTCGAGGGTGCGTGAGGTCGCCGACCTCCACGCCGCCCGGGACTCCAAGAACCGGCCCGGCCCTGACGCTTCACCTCCGCCGAAGGTCGGGTTTGTCAGGGCAGCGGCTCAATCTGGACTCCGGCGTGTCCGTAGGCGCCGTACCGTGCTGGCTCCGCAGTGACGAGGGGCCAGCCGCGCTGCTGTGCGCATGCGATGGCATGGGCGTCAATCTGGGCGCCACCGAGCAGGCCAACGGCCCGAGCACGCTCGCCGTCGAGGGGATCGATGATGGTGACATGCAGCGTGAACAGGACCTCGAGTACGGGGTATTTGTCGATCTCAAGTGTGGCCCACGCAGCCGCGACCGCAGTCGAGGGAATGGCCAGCACGATCGACTCCTTGACTGCGGTCCAGACCAGCGCGGCGCAGTAGACGGAACTCTCGGTGGCGAACGCGAGCAGTGCTGAGGTGTCGAGAACGCGACCGCCGATCACGGCGTCGAGGCCGGAGGCAGTCCCAGGTCCCGGCGCACCGCATCAAGGGCTTCGTGCGGCGGTGGGCCGCCGAGAACACGCTCGAGTTCGGCGAGGTCCCGGTCTCGTCGAAGCTGTGCCCGCATCGCGCCAGCCACGAACGCAGACATGCTCTCGGCGTTGCCGGCGGCAACGGCGCAGCGAGCATCGGCGAGTAGGTCAGGCGGCAGGGTCACACTGATTCGCTCGGCAGTCATACCGAAAGGCTAGCAACATAATACTTTCCGAACGAACGCTGGCGGTGTTGATGAGGGCTCAGGCCAGAGGTGCGGGAAGAGCTGCAGCGGCTACAGCAGGTCGAGGCTGTGCACGGGAGCTCGAAGGTCGCGTTAGTAGCCAGACTTCCAGCGGACAGGCTCACAACGGAACTCCGCCGCGGTCATGTCGGTGACGTCCCGTTCCGGGTAACGAGGCCGACTTCGAGGACGATCATCCAGCTAGACTCTGTACTCCATTCGGGGGTCCTTCGCTCGACCGGGTGAGGCAAGGGTTCATAGGGAACGGGGGCGCCATGGCCGAGCGGCAGCTGATCGTGGTGCTCCCCGGGATCGGCGGCAGTGTGCTGGCACGGCCCGACCATCCCGAGGACGTGGTATGGGACGCCGAGAAACGCGACATCGCGAACCTGGCCTTCCGGCCAGACCGGATGAGCATGGAGCAGGCGCCGCACCTGACGCCGCTGGGGCTGACCGAGTCGACGAAGTTCATGGGATTCACCATCATCCCGGGCTACGAGAAGCTGCTGGATCAGCTGGAGATCTTCGGGAAGATCGACCGGCACGGTGATCCGGAGCACCCGATGCCCGACGCCGACGTCGTCGCGGTGCCCTACGACTTCCGGCGCGGCATCGAGGAGGCGGCTGAGCGGCTGGACGCGGTGGTGTGCGCGCACCTGGACGGCGCCAGCGAGGCCGAGCGGCACAAGCGGGTCACCATCGTGGCGCACTCGATGGGTGGGCTGGTCGCGCGGGTCTGGCTGGGCATGCCGGGGCGCTGGCCATGGTGCCGCACCCTGATCACCCTCGGCACTCCGCATCGCGGTGCGCCGAAAGCGCTGAACTGGCTGGGCCTCGACGGATGGGAACGCGACTTCGGCGACGGCACCGTGCCCAGCTTCTCCGCGTTGCCCCCCGAGATGGACGACGACGAGCACAGCCCGGTGCGCCTGGTGCAGCGCCACGTCCCACTCGCGCACGCGGAGATCGTCACGGATCTGCTGAACCGGCCGCGCGTCAAGGCCCCACCCAGTCAGGTCCACGGCCCGCAGGACAGCCTGCGCCCGGCTGCGATCGGGTTGGATCTCGACGAGCTCTACCCCGCCAGGACACCGATCCGGGTCACCGCCGCGCTGCGCGAGGTCAACGCCGACGTCAGCAAGCAACCGGTGAAGGCCCGGCTGCGCCCGGTTGGAGCTCGGGTCGCTGGGCAGCCCGGCCAGGTAGATGTGCCGCTGAGCTGGGACGCCGCGCAGGGCTGCCACACAGGTGAGCTGCCGGGCCGGCCGCCGGGGCTCTACGAGGTTCGGGTGTCAGCCCGAGAGGTTCCCAACGCCGGGGATCTCGTCACCACGGACACGGTGGCGGTGGTCGACGGTGAGTGAGTGGGCGCTGGGGGGTGAGCCGCTGGCATTGGTGCGCTACGTGCGACCAAAAGAGGTAGCCCGGCACGTACAGCTTCCCGGCGGCTCGGGGGAGGGCAGGCTGACCCGGCTGCGGGCGGTGTACGCCGCGCTCGCCGAGAAGAAG
Source organism: Pseudonocardiaceae bacterium (assembly GCA_050700355.1). Lineage (GTDB taxonomy): Bacteria > Actinomycetota > Actinomycetes > Mycobacteriales > Pseudonocardiaceae. Next base: position 4,590 of record JBOHHE010000063.1, read on the forward strand.
ATCGGCTACGCCTACGCCGCGCCGGGCGCTGAGGCCGGGCGGCAGGTGATTCGGCCGCCGGAGCAGGTGCTGTGGGCGCCGAGGCACGCCACCTGCCTGGACCTCGCGGTGGTGCTGGCCGGGGCCTGCCTCACCGCCGAGCTGCACCCGATCATCGTCGTGGTGGATCCGCCCGGGGGTGGTGCGGCGCACGCCCTGGTGCCATCACCCACTACCGACAGCTCACCGAGACCAACCCCGCCGCGTTGCTCCCCGACCTCGCGACGTCACTGAACAACCTCTCCGTCCAGCAGTCCGGGACCGGGCAGGCGGATGCTGCGGACCCGTCTTGGTGCGCCGCGATCGACGCTATTGCCCATCCGGCAGCGCGAGCTGAGCTACGAGCGGCGTGGGCCCGCAGGCTCTCGGCGTCAGAGCATCCCGAGCAAGCGTGGGACCAGCTCCGCAAAGCAGCCGCCGAGGCCGACCTACCAGCGGCCGGTGGTGGACCGCCTGACCGGGCGTCGGTCATTCTGATATCGCGAGCCCGGATCGCCATACGGTCGTTGGTCGAGGACCTTGGATCGGCGGCGGCCGAAGGGCTTCCGGTCTGGGCGAGCGCACCCATCCTCGATTCGCAGATCGAGCTGATCAACGCTTACGGTCAGGCTGACGACTGGCTCGCCACCCAGGCGGTGCTGGACGGGCACCGCGAGAGCCTGACGTCTCCAGAGTTCCGCACCGCAGTGCACGCCCTCGCCGGCCTCCACCCCGCCAATCCCGTTCCCGGTAACCTCCTGCGCCTACTCGACGAGATCGACGAACTCGGCATCGAGGAGGTGTTCCAGCGGCGCAGCGCCGACCACGACCGCCGTGCCCTGCTTACCGCGTGGATCAACACGCCGACCTGGTCGGATTCCCTCCACTTCTTCCGCGAACACCAAGCCGCCCTCACCACCGCCGACAGCCGAGCGATCCTCGACGGCGCCGACGACGATGCCGCCCGCCAGCACCTCGCCATCCTCGACCTGACCGGAGTGCTGCCCGTCGAGCAGGTGTACGCCATCGTCACCGATACCGCCCTCGCCGAGGAGACCGTGCTCGCAGCGATCGAGGCCGGTGACCTCCCCGCCCTGAGCACTGTCCGCACCGCCACCCCCACCCTTCAGACCCGGCCAACCACCTGGGGGCTGGCAGTCTCGGTCCTGCTGCTGGCCCAAGAGGAGCCAGATCAGGCGCATCAGCTCGGCAGGCAGGTGGCGGAGCAAGCTACCGCGATCCAGCGCCGCGCACACGCCATCCGGCTTCGGGCGCTACGCAGCCACCACCCCGAGCTACCCGGGCTCGACGACCTCATCCAGATCATCGATCAGGAGATCCCGCCGGGGAGTGAGTGAACCCAGCTCCCGACGCCGGTCAGGTGCTCACCCTGACGATATTCGAGGGGCTGGGCTATCGGGCTGCATCATGGTGCGCTGATGCGTATCCTGGCGTCATGCGGACGACCATCGACCTGCCAGAGGACCTGCACCGGATCGCTCTGTCGATCGCCAGGGACACCGGGCGGAGCCTGAGTGTGACCGTCGCGGAGCTGATCCGCCGCGGCCTGGACGGCGGGAGCCGGGTCCGGCGATACACGAGTGCCCGTACCGGTTTCCCGGTGGTGCATCTCGGGGCTGGGCCGATCACAGTCGAGGATGTGCGGGCATTGGACGACGAGTGACGATCCTCCTCGACGGCAATGTGTTGATCGCCCTCGCCTTGGACGAGCACCTGCACCACAACGCGGCCGAGGCATGGTTCGAGCCGATCGAGCGCTTCGCCACGTGTCCGATCACGCAAGGAACTCTGATCCGGATGCTGCTGCGTCAAGGAGACCGCGCGGTCGACGCCACCGGGACCGTCCTCGCCCTGTCGTCGGACGATCGGCACGAGTTCTGGCCCGATGACATCCCTTACCCCGACGTCCGGATGGCCGGTGTGATCGGTCACCGACAGGTCACCGACGCATACCTCGCCGCCCTCGCCCGCGCCCGTGGTGGTCGGCTCGCTACCTTCGACGCTGGACTGGCCGCGCTGCACCCCGACGTCGTCGAGCTGGTATCGACGAGCTGATAGGACGATTTCACAACCCCGCCGCGCCCGCAGTGTCCTGGTGTCGAGCGGCGTCGAGGAACCGCTGCGTGCTGAGCAGCGTGGCGGGCCCGATCAAGAGGGCATAGAAAACTCGTGTCGTCTGTTCCTGCCGCTGGACCGGCCGGTCGCTGGGAGTCGGGCGGGGGGTCCACTCAACCAGCGACCGGCCGGAAGGCCCTGGCCGGCCGCAATCGGGACAACGGTCGGCCAGGGGGACCGAGCAGTCTCCGGATGACTGCTCGGGGTTCACAAAGAGGCCACGCTTCGCGATCAGGCCGCGGAAGCGGGCAAGTCCGGGAGACGTGAGCGTCATTCGGTGAAGTTCTTCAGAACAGTCGACGTCGAGGAGTTCGGCCAGCTCGGTCTCGACCAATCTGCCGAAGACCTCGGGCAGATAGCACGGCACCTTCCGGCCCCAGTGGACATATACCGAGCCGTGCATCGCCACGCCGCCTTCGTGCACACGCCGCAGGGCAATCCAGTCGAGCAGTTCAGTACCGGTCAGGTGCATCGGTCGACCTGTCGACGAATGCATTTCCGGCAGTGACCGCGCTCTTCGGTCGTCATGCTCGCGGCCAGTAGTTCGACACTACAGAGAGCGGTATAGATCCCGCGGGAACGGGCAGCGGTGATGGTGTCGAAATCGACGAGGTGCTCGATCAACGTCGTGGCGTCGACCATCGTCTGGACGAGGATGACGTTACCGGTCACCGTGCGCCCTCGCCGCCCTGCTCGGTGACGCCGTGAGGGACTCGTGTATCCCACCTGCGCTTAGGCGGAATACGACCGGCTCGGGCCTGAACCATCCACGCCGCCAACATCGCCATCAGCACGAGCGCGCCTATGACCACCAGCCACAGGACGAGTCCCCATAACCCTCTGTCGAAATCCACACCGCAGAGCGTGGCAGCTCGGTGACGCTGTGGTTATTGTGTGGTGAAGTAGCCGGAATGGGTCAACGCTGGTCCAGGCTGGCCCGTTGGGCGAGCTGCTGGAGTTGTTCGTTGTCCGGTGCCCGGGTCAGCAGTTCCCGCAGCTTCTCGCGGTGAATGGGCTGGCGGTAGAGCGTCACGGGCAGGAGAGCTTCCGCTCTCAGGTAAGCGCGCACCGCCTCGTCCACCGGTCCTCCGGCGAGGGTGAGTGTCCGCCCGGTGACTCTCCAGTAAAACGCCTGGCTAACCCGGAAGGGATCACGCTCCGGCTGAACCGTGCGCAGCAATCGGACGGCGTCATCGACGTCGCCGAGCTCCAGCGCCGCTCTGATGCGGCTGAAGCCCACGAACGTCGGCCCGAACCCGAACCCGAGCGGATCCGCCGTCCCGAGTTCGCCGAACCGATCCGCGATCTCCGCGGCTTCCCCGAGTGGCGCCGTCGGGTCACCACCCCGGACGGCGATGAGCATAGCCTGGGGCGCGCCCAGCGTGGCGCACATCAGGCCCGCCGTCTCCCTGGTGACCGGCGGCGGGGTGGTCTTGTCGAGCACGGTCTGCGCCAGAGCGAAGGAACCACCGATGGTCAACGTCTGCGCCAGCCCGAAGGCGGCCGACGCGAGCGAGGTCGGCTCGTTGTGCTCCCGGGCGAGGTCTCGGGCCAGGTACATGGCCTGGCGCCGCAGGTTGATGTGAGCCACCGCAAAGGCCAACCAGTCACGCGTGACCTGCACGTGTAGCAGCACGCCCAGCGGCAGCAGAGTGCCGAGATCACGACCAGCGGCCAGGGTGGCATGCAGATCACGGATCAGCTCCGGCAGCACCCGGCCCACCTCGTGGAACCGGGACTGCTGATTCAGCTTGAGGGCTCCGGCCACGCGCTGTTGCAGCGTAGACAGGGGAAGAAGCTCACCGCCTGGGTAGCCGGCCTGCACCGCGTCCAGCGCCTCTTGCACGGCCTCGGTGGCGCTATGGGTGCCGCCGTTACCAGGGACAGGCAGTTCCAGCCGCAGCAGGTCCCAGAGGGGAACACCGAGCGCGGCGGCTATGCCCTTCCAATGCGAGAGCCGTTCGAGAGGAGCCAGACCGCGCTCGACCTGGGACAGGAATCCGGCGCTGATACCGGCCAGTCCGGCGACTTGCTCCAGCGTCATATCCCGCTTGAGCCGGATCTTGCGCAGCAGCGCCCCCACGCTCTTCGCCTCGTCGACCTCCATGGTGTCCGCCTCCTCAGCACGCGGTCGGACACCTCAAGACCGACGCGGGTTCAAGCCTGAACCAAGATGATCTTCAGCGTGAGCCGAGCGTGGGTTGATCATGCTCAAACCGCATTCTACTCTGACCCGCGAGGTGGCACCCGGTGTCAGGTCAGCTGCCGGCTCAGGGCTGACACCAGGTGCTAACTCGCAATGGTGAGAGGCGAGATCTGGTGGGCCGCCACCCCCGGCGGCGACCGCCCGGTACTGGTGCTTACCCGCGACCCGGTTGCGGCGCGGATCGACGCGAGTGAGTGAGCCCAGCTCCCGACGCCGGTCAGGTGGTCACCCTGACGATGAACACCTCGGCTAGTGGCATTGTGGTGCGCGTCGTCACTATCGCCGCCGCGTAATCGTCGTCGATCACCTCGCCGCACCGGACGTCCACCTTGATCTCCTGGTGGCGGGCATGCGGACACCTGCGGTCGCCGTACACGATGCGCCGGGTCTCCAGACCTCGGACCTGTTTGCTCTTCCGCTTCCGGCTCATGACAGGTAGGCATCGGCCATCTTGCCTACACCACCGTCATGCATCCTGCGCAGCGCCATCCGTTCGTACAGCCCTGGGTCGTTCACCGCTCGCCGTCCAGGATCGTCCGCGCCATCCTGGCCGCATCCACCTGCGCCAGGCGGACACCGAGCTTGTTGTCGCCATGCGGGTAGAGCCGCCATCCGCCGGTGCGCTCGTGCACTACCACCAGCGAACACAGATCGCCGTCGTCGGTGCGGTGCCCGTCGATGACCACCCTGGCGCGCTCGTTGGCGCGTTGCGTGATCGGTTTGTCGCCCATTGCCACCATCTCCACACGCTGAGCCCGCCCCCGGTGGATACCGGCCGGGCCGTGCGAGACGGGGATGCGCACGGCCCGGCCGCGTGCGGACGGAGGCAGCAGATCCTGCACTGCGTGCGGGTGGTGCGGCGTCAGCTTCATGCGGACGCCTTAGGTGGTCGAGTAAATATTAGAGTTATCGTTCTGGCAAGAGCTCTGGACAAATAATATCAGTAAGTGGTTATGCTGTTGACCATGACGGGTCCCACTCTGCGCGCTCGCCAGCTCGGCATGGCACTGGCCCAGCTCCGCTCCGCCGCTCACGTCACCCAGAAGGTGGCGGGTGAGATCCTGGAGTGCTCACAGAGCAAGATCGCCCAAGTCGAGGCGGGCCGGAACACGATCCGCCGGGCCGAACTGATCGTGCTGCTCCAGCACTACGGTGCCGACCAGGCCACGATCGACCGGCTCGACGCACTGCGGCTGGATGCCGCCAGGCGCGGCTGGTGGTCCACCTACGACCTGCCGAACTGGCTGTTGGAATACGTCGGACTGGAAGCCGATGCCACCTCGGTACGTACGCTGGCCCTGGAAGTGCTCCCCGGCCTGCTCCAAACCGAGCAGTGCGCGCGACAGGTGATAGGGCTCGACCATCGCCTGCCCGATAAGGAGGTGGACCGGCGGATCGCCGTCCGCATGCAGCGCCAGCAGCGTCTCACCGGGCCCGACCCGCTCCAGCTGTCGGCCGTCTTGTCCGAGTCGGCGTTGCTGCGGTGCGCCAAGCAGCCGGACGTCGGCGCCTCCCAACTCCGCCACCTGGTCGAGCAATCAGGTCGGGACAACATCGAGTTGCTGGTGATGCCCATCGACGTCGGCCTCTACATCGGCGTATCCGGGGGTTTCACCCTGCTCAGTTTCCCCGAAGGACTGCTGCCCGACACGGTGCACCAGGAGTACCTGGTAGGCGGTCACCTCGTCGACGCGCAGTCGGTCGTCGACCAGCTGACTAGGATCTATGGGGAGCTCCGTGATCAGGCTCTCGACGCGAACGAGAGCCTGACCCTGATCACGGAACTCATGGATCACACGTGATAATCCCAGGCAAGGAGCGGCATCATGAACGATGTCCTGGCTGCTGCCGTATGGCGGAAGTCTACCCGGAGCAACTCAATAGGAGAGTGCGTCGAGGTCGCCGACCTGGCGGGTGGTGCGCGGGCGGTGCGCGACAGCAAGGACCCGGCCGGGCCCGCGTTGAGGTTCACGCCGGGCGAGTGGGCCGCGTTCACCGCAGGAATCCGCAACGGCGAGTTCGACTGATACCGGTCTGGAGCACGCCCCCCGGCTGAGCCGGGGGGCGTTTCCACGTTCAGCGCACCTCAGCCGTCCGCCCGGCGTCGCGCAGGCCCTCAATGTGGACGGCGATCGCGTCGCGCATCTCGGCCGCGCACTCGTCGATGCCGGCACCGGTCGCCGCGACGCCCGGAAGGTCGGGGCAGTAGGCCGAGTAGTTGGTCGAACCGTGGCCTTCGATGATGATCAGATAGCTGATCATGGTTTCCCGCTCTCCGCAGCCTCACCGGTGCGGATATATGGACTATCGCCGGTCGGCTTGGACTCCTGAACCGGCAGTTCGACCGCTGATGGCGCGCCGGGCCATCCGTGATCGTTGTTTGGGGAGAATGAGCCGCGCTGAGCGCGGCTCATTCTCGGTGAGTCGCCGGGGGGAGTTGCACCCCCCGGCGCTCGTTGAACCGTGCGTGACACTCTCGCGTCACACGGCTCCCGTCGCCCAGCCGACGGGGTAGGCACCGGCTTTCCAGTGGGCGAACAGGCCGGGGTACGCGCGGGCGACCTCGGCGAGTCGTCGTCTGGCTTTGCGGCGGCTGAGCCCTTTGTATTTCTTGCACGCCCACCGCAGCAGGTGGCGGTTGAGGCGGGCCAGGAGGTTGATCAGCTCGGAGCGGTAGAAGCGCCCGTAGAAGTTGATCCAGCCGGTCACGACCGGGTTGATCTCTCGTGCCAGCTGCCCGAGGGTGGACCCGCTGCGCCGGCCCAGCCGCCAGGACCGGATGGTGTTACCGATCTTTTTCTTGGCGGGTGCGCTGACCGCGGGCAGGTATCCGGTGAACAGTGTCCCGTTCCTGCCGGTGGCCTTTCGGGGCCGGAAGTCATACCCCAGGAACGTGAACGACGTGTCCGGGTATCGGTCGCGTCGTGTGCTGTCCTTGCAGTAGACGATGCGGGTCTTGTCCGGGTGCAGCTGTAGCCCGAACCCAGCCAGCCGGTGCGCGATGGTCTCGCGCACCGCCACGGCCTGCTCATAGCTGACGCAGTGCACCACGGCATCATCGCAGTACCGTTCGAACCTGACCCGCGGATGGTTGTGCGCCAGCCAGGTATCGAACGCGTAATGCATGAACAAATTAGCCAGCAACGGGGAGATCGCTGAGCCCTGTGGGGTACCACGATCTCGTTGTTGCAGGGTTCCGTCCGGTTGCTGGATCGGGGCGTGCAGCCACCGGTCCACGGATAACCGGATCCACCGCAGGTCGGTGTGATGCTCCACCGCCGCGAGGATCTGTTGGTGCGGGACGGTGTCGAAGAACGCGGAGATATCCAGGTCAATGACCCAGTCCGCGTCCCAGCAGCGTGTCCGGGCCGCCGCCACCGCGTCCAGCGCGTTACGCCCTGGCCGGTACCCGTAGGAGTCCAGATGAAACACCGGTTCCACCAGCGGTTCCAGATACAGCCGCACCACCGTCTGGGCGATCCGGTCCGCGACGGTCGGCACGCCCAGCACCCGCACCCCAGGCCCGTGCGGCTTGGGGATCGCCACCGCCCGCACCGGCGGGGGGAAATACGTCCCGGACGAGAGCCGGTTCCAAATCTTGTACAGGTTCCCTTTCAGGTCCTGTTCGAACTCGGCGATCGACACCTCGTCCACCCCCGGGGCACCCTTGTTAGCCGCCACCCTCCGGTAAGCCTCCATCACGACACCCTTATCAATGTCGAAGGGCTTACCCATCTGCTTCGGCTCATTCATCCGACTCCTCCCAACCCACGTTGGTTGATCATCTAACTGAACCCGGGCGACCCGTCCCCTTCGCTCCACCCCCATTACAGGAGCTTCACCACTACTACGGGACAGTCCGTCCCCCTCACCCCCAACCCGGGAGGTGAGGAGTTCCCACGTTCCGTGCTGGAGCCTGGATCGAGCTCGCGCCACCTATATGCCGGACACCACCAGGCCAATAAACAGGCACCCGCCTGGCTAATCCCGGAGCATTTGGGGGACCCCGGTTTCGATGTCAGCTGATCGTTACGACACCTCATCAGTGGTTCACTCACGTTCGCCTTCTCGACCCACACCTGACGCCTAGCTCGCGCCTTGTCCGCATCGCTCACCACCACCCCGTTTCCGGACGCCGCAGCATGCGGTGGTTTGAGACCACCCCCTGCAGGACGGTCCCGGAGGGCCCACCTCCATCACCAGCACAGCACCACACACGAAGCCTCAGACCTCTACATCCGAACCTCCCTGCATGCTCGTGGC
>JBOHHE010000064.1:0-4231 GCA_050700355.1 Pseudonocardiaceae bacterium
CCGTTGCCCCCACCAACCAGGAAGTCGATAGTGCCGATCCATTTGCTCACAAACCGCACCGCGCCGTCCTCGCCGCATGACCAGCCTCACCAGGGGCAATGGCAGCTCAGCGGCACCGAGACCCCGACCGGCCGCCGGTTGAGCCGACCCCCCACCAGCTCCCGGCGGCCGACCGGACACACCTCATGAACGCCCCGGGAATGTGGTGGGGCCGCGACTCCAGCGACGGGCGAATCCATGCGGTGGCGGCGTGTGACATCGCACCCGCGCCGCAGCGGGGCTGGACCGAGGCCCTGTGCGGTTCGCAGCTGCCCGTCGACGTCGTACTGCTCAGCCAACCCGGTGACGGACCGCAGTGTGCGGCGTGCCATCTGGGCGCGACCGTCGATCTTGCGGCGTCGGATCTACCGGTACTCGCACCGTTCGATCAGCCAGGCAAGGGGTCATGAAGCGACACCCGGAGGACAAACCCGCCGGGGGCCTGGAGACCCGGTGCATCGTGTACGGCAACCACCGTCGGCCGCACGACAACCCCCAGGAATTGAGCGTCGACGTCCGGCGCGGCGAAGTGATCGACGACGACTACGCGGCGGCGATGGTCGCGGCCCGCACCACCCTGCCGCTCACCGACGTGCGGATCATCAAGGTCACTTCCTGACCCGGTCGGTCGCCGGTTGAGCGGACCCCCGCCCGGCTCCCGGCGACCGACCGGCCTTAGTGCACTTGACCGAGGGGTCTTCGTCCACTCCGTCAGCTCCAGGGGCTTCGCGGCGGCGCGAATCACCAGGACACGACGTGGCATGGCGAGCTCTGGGAACCAGGCATTGCGATCACAGCCGGGTGCCAGGTCGAGGATCATGATGAGCAGGTTCTTGGGCACGGAGCCAAGGATCCGCAGAGCGAGATAGGTCTCGTGACTGGAATCCGCCCGTACGAGGACACCACATGATGCCTTGACCACCTGCCGCGTCTGGTGTTCCTGGCAGGTGCTCATCACCTCCCGCAACCCGCACTGGGGTGAGCTGGCGGCGCTGGGGCGATGTGCGGTCGAGACCCTCGTCACGCGCGGCTGAAAGGAAGCGTGAGCGGCAACGGTGCTTCGTTCTGATCTCCTTACGCGCTACGGTGAGTAGGTGACTGTCCCTACGAGTAAGGAACTACTCGATCGCTTCGCGGCGGTTCTCGTTGACCTGGGTACGCGCCATGGCCTGGCGAACCTGCGCCATGGCGGTGCCGGCACCGTGGTCGCCGACGTGGAAGCAGGTCGGACTTACCTCGATCTGGCGCGGTTCGAACTTGAGGCTGAGTCACTCTTGGGAACCAGCCTCACGGTGGTGAGTTCCGACGCGCCCCGCGCCGACCGTATTGTCGCTGGGCCACTGCGGTCGGTGGACGCGGCTTGAGTCGAGCGTCAGGAGAGCCGGAGCTGGCTCAAGCCCTCGAAGCTCTTCAGGTCATTATCCGGATCCGCGACGGTGGCCGTATTGCGTTTGATTCTTCGGAGGAGCGCCGGTTGACGGCTATGTTTTGCTGGGCGAACGTCGGCAGTGCGCTTAACAGTTCTGTCGGATGCGTGGCATAGGGCAAGGAACCTCACCTTTTCCCGGTCCGATCCGCATGCGGGACAAGATGCTTTATCAGCCAGTAAGCGATTTGTCTACCTAGATTCTTTGGGACACCTGCGTCAATGATACGGATGCGCTGGTCACTCTGCTGCGTGACTTGTTGCAGGCACTGGAGGGGCTCGCTTGAGCCCCGGTCGTACTGCGCCGGCCGCGGTCACCATGGCCGGGTGTCTCGCGGGCTGATCGCCGGTCACCCATCCGTGGTGGCGGATGGCATGCTGTGCACCGTGGGGCAGCCGCGCCGGGTCTTCTTGAGTCATACCTCAGAACTGCGCCGACTGCCCCCTGGCGGGTCTTTCGTGGACGCGGCTGAGCGGGCGGTGCTGCGGGTCGGTGACGCGGTCACCAACATGGCCTACTTCGCCGCCCGGGACGAGCAGCCCAGCGAGGTGTGTCGCAAGGCGGTGCGGGCCGCCGATGTGTACATCGCCATCATCGGTTTCCGGTACGGCTCACCGGTCCGGGACCGCCCGGAGCTGTCCTACACCGAGTTGGAGTTCGAGGCCGCCGGTGCGGCCGGCCTGCCCCGGCTGGTGTTCCTGCTCGACGACAAGACGCCGGGTGACGGCGAGCTGTCCCTCGATCCGGAACATGGCCGACGGCAGGCGGCGTTTCGCGACCGGCTGTGCGACACCGTGACGGTGGTGACGATCACCAGCCCGGAGCGGCTGGAGACGGCGGTGTATCAGGCGTTGGTAGAGCTGCCGCGAGCCGAGCCGCAGCGGGCGCCGGTCGGCCGGGTCTGGAACGTGCCCGCCCGCAGTGTCCAGTTCACCGGCCGGGTCGAGTTGCTCGCCGAGCTGCACCGTTCGCTGCTCGCCGGGGGCGCGACGGTGGCCCGCGCGCTGCACGGGATGGGTGGGATCGGCAAGACCGCGCTGGCCATCGAATACGCCCACCGCCACGGTGAGGACTATGACGTGGTGTGGTGGGTGCCCGCGGAGGAACCCGCGCTCATCCCGAACCGCCTGGCTGAGCTGGCCCGCGCGCTGGATCTCGCCACCGAGCGCGACCCCGTCACGTCTGCGGTGTCGCGGCTGCTCGGCGCCTTGCGGGAGCGGGACCGGTGGCTGCTGATCTACGACAACGCCGAGGATCCGCAGCTACTGGCACCGTACCTGCCCGGCGGCGCGGGACAGGTACTCATCACCTCCCGCAACCTGCGGTGGGGCGAGCTGGCCACCCTGGTGCTGGTCGATCTGTTCGACCCGAGCGAATCGGTCAGCCTGCTGGCGCGGTGGGTCCCTCGGCTGTCGGCACGGGACGCGGTCCGGATCGCCGAAGCGCTGGACAATCTGCCGCTGGCGGTGGCCCAGGCCGCCGCCCACCTGGACGAGACCGGCCTGTCCGCCGACGCCTACCTGCGCTTGCTGGACACCAGAGCCGCCGAGCTGCTGGCCGACGAAGCGCCCACGGGGTATCCGGCGTCCCTGGCCGCCAGCTGGCAGGTGGCGTTCGACCGGCTTGCCGCCGACGACCCCGCCGCACTGCACCTGCTCACCCTGTGCGCCCAACTTGCTCCCGAACCCATCCCCTTCACCCTGTTCACCGCACACGCGCAGGCGCTGCCCGCCGCGCTCGCCACCGTAGCCGGTGACCCGTTGGCGTTCGCTCGTCTCACCCGGCTGCTGCGCACCCGGTCACTGGCCCGGGTGGAGTCCGACAGCCTGCAACTGCACCGGCTCGTCCAGGCCATCCTGCGCGCCCGGTCGGCCGCCGAGGCAGCCGAGTCCGACCCGACCGTGGCCGCGGTCCGGCTGCTGCGCGCCGCCGCCCCACCCGACCATTGGAACGACCCCACCACCTGGCCGCGATGGCGATGGCTGCTCCCGCACGTGCTGACCGCCACCGGCACTGACCGTGCTCTTGATGACGTCGGCGACGACGTCGCGCTGTTGCTCAACTCGGCCGCCACTTACCTGCAAAACCGCGGGGAACCAGCGGCGAGCCTGCCGCTCATCGAGCGTGCCCTGCAGCTGGCGCGTCGGGTGCTGGGCGCGGAGCACCCCGACACCCTGACCTCGGCCAGCCACCTCGCCCGCAACCTGGGGGCGGTGGGCCAGTACGAGGCGGCGCGGGTGCTGGCGGCGGACACTTTGGCCCAGCGGCGTCGGGTGCTGGGTGAGCAGCACCCCGACACCCTGATCTCGGCCAACAATCTCGCCCTCATCCTGGAGGGGTTGGGCCAGTATCAATCAGCGCGGGTGCTGGCGGAGTACACGGTGGACCAGCGACGTCAGGTGCTGGGTGAGCGGCACCGCGCCACGCTGAACGCGGCCAACAATCTCGCCCTCATCCTGCGGGGGTTGGGGCAGTTCGAGGCGGCGCGGCGGCTGGAGGAGGACACCCTGGCCCGGCGGAGTCAGGTGTTCGGCGCGGAGCATCCCGCCACCTTGACCTCGGCCAATAACCTCGCCCTCGACCTGCGGGAGCTGGGGGAATACGAAGCAGCGCGGCGGTTGGATGAGGACACCCTGGCCCGGCGGCGTCAGGTGCTGGGGGCGGAGCACCCCGACACCCTGATCTCGGCCAACAACCTGGCCGCCGACCTGCGGGCGTTGGGGCAGTACGAGGCGGCCCGGCGGCTCGACGAGGACACCGAGACC
>JBOHHE010000065.1:0-11747 GCA_050700355.1 Pseudonocardiaceae bacterium
ATCTGCCCCGCAGCCTCCAACGCCGCAGTCCCAAACTCCGACCACCTCCCCGCCGACAACCGAACCGCCCCCGAATCACCCCCCAACCGAAACAAAAACGCCGGAAACTCACCCACCACCACTCACCCCACTCCGCCACCTCGACCGAGGGTACCCGGACATGAACTTAGAGTGGTCCGACGCTCGATCGGTTCCCTTCCGAGTGGATTTTCTTTCCCACCCGCTCGGCCAGGCCGAGCTACGGCGTATCCGGATCGAGATAGGCCGTCTGGATGAGCACCGGCTTGCGTCCCTTGCGGACCAGCAAACCCCGGCCCGGCGGCTGAATGGACAGATAAGCCTGCGGCCAGATCTGGCCCTCTTGCCGTTCCCCGGACAGCAGCAGCCCGGCGCAGCCGACCTCCTTCATCCGCTGCAACACCGGCTCGTGCATGACCCGGCCCGCCCCGCCGCTGCGCCGGGCCAGCGCCAGGTGAAACCCCAGATCACGCGACTGGGACAGAAATTCGAGGAACGGCGCCAGCGGGCCTGGCCCACCGGTGGCCAGCAGGTCGTAGTCGTCGCAGAGCAGAACGATCTCGGGCCCTTTCCACCATGACCGGTCCCGCAGCTGGGCCGCGGTGACGTCATCGGGAGGTAGCCGATTGCGCAGCTCACCGGCAATGGACTGGGCGAGCCCGGCGGCGACCTTGGCGGTGCCGGCGTAGGCACCGAGGTAGTCCTCCGGCACCACGTCGAGCAGGGTGCGGCGGGGATCCAGGACGGCGAAGACCACCTGGTCGTCGGTGAGCCGGGTGGACAGGTCATGCACCAGCAGCCGCATCAGGCTGGTCTTGCCCGAGGCGGCGTCGCCGAGCACCAGCAAGTGCTGGTCGTCGCCGAGCAGGTCCAGCAGCACCGGATGCAGCTCCGCCTCGTCGATGCCCAGCCGGATTCGGCGGTCGTCGGGGGCATGCTGGATCGCCTGCCGGTAGCTGACCAGGGCGGGCAGCAGGCGGACCTCGGGCGCCCCGGCGCCGGTCCAGGCGGCGTTGACGCGACTGACCAGGTCGGTTGTGCCGGCGGCCACCGTGGCGGGGTCGGCGACCGAATCGATCCGAGGCAACGCGACGTGACCGATCAGCTCGTCCTGGGTCAGGCAGCGCCCCGGGGTGTCGGCACGTAGGTTTTCCGCCGCCTTGCGCTTGATCGAGGAGTCCAGCGGGTCGTTGAGCCGCAGCTCGATCTTCGATCCGATGGTGGCCTGCAGCTGCATCCGCAGATCCGCCCAGCGCCCGGTGGTCAGGATCAGGTGCACGCCGTAGCCCAGACCGCGAGCGGCGATGTCGTGCACCATGTCGGTGAGGTCCTCGTAGTCGTCCTTGAGAACCCGGTAGTTGTCGACCACGAGGACGATGTCGGCGGTGGCGAGCTCGGGCAGCCGCCCGGCTTTGTGCAGCTCACGCAGCGCCTCGGCGGAGTCGATCCCCCGGGCGGCGAACAGTTTCTCGCGTTCCTCGAGTTGGCCCGCCACCTCGGTGACGGTGCGGCGGATGCGGTCGACGTCCAGGCGTCCGGCGACGCCACCGACGTGCGGCAGCCCGCTGACGGGGGCGAGCGTGCCACCGAAATCCACGCAATAGAAGGCCAGGTCAGCAGGGGTGTGGGTAAGCGCGGCACCGGCGATCAGGGCGCGCAGCAGGGTCGACTTACCGGTCTGCGGCGCACCCATCACGCAGAGGTGACCACCGCTGCCGGACAGGTCGACGGTCAGCGGTTCCTGGCGCTGCTCGGCGGGCCGGTCGAGCAGCCCCAGCGGAATCCGCAGCCTGTCGCGGGCCGCGGGGTCGGCGACGGTGAGCCCATAGGCGGGTTCGCTGACCAGCTCGCCGACGATGACGTCCAGCGGCAGCGCCATGGGCAGCGGGGGCAGCCAGATCCGGTGCGCCTGCCGCCCCTTCGCCCGCAGCCGGGTCACCACCACGTCCAGGGTGGATGGCTGACCTACGCCGTCGTCGTCACCGCCGCGGGCCTTTGGGCCGGGCGCGTGGTGCCGATCGAGCCACTGCGCGGTCTCGTTGTAGAGCGGGAACGGCGCGGGAACCGGTGGTGCCTGCACGATCTCCTGTCCGGCGGGCGGCCGGTAGGTGCCCGAGACGTAGGCGGCCTTGAACCTTTCGAACAGGGTGGTGTCGACCTTGAGATAACCGGATCCGGGAATCGCGGGCAGCGTGTAGGCGTCGGACACGCCCAGCACAGTGCGCGATTCCTGCTCGTTGAAGGTGCGCAGCCCCAGCCGGTAGGAGAGGAAGGACTCCAGCCCGCGCAGTTTGCCCTCCTCCAGGCGCTGGGACGCCAGCAGCAGGTGCACCCCGATGGAACGGCCGATCCGTCCGATAGCGAGGAACAGCTCGATGAAGTCGGGCTTGGCGGTGAGCAGCTCGCTGAACTCGTCGATGATCACCATCATGTTCGGCAGCGGGCCGAGCGGCTCGCCCGCGTCGCGGCGTCGGTTGTACTCGGTGAGGTTGGGCAGGTTGCCCGCGTCGAGCAGGAGCTGCTGGCGGCGTTTCATCTCGCCGTACACCGCATCGTGCAGCCGGTCGACCAGGCCGTTGTCCTCGGACAGGTTGGAGATCATCGCCGAGGTGTGCGGCAGCGTCTCCAACCCGGCGAACGTCGCGCCACCCTTGTAGTCGACCAGCACCAGCGCCAGCCGCTCCGGAGGGTGGGTCATCGCCAGCGTCAGTACCAGGGTGCGCAACACCTCCGACTTGCCGGAACCGGTGGCCCCGACGCAGAGCCCGTGCGGCCCCATCCCGGACAGCGCCGCCTCCTTGACGTCGAGCTCGACGGGCTGGCCGGCGGGTCCGATCGCGAAGGGCACCTTGAGGAACCGGGCCAGCGGCCGGGGCGCCCACAACGCGTCGATGTCGTAGTCCGCTTCATCGGCGATCCCCAGCAAGCTGCGCAGGTCGACAGTCGCCTCCAGCGGAGCGTCCTCGGAGCGCTCCGCCACCAGCCGGAGCGGGGAAATCTGCCGCGCCAGAGCGGCCATCGCGGGCACCGGCACCACGTCGGGGCGACCGGTGGGAGCTCCGGCGACCTGGCGGCGCAGCACGGCGGCGGCCTCGGTGTCCAGGTCGCTGAACTCGCGCAGATCCTCGACGGTGATCTCCTCGTCCTGACAGGTCACCCGGATGTCCACATGGGACGGTTCCTGGCGCCGGTCGGTGACCAGCACCACCGAGCAGATCCCGAGGTCCCGGGCCGAGGTGTCGGGCGCGATGTCGCCGACCGGGTCGGCGGCGCCTGCGGAGAGCTGATCCACCACGATGACCAGCCGGCTGCCACGGACCTGTGCCCGGGTGGAGCCGAAGCGCCGGGCAGCGGCGACCTCCCCCGCCCGGCGGGTCACCTCGGCCGCCAGCAGCCGGGCCAGCGTGGCGCGGTCGGTGGCGACCAGGCGCTGGGGAGCCGGGCCATCGTAGTCAATGGGATCGAGGCTGTGCGGCAACCACTTCACCCAGCCGAACTCCGGCTGGGCACTGGGGCCGAGACACCAGGCGACCCGCACGTCGTCGGGCGCGTGCAGGGTGACCAGCTGAGCGGTCAGCGCGCGCACCAGATTGCGGGTCTGCGCTGGGGGGCCGACCACCGAGACCACCCCGTCCAGCGGAACAGCGACCGGCATGCCCTCCAGCACCCGGTTGCGCTGGGTGGCCAGCTGGGCGGCGGCCTCGGTGACCGGATCCAGTTCGATCATCGGGTTCTGGCTGGCCGCGACGGTGACCTTGCGCCACAGCGTGTCCGGCCCCAGCCCCACCCGCAGCACCAGGAAGTCGGGATCGGCCAAGCGGCGTTCCCACAGCCGGTGCGGGTCGGCGACCAGGTCGGACAGCGCGTCCGGGGATGGGTGGCGGTGCGTGGCGGCGTCCCGTTGCTGAGTGCCGGACTCGCGCAGCAGATCCGCCACCCGGTCCAGATGTTCCAGGTAGCGACGGCGCTGCAGGCCGAATCGCCGGGCCGACCCGGTGCGCTGGGCGATGAAGGCCGCCACCCCACCGATCACGGTGACCGCGAGCAGCGCCGTACCCGCCACCAGCATGATGGGATTCTGATTGGAGACGATCATCAGCAGGGAGCCGCCGCCACCCATGATCGGCAGTAGGATCTGCATCGATCCGGCGAATCCACCGCTGGCGTCGGGCACGGTGGGCGGTGCCACCACATCGACTGCGTTCAGGTCAGCCGACGGAGGTGGTACCCGCGCGGGCCGGTGCACTACTCGCTGGGTCATTGCAGGTTCACTCCCCGTGCAGGCTACGGGATCATCTACGTTAGCCGCTGCACCGATGATGGCGGAGGTGAACACCAGAAAATGGCAAGCCGGTTCACGAGAGTCACCGTGGTGGGCGAGGGACGACAGATCGACGTCAGTCTGCCCGCCCAGCAACCGGTGCTCACGCTGGTGCCCCAGCTGCGCGCGCTGCTCTCACTACGCGCCGAACGTCCCGGCGCCCCGTGGACGGTGGCCACGATCGCGAACGGCATCCTCGACCCGCGCCGCACCCTCGACGACGCCGGCATCACCGATGCCGACGTGCTCTACCTCGCCCCGCCCGCTGAGGCACCCGCCCCTCCGTTCGTCGAGGACGTCGTCGACGAGGTGGGGGCGCAGCTCGACGACGCGTCCCAGTTCACTGACGGCGTCGAGTGGCAGGGGACGTCGCGGGTAACGGGTTGTTGCGTCCTGGGCGCCGCGGTGCTCGCCGTCCTGGCCATCCTGATCTTTCAAGGATCCGCCGATCGGGTGACCATCGTCGTGGCACTGGCTGGTCTCGGCCTGCTGGCGGCCGCGTTGTGCTGGCCGCTGCGGGACCGGGGAGCGGCCTGGGTGGCGGCCGCGAGCGCGCTGTCGTGGACACTCGCGGGCTGGGTAGCCGAGCCGGCCGCGGCGTCCGGAGGAGGCCGAGGCTGGTGGACGGCGATCGGTGCGGGCCTCGGGCTGGCCGCGTTCTGGCTGGCGGGGCGGCGCTGGCACAGCCTCGCGGCGATGAGCGTTCCCCTGGTTCCGCTCTCGTTCCTGGCTGCGGCCCTGCAAGCGGGCCTGCCCGCCGACCGGGTAGCGGCGATCGTGTTGGTGCTGACGCTCCTCGTGGCGGGCCTCGCCCCGCAACTCGCGGTCGCGGGCGCCGGGCTGGTGCCCCTGCTGCGCACCGCGGAACAGGGCACCCGGGTGACCCGACGCACGCTCCGGGAGGCGGTCGCCCGGGGGCAGGTGGTGCTGACCGGCGCGGTAGCGGGTAATGCCCTGGTCGCCGCAGTCGCGGTGACGGTGTTGCTGTCCTCCGACGGCGCGGCCGGGCCCGCGTTGGGCGCGCTGGGCGGCGTGGTATTCGGCCTGCGCTCCCGCGCTTTCACCCGCTCTGCCCAGGTGCTGGCAATGCTCGTGGTCCCGGCAGCCGCGGCGGTGACCATGGCGATTGCCCTGCCCGGCTGGGCCGGGCTGTCCGGGCAGGGCGCGACGTGGAGCGCCGGGGTCGGGATGCTGGTGGTGAGCCTGGGCATCCTGGGGTTGGGCGTCGCGGAGCTGGATGAGGTCACCGCCGCGCGGCTGCGCCAGTTGTTCGATGTCATCGAGGCGGTCCTGGTCGTCGCGATGTTGCCGCTGACGCTGGCCGTGTTCGACGCTTACGCGTGGGTGCGTGCTGTGGTGAGCTGATCCGCTGACGTTGCGGCCCCAGCGTTGAGCGACACCGCAGCGGGCAGCGCGTTTCGTCGTTCCCGTTCCAGGCGGCGTTTCTCCAGCGCATCGCCGATCAACGTCGCCGCGGCGACCGCGACGAGCAGCACCACCGCGAGTGGCGCCGGCGATGAGGGCTCCGAACGGACGTCGGAGGTCCCGAGCGCTGCGGCGGGTGCCGTGCAGCAGCACGGCGGTCGCGGTGGCCGAGCGCAGCGCGTGCGCCTCGAGCACCACTCGGCTGCGCTGGTCAGCCATGGGGTTCGTCGTTGTGGTTCGTGGTGGCGGAACCCTCAACCCGGCGCCGCAGCACCGTCCCGAAACCCTTCTCGATTCCGGGGCCACGCGCGGGTGGTGCCGATTCGTAGGTTTCCGCGTCTGGGTCACGCCGCTGCGCCGACCCCGGCGAGCTCTCGGCCTCGTCCGCCCGCTCGATGCTGGCACCCACCGCGACGATGAGCTCGCGCAGCATCGTCTCCATCTCCGGATGCGGCGTCGCCGCGCTCAGCACCGCGGTCCAGGTACTTCCGGGCAGCGGCAGGAAATACTGCAACACCTGGGAGCGCACCCGGGTGGTCGCTCCAGGGGGCACGATCGAGGCGTGATCGGTGTGCAGCAGCCCCGTCCCGGCCGCAGCGCCGATCTCCTCGACCACGCCGCTGCGGGGCAGGCTCTGGCGCACCAGGGCCAGACTCGCCGGTTCGGTGCGGGAATCGAACCAGGCCAGATGCATACCCGCGCTGCCGATCGTCCCGGTCGTCATCCGGCCCAGCTGGATCATGCTCAAGGTCGCGTTGGCGCGCTGGCAGTCCGCGACCAACTGTTCCACGAAGCCCAGCACACCCCTTCGTTCCGCGGCTTTGAGCGAGCGACCCGCGAACCGCTCGTCCACCAGGCGGGCGGCGCTGCGCTGCCAGGACGCCGGATTGGTGTCCAGCAGCGCCCACCGCGAAGGGATACCGATCAACCACGGGAAGGGCGGATGAGTGACGTCGGGGTTCAGACTCAATTGTTCAGCGGGCAGCGGACCGGTCACGCCGGAGGACCTTCGCCGGGACGACCTTCGCCGGGACGCAGTGCGGCGGCCAGCTGGGTGTCGAAGTCGTTGACCATCTGGCCGATCGACTTGGACAGCCCGCCCCACTTGCCGATATTGGTCATCAGCTCCAGCAGGCTGGTCTTCCACTCGTCCCGGAAACCCTCGATCGCGTTCTGGATGCGAGCCTGCTCGTCGGAGTCCAGTCCCTGGGCATCCTGAGCACCCCGGTGCTCGCCATTGAGTCGATCACTCACGCTGGTCAGGTTGTTCCCGAGGCTGATCAGCGTGGCATACGGATACTGCACGTAGGTCACGGCACGCTCCCTGATGACTCCGGTCCGTCCCTGTCAGGACCATCGTGCACTATGACGGCGGGCACGCTCCAATGGTTCCACTCCGAGCCGCTTCGGAAGGTGAGCGCTGGTGCAGCAGACAGGACAGGGCAGCTCCTACGGCCCGTTTGGCGTGGGGCAGCTGCTGACCCGCGCCCTCGACCCACGGCTGACCGGACGACTCACCGCCGAGCGACGGGCCCTGGACGAGCTCGCCCGCCCGCTGCGGCGGGGAAGCTCGATTGCCGTGGTCGGGTTACAGCCCGCCGCCGGCCGCACGACCGTCGCCGGGCTGCTGGCCCATCTGCTGGCCGTGCTCGGCAGCACCAGGGTGCTCGCGATCGACTGCGACACCCGAGGCCCTGGAAATACCCGAAGCCCTGATGATGCCCGGAGCTCAGGAGACACCCACCATCCCGGCTTACGTGAGCGCCTTGGCGCAGGTCAGGCCGGCTCGCTGCACCCCGTGTTCGCCGGATTGCGCCTGGAGCCCCCAGGGCAGCTGCGGCTACCGCCCGGACCGCCGGGCTTCCGCTGGATGAGCCAGCACCTGGCTGGTACCGAAGGACCCGCCCTGCTGGCGGCGAGCGCGGGCGAGCGTGGCCGGCCGTTCCCCGCCGCGCACTATGCGGTGACGGTCGGCCGGTTCGGCCGCTGGTACCGCGCCATCGTGACTGATACCCCGGCCGGCCCCTCGGCCGACGTCCTACCCGCCGTCATCCGGCGGGCGAACCGGCTCGTCGCGGTGGGCACCGCCGACGAGAAGGGCCTGAGCGGACTACGCGCCACGGTGAACTGGCTGGGCTCCATCCGCCCCGGCGACCTTCGGAGGTTGACGACCGTGCTCGTTGCCCAGCCCGGTGCCTCGGGGCTACGTCCGGACCAGGCCCAAACAGCGGTGGGACTGCCGGTCCATGTGCTGCCCCCCGACGTCCATCTGGCCTCCCAAGCGCCCCTGGACTGGACAGCGCTGGGCGAGCGCACCCGCCGGGCGGTGCTGGCGCTCGCCGCCGCGGCCGTCGCAGACCTGGCCGAGCCGCTGGGAAAGAAACCGATGGGCAAGAAAATCGCCTCGGAAGGGAACCGATCGAGCGCCGGACCACTCTAAGTTCATGTCCGGGTACCCTCGGTCGAGCCAGACCGGTCGGACGATACCGCTGACAGTTACCGTGTCGTGACCGTCAGTGGTGGCACTGTGGGAGGAGCGCTCAATGGGAACCAAGTTTTCGATCACGGACAATTCGGTCAACACGCACGCCACGAACCTGGACAGTTCGGTGAGTGCGTTGAACAGCCAGGCCAGCACGTTCATCTCGGCGATCGAGCCGCTGCCTTCGGTGTGGAAGGGTGCGGCGTTCGGGAGCTGGGACCAGCTCACCACGGCGTGGAACCAGGCCATGGCCGATCTGAACAAGTCCCTTGAGGAGATCAAGGGCCGGGTCGGCAACGCGGGCGGGCTGTATGACACCTATCACGCCGAGCAGGCCAGCCAACTCGACTCGACCATGGGGTCGGCGAATTGGGACGCCACCAAATTCCGCGGCTGACCAGAAAGGAAAACAATCATGGGTGATGTCTTCAGCTACGACGAGGCCGTCGCGGGTACCGCGCACGGTGACATCGTCTCGGTGGCTAACGGTGTGCAGGCCAGCCTCGATGAACTGACCGGGTTCGTCAATCGGGTGAAGGCCAACTGGGAAGGCGACGAGATGGAGATCTACGACGGGGTTCAGCTCCAGTGGAACAACGCTGCGGACACGGTCCGGCAGATCCTGAACTCGGTGCGCGAGGCGCTGGGTCAGACCACGTCCTCGGTGCAAGAGATGCGTGGGCAGGTTCGCGGCGCACTGCAGGGCTGAGACAGGCACGGGGTGTGGAGAGGGGTGCATGGCGGTGGGTGAATTTCCGGCACATTTGTTTCGGTTGGAGGGTGATCCGGGAGCGATCCGATCCTCGGCGGGCAAGTGGTCGGAATTTGGGACTGCGGCGGCGGAGGCGGCGGGACAGATCACCGCGCTGGATACCAGTCAGTTCGTGGGTCCGGAGGGGGATTTATTCCGGGAGGGGCTCAATGAGTCGATGCCTGATCATCTGCGGATCACCGGGGAGGCCTTCGGCAAGGTCGCCGGGGCGCTGAACGGCTTCGCCGGGACGCTATCGGGGCTGCAGGAGCGGATGCGCCCCTTGGCGGCGCGGGCCCCGGGATTATGGGAGACGTTGCAGCAGACCCAAGGCCGGGTGGCCGACGCCCAGAACGCTGATCAGTCGCACGCCCGTGAAACCGCTGCCCGACCTCCGGAGCAGGCCGGCGCACCCGACCCCTACCAGTCGGACACCGGTGCGGCGACCACTGCCCTGTCCGGCGCGCAGCGGGCCTGGCAGGAGTGTGTGGACGCGGCGGGTGGGGTGCGTGCGGAGTTGGGTACGGCGGTGGATTCGTGTGTGCGGGTGGTCGATGAGGCCAAGGAAATGCGGTTCAAGGAGAACCCGAAGTGGTATGACCTGGGTGGGCAGTTCGAGAACTTCGTCCGCGACAACAAGGAACTGCTCCAGCAACTCTCCGGCGCCCTCAAAGTCGTCGCCCTGGTCGCGGGGGTCCTGGCGTTCGTCCCGGTGATCGGCCCGGCTTTCGGAGTGATCTCGCTGGCGGCCGGTGCCGGTGCACTTTTGATCGATGCGTCGGTGATGGCGGCCACCGGGGAGGGCAGTCTGACAACTCTGCTCATCGACGGTGTCCTGATGCTGCCGGGGATCGGTGTCGTCGGCAAAGCCCTGCGCGGCAAGTCCGTGATTACTGGCGTCGGGCGAGCCCGGATGCAGAACTTCGGCTTCACCAATCGCGTCATCGTCCGCTCCGACGGCAACCGGTTCACCCAGATGCTGCCGCGCGGTTCCCAGGTCCATGGCGGCGCCGGTGGGACTGCTCGGAATCTGGGTGACGCTCCTCCACGGCTCGACCCGTTCCGCTCACAGCATCCCACCGCCCATGAGGGGGTCAAGGTCAGCTCCAGCCCCGGCCAGAACCAGCTCGCCCATCGCACGGTCGAGCGGATGGAAGCCAGTGGCGCTCGCGATATCCGGGTCGACCAGGCCCAGGTCTCGGGCGCTGACAAGGTGGGCACGAATCGTCCGGATGTGCAGGGCAGCGTCGGCGATCAGCGGGTGAATGTGGAGTACGATCGGCCTTTGCCTGACGGCAGCCCAGGCGCCCGGGTCGAGGGGCACGTCGATAACATTCTGACCAACGACCCGAACAGCATCGTGATCACCGTCCCGAAGGGCTGAAGGAGATCCAGGACGATGTTCCCTTGCTTCGGCGGAGACAAGTACTGGCCACTGACCGGCAATGTGGGCCTGCTGCGTGCTCCACTCCGGAAAGTGGCACAACGTGTCGTGAACCTTGGCCGTGGGAGTTCGTGGTCACTACGAGAATTCGATACCCTGGATAACGCAATTTCCGGGTCGGCACCGTTCCGATTCTGCGCCGATCAGGCACGGTTCGCTGTTTCGACTGCCGGATCGGAATGGGTCATCGTTCTCGATGGTGGGTTTCCGAGGGGAGACATAGCCGGTTTCATGGGCGCCCGAGCGCGACTTGATCTGCACTGTGAGTTCGTGGCCGTTGAATGGATGCCGAAGTCGAGTAAGACACTGCCCGGTGCGACCTTCGTCCATTATCTGCCCACTCGTTCTCGGCTGAATATCTTCAGCGGTTCGGCACGGTCCGCTGAGCGTTGGGTTCAGACCAGTGATCAGGAAGGGCGGTGGGAATTCAATGCCAGAGGTGAGCTCCGGCCCTTCGAGGAGCCTGGCAAGTACGAGGCGCGCCGGAAGGCCGAGCGTCTGCCTCCTGAATTGCTAGGTCGTTATCTTGCTGCCGTGGGCATCCCGCTGGACAAAGAAGGCTGGCTGAGCGGGCCTGTGTTCGCAGCCACCCGCGAACCTTTCGATGGGCATAATCAAGAATGGTCGTCGATGGTGGAATTGCGGCGGCTGTGCGGCTACCCCGAAGATCGTATCCCTAATGACCTGGTGAGGTTCTGATCATGCTGGTGGAGGGTGAGCTCGGGATCGGGGACGGCTGGTGGCTGGTGCTGCGGGAGCCTTATGACGGCGCTGTCAGCGAGGACAACCACACGGTACTCCAGCGACCCAACCGGATGATCATGCCGCAGACCATCTCGGCCGACCCGGCCTCGATGCGGCAATCTCCGGCTGAGTTCGTGGCCAGTATCGTCTCGGACACTCGTAATGATCCCGACAGTGACCTGATCGATCTGGGGCCGATCAGCGGCCATGGTTGGGTGGGACACCTCTTCCGAGAGCCGCTGTCTCCCGAGCGCGGGGAATTCCAGCTGCTGGGGCTGCTGTCCGCGCCTGCCACGGTGCTCAACCTGGCGGTGCGCTTCTTGGGTGCCGAGGGCGAGGACGAGGCCCGTCAGGTCATCACCGACGTGGTGCACGACCCCGATTCCCGGGAGCAAATGAACGCCCAGATCCGCGAACAGATGGGTATCGAATAGAGGTGAGTGGTGGTGGGTGAGTTTCCGGCGTTTTTGTTTCGGTTGGGGGGTGATTCGGGGGCGGTTCGGTTGTCGGCGGGGAGGTGGTCGGAGTTTGGGACTGCGGCGTTGGAGGCTGCGGGGCAGAT
>JBOHHE010000066.1:0-2181 GCA_050700355.1 Pseudonocardiaceae bacterium
GTGTTACGGCCACCCCTCCCATCAGTTACGTAGAAAATTAGTTATGGGTTTTCTAGTACCGGTGGCCCCTTCGGACGTCCAGGTCGCCGGTGGTGGGTTTTCGAGCCGTGGGGAGTAGAGCCATCAATACCAAAAGCGCAGTACTTGATCCGGCGCCTGTTTCGGACGGTCCCGGGCGCGGTGCGCCACGGCTGGCCGAGGGGACCGAGCTGATCGGCGAGTACGAGGGTTCGGGTTTTCAAGAACCCAAGTACATCGTGCGCCGAGCCGATGGACAGGTCATTCAGCTTCCGCACCTGCTGTACCTGCTCGCGAGCAACCTTGACGGCGAGCGCGATCTGGAGCAGGTGACGAGTCGGCTCAGCGCGGATTTCGGCCGGGATCTGGAACCCGAGCAGGTGTCCTACCTGCTCGATAACCGCCTCCGGCCCGCCGGAATCCTGGCAGCCGATCCCGGGTACGCCGATGCGCCGGTCAAGTTGAAGCCGGACTCCTTGCTCGGACTTAAGTTTCGGGTGGGATTGGTGCCCGAATGGATGTCCTGGGTGATCGCCGGTATCTTCATGCCGTTCTTCTACCCTGCGGTTGTGCTGGTCGCGCTGCTTGCGTTCGTCGTGTTCGACCTGATGATTTTCCTCCAAGGCGGCATCGCCCAGGTCGGGTCGAGCGCGCTGGCGATGGTCGACCATCCGGAGCTGACGCTGCTGGTGCTGTTCATGCTCCTGATGTCCGCCATGTTTCACGAGTCCGGACATGTCGCTGCCTGCCGCTATGGTGGCGCTCGACCCGGGACCATGGGGGTCGGCATCTATATCGTCTGGCCGGCCATGTTCAGCACGGTGACCGACTCATACCGCCTCAACCGCCGCGGGCGACTGCGCACCGATCTCGGTGGCGTCTACTTCAACGTCATCTTCATCACCGGGATGAGTCTGATCTATCTCGCTACCGGCACCCCGTGGCTGCTGATCGCAATCTTGTTGATGCATGTGGAGACCATGCGGCAGTTCCTGCCCTTCGTCCGTTTCGACGGCTACTACATCCTCAGTGATCTCATCGGGGTGCCCGACCTGTTCAGGTGGATGGGTCCGGTGCTCAGGGGTATATTCCGTCGTAAGCCCCATCCCCGAGTTCAAGAGCTCAAGCCCTGGGTCCGTCGATCGATCACCCTGTGGGTTCTCCTCGTCATCCCCGCCCTGGTGTACTTCCTGGTTCCCTTCATCTTCTTGGCGCCTTACGTCCTCCCCGTGGTGTGGGCCGCGCTCCTTGAACGGGGATCCGTGGTGGGCAACGCGATGCAGTCCGGGGAAGCGGCATTGGCCATGGTGAACATGATCCAGATGTTCCTGTTGGTGCTTCCGTGGGCCGGAATGACGTTGATCCTCGGCATGATGCTCACTCAGCTCTTTCGCGCGGGACACGCCTGGCGCCGGAGATACTGGCGCCCCGGGAGGCACGCCGCTGTACGACGTCCACGTAAAGTGTGCGTACAAGCGTAGTGCACCACGGCAGCTGCTTGCTGCGATCCATGGCACTCGAGTAGATGAACTCGAGCTCTCCGGCGTGATCTGATCTCGTCGATGCGACGATGACGGACCTCCGGTTACATCCCAAGCCTGTGGCTGGCTTAAATCTGCATAGCGACTTGCGGTTGAGTACTTGAAGCTGCCCGGTCCTCACTTAGGTGGTTGTCGGCGGAGATTTAAGTATGACTACCAATTGCCGACAGCCGGGTTCTCTTGTCAGACTATGGATGTACCGAATCAAGGGATTCAAACCCGGGATACCCGCGATGAGGTGCTCTTTGTCGAGACCCGTGTGGGTCACGCTTTTTTCTAGGAGGAGTTTAGTATGTCTGGTGCACTGAGCTTTGTCGAGATCGACGGGCAGCACGCCGAGCTGCTTCCTGCCCGTACCACGCTGATCATCGGTGGTCCGCTGAACAACGTGCTCGGAAACCTTGGTGGTGACGGTGGCGCGGGCGTGTCGGCCGGTGACTCCGTTGCCCAGAACGGCTCCGCACAGAATGTCCAGAAGCCTGTTGGTGGCTTCGGTGGCGGTGCCCAGGGTGGTGGCGTCCTCGGTGGCGTTGCGGGTACCAATCTCTGATTGAGGTTGGCTCGTAACTATTAGCTGACCGCGTGTGCAAGTCTTCTATAACGGGAGGGGTGGCCGTAATAC
>JBOHHE010000067.1:0-2000 GCA_050700355.1 Pseudonocardiaceae bacterium
GTCACCAGCAACACCGCGACGATCACGCTCAGCGAGAGTTCGATACCCACCGTCGGTACGGGCAGCGGCTCGCCACCGTTGAGGAATGGCAGCCTGTTCGCGTGCAATGCCTCCAGGACCAGCTTGACGCCGATGAAACCGAGGATCACTCCGAGCCCGAGGTGCAGGTACACGAGCTTGTTGAGCAACCCGCCGAGAAGGAAGTACAGCTGTCGCAGACCCATCAGCGCGAAGGCGTTGGCGGCGAAGACCAGGAACGGTTGCTGGGTGAGCCCGAAGATCGCTGGGATGGAATCCAGCGCGAAGATCAGGTCAGCGGAGCCGATCGCGATCATCACGGCGAGCATCGGCGTGACCCACCGCTTGCCATTACGCTTCACTGTCAGTTTCGAGCCGTGGTACTCATCGGTCACCGGCACCAGCTTGCGCAGCATGCGCAGGGCGACATTCTCCCGGTACTCCTCGCCGCAGCCCTGGTGGCGCAGTTGTTTCCAACCGAGGTAGAGCAGCAGGGCGCCGAACAGGTAGAACACCCAGCTGAAGCGCGAGATCAGCGCCGCTCCGGCCGCGATGAACAGCCCCCGCATGACCAACGCGAGCACGATGCCGACCAGCAGTACCCGGTGCTGGTGGATGGCGGGTACCCCGAACCTCGCCATAATGATCACGAAGATGAACAGATTGTCCACCGAGAGCGAGTACTCGGTGATATACCCGGCGAAGTACTCGACGGCGAAGCGGCTGTCGGCAAAGTACCACACGCCCAGCCCGAACACGACCGCGCAGGCAACGTAGAACATCACCCACCAACTGGCCTCCGCGATGCCGACCTCGTGCGGTTTGCGGTCGACGATGAAAAGATCGAGAGCCAACAGGACGAGGAGGCCGCCGACGGTGGCGAGCCACACCCAGGTGGGAACATTCATATACAGAGCCTCCGGGCAGACGGTGCACGCCAATCACCGGAGGTCTCTTCCACCGGGCAACCGGTCGACGGCACCGGGCACCCGCAGCCGCGGGCAACCGTGATGACGATGCCGCCGCGAAGGAATACTCCCCTCCACGAACCTGCCCAGTCTCCCGCACTTGGCGCGACGGCATCAACCGGGGTGAGCAGGCACACAGGGATGTCTATCTGATCGCGCTGAGAATCCGCTGAGATGGGTGCTGGGTGGCTGCGGCCATCACCTACCGTCGACGGAGTGCCCCGAACGGCCCGGCTGCCCTCGATAGCGTGCCTGCGCCGACCCGCCGTGCTGCTCCTCGTCTCCGCTCTGACGGTGGGCACTGGCGTGCTGTTGGCGATGCGGGCGAGCTCTGATCCACCCCCGGTAGCCACCGTGAACACCACGATCGAGGTCCCGGCCGGGCCGGGGGACACCGGGCAGGTGCGCTTGGCCGCCACGGTGTACCAACCACCGGTCACTCCGGCCCCCGCCGTGCTGGTGGCCCACGGCTTCGGTGGCAGCAAGGACTCGGTCCAGGCCGAGGCGACCGAACTGGCCCGTCGCGGGTTCGTCGTACTCGCCTGGACCGCCCGGGGATTCGGCGAGAGCACCGGGCAGATCGGGCTCAACTCCCCCGACCATGAGGTGGCCGACGCCCGCGCGCTGGTGGACTGGCTGGCCGCCCGATCCGACGTGGTGCACGACGGGCCCGGCGACCCGAGAGTCGGCGTCACCGGCGCTTCCTACGGCGGCGCGCTGTCCCTGCTGCTGGCCGGGACCGACCAGCGGGTGGACGCGCTCGCGCCGCTGATCACTTGGAACGACCTGAGCCAGGCGCTGTTCCCGAACGCGGCCAGCCGCCGGCCCATCACGGCCACTACCCCGGCTGCCGGCGCCTTCGCCCCGGACGGGGTGTTCAAGCGGGACTGGGCGGGACTGTTCTTCGGTGCCGGTGCCGGTGCCGGTGCCGGTGCCGAAGATCCCGGGCTATGCGGGCGGTTCCGCCCCGAGGTGTGCGCGGCCTATGTGCAGGCCGCCATCAGGGGCACGCCC
>JBOHHE010000068.1:0-7639 GCA_050700355.1 Pseudonocardiaceae bacterium
ATCGGCGGAGTGCGGACCAACTTCCGGATGCCTGAGGTGTACTCGTTCGGACTGGGCGGAGGCAGCCTGGTGCGGCACGGGGACGAGTTGACCATCGGGCCGGACAGCGTCGGCTATGAGCTGACCAACCGGGCGCTGGTCTTCGGCGGTGACACCGTGACGGCCACCGATCTGGCAGTGGCCGGGGGGCTGGCCGTGTTCGGCGCTCCAGAATACGTTGCCGGGCTCGATCCCGACCTGGTCCGGCGGGGCCTGAACCGGATCGAGCAGGCGATCGCCGAGGCTGTCGAGCGGATGAAGATGACGGCGCAGCCGGTTTCGGTGGTCGTCGTCGGCGGGGGCAGCGTGCTGCTCGGCGAGCGGCTGCCCGGCGCGTCCGAGCTGGTCAAGCCGGAGCACTTCGCGGTCGCGAACGCGATCGGTGCGGCGATCGCGCAGGTCGGCGGCGAGATCGACCGGATCTTCACACTGCGGCACCAGTCCCGCGATCAGGTGCTGGAGCAGGCGAAGCAGGAAGCGGTCGACCGGGCTGTCGCGGCCGGCGCGACTCGGGCCGGTGTGCAGGTCGTCGATGTCGAGGACGTGCCGCTGACCTACCTGCCAGGTAACGCGATCCGAGTCCGCGTCAAGGTGGTCGGAGATCTTGAGCTTGGTGGGGATGCCAATGCGCCACCTCGGTGAAGATCAACTCGATGACCTGGCCGTCGGTGCTGCCGTGCTCGGCGCGGGCGGTGGTGGCAACCCCTACCTCGGTGCTCTGCTCGCCAAGCAGATCATCCGCAGACACGGGCCGGTGCAGCTCATCGACGTGGCCGAGCTGCCGGACGACGCGCTGGTCGTGGCCACGGCCGGGATGGGCGCGCCGACCGTCGGGGTCGAGAAACTGCCTCGTGGTGACGAGCCCATGCACGCGCTGCAGGCCCTGCAGTCCTACCTCGGGCGACCGATCACCCATACCGTCTCGATCGAAGCGGGCGGGTCGAACTCGACGGTCCCCCTGCGGGTGGGCGCCGCGCTGGGTATGCCGGTCGTGGACGCCGATGGCATGGGGCGGGCGTTCCCCGAGATCCAGATGGTGACCGCCACCCTGTACGGCATCTCGGCTACCCCGATGGCGCTGGCCGACGCGAAAGGCAACATCGCCATCATCGACACCGTCGACAACCATTGGGCCGAGCGCTTGTCCCGCTCGCTGACGATTGACATGGGCTGCGTAGCCAAAATCGCCCTCTACCCACTCTCGGGCCGCCAGCTTAAACAGGCGATGATTCCCGGCACGATCAGCCTCGCCGAGGAACTCGGGCGGCTGATCCGGCTCACGCGAGCCGCCCACGGCGACCCGATCGCCGCGATCCTGCGCCGGCTGGGCGGCTACCGCCTCTTCGACGGCAAGATCACTGACGTGGTGCGGAGGACCGAGACCGGCTTCGCCAAAGGAGAGACCCACATAACAGGCACCGGCCCCGACACCGGCACCACGCTCGCGATCCGCTTCCAGAACGAGTATCTCATTACGGTTCGCAACGGCAAGGTCGTCGCCTCGGTCCCGGATCTGATCATCGTGCTCGACGCCGAAACCGGTGGACCCATCACCACCGAGGAGCTGCGCTAC
The DNA here is from genome assembly GCA_050700355.1 of Pseudonocardiaceae bacterium. Classification (GTDB taxonomy): domain Bacteria; phylum Actinomycetota; class Actinomycetes; order Mycobacteriales; family Pseudonocardiaceae. The sequence goes on from JBOHHE010000068.1 coordinate 1,613, forward strand.
GGTTTCCGCGTGACGGTGATCGCGGCACCCTGTGACCTCAAATGGCGGACCAGCCAGGGCCTCGCTCTGGTCGGGCCCCGCGCCTTCGGCTACGACCTGGACTACATCCCCGTCGAAGAGCGTGTCACCAGCTCCGAAAACATATGACGATCTCCTGCCTGCGCGAGCTACCCGATGGACCGCTGCCCTGAGTTGACGCTTGCGGCTCACGCAGCGGCTGTCTCGGCTGCCCGAGGGGCTCTCTCCGACCGGTTCCAGGCAGGAGCTCATCCGGATCCGGTTCGACGATGGCCACCGCATCGCGCAAGAAGCGGTGGCCTGGCCTACCTGACCGCGACCTCGGACTGTCGCAATTTCTGAGCAAGAAGAAACAAGCGGCCGGCCGAGACGGCTGTGGCACTAGACCAGATGGCCACGGCGTACAGGCCTGTCGTTAAGGAGCGCGCTACTGGCCGCGCGTCGAGTTGGGAGTCGTCGGTCTGGAAACGGGTGCTCACTCGTGCATAACCGTAGCGCGCCACGCTCAGATTGTGTCGTAAACGGTGCTCGCCAGCTTAATACGACCCGCTGTTTCCGCCCACTGTTGTGACCCACGACAATCAGGGGGAACGCCGACCGTCCAAGATCACGTAATTTATGGGTCGCAAATGATCGTATTTGTCTCTCCTACGATGTGGCAGCGCGAGATTTGATGACGATCTTGACCGCTGAGGGTTAGCTCTGTGCGTTGAGTCGCTGGTCAAGGTCCTAAGTGTAGGAAGGACGCCCAGACGCTCGGGTTTCGAGGGTGTCTGCTGCGCTCGGCTCGTATTGCGTCGTGCAGTGCCCGCGCGCTGCCTGACGGCCAGAGCTGCCCGTCGTGAGCGAGTTTGCCGTACACCGACTGGGTGATGCGCGCTGCGGAGCGGTCATAGACCGACCAGAGGCTGCCGATGACGTACGGGTAGCCGGCGTACTGCAGAGCTGTGGTCAGGGTGATCGCTTCATCGGGTATTCGTATCCCGCCGACTGCGGTTTTGCATGCGGCCAGGAAGGCGAACTCAGCGTGGTCGCGGCGGCCACCAGCGAGGTTGGCCACGGTTAAGGTCTGGTCGTGGAGCACGAGGCCGCCTTGGAACGGGTTGTCCAGATCCTGGGTACCGTGACAGTCGAAGTGGACCCACGCGTGTCGCGCCAGTTCAGCCTCGACCGATTCTTGAGTCGCGTCTAATCCGTCAAGCGTGGTGCGCCGAGCTGTAGGGAATAGCTGCTCAATGTAGGTGCGGCTGCGGATTACACCTGGCAGATTATCCTGATCCGGGCCGTGACTTATCGTCACGTGCAACAAGCGCTGATCCTCGCGGTCAGCGTCATTGGTCGTGGTTTTCCGTTCGTGCAGCGTGTTGCGGGCTCGAATGAGCACGAGCATGGTCGGGGTGTAGGAGGAGACGACCTGGTCGATGACTGCGGCGTCGTTCGTGGGGTCCTGCTGGTCGCGGTGGGTGGCGGCGTGGAGCGGCAGGATCGCCAGTGGCCCGGTCTGGCACCACCACAGGTGTGGCCAGTCCTTATTCTCTGTGTCAGCTACTGGTTCTCGGTAACCGAGCACGGACAGCACCGGATGGGCGATGACGCGCCACAGCCAGTCAAGGGTTTCGCTGACGGCTTGATCGCGATCATTTCCCTCGTCCTTCACCAGCGCGTTCAGGTATCGCTCTGCTTGCTTATGTGCGTCGTCGGACGTGAGTTCGGGCAGCTCCACTACCTGCAGTTCCCCGTTCTCTTTCATGATCAGAGCGTCGCACCGCCACCGACTGACGTTGATCACGACGACCGAGCCTTTTTCCGCTGCCTTTTGCAGGGTTTGGAAGGTGGGCATATCCAAGTCCGAGTAGGGGAGTGCTTTCTTCGCTTGTTCTTTCGCTTCATTCCACGCGCGCAGATGTTCAAGTGCTTTTGTTTCTAGCTCTTCCCATTTTCGGACCAGCCTCATGCGCCGGTCGATTCCTTGGCCACCGTCACGTTCGAGTTCGGAGGCGATGTGGTCCATCTTTTTAGCGAGCTCGGGAGCCGCTTCATGCAGCGCTGTCCGGTCGGTGCGTGTTTTCAGGAGCTGGGACCACAGCACGGCCCGGCCTCCCTCAAGCAACTCCAACGCGCGTTCCGGTTGCCCGGCAGCGACCGCGCAGGCCGCCGCGTCGGTTGCCAGCCCAGTACTGTCTGCCAGCAGCTGCGCCCGTGTGTCGCGGTCGAATCCCTACCATGCGGCCAGGGGCAGCAGGGTGACGGCGAGCGTAAAACCATCCAGGCCCGCTGCCGGTGTTGCGGTGTTGGCCGCGAGGGTCGCACACGCGCGGGCGGCGGCTAGGCGGAGGTGCGGAGGTCCGGTCGTTACGTCGCTTGCCTCCCGCCACAACTCGATTGCCCCGTGAACATCCGCCTCGGCTCCCGAGCGTGCGGCCCGAGTTTCGACGCTGGTCGCGAGATTCGACAGATGCCTGGTGAGGTCGGGGTGGTCGCGAGGAAGCGCAGCCACCGACTCTCGTAACCATCGGATGGCCTCGTCAAGGTCGGTATCAGCCCCTGTGCGCTCGAATCTGTCGTGCAGAGCGATCCCGAGGTTGTTCGCGCACGTGGCATGGTCCCCTGAGTCGGCAGACGTGTCCTGGGCCGCCTCCCTCAGCAGGTTAATCGCATCATTGAGGAGATCGATCCGCCCGTCCTGGACGAAATACGAGTGCAGCTCGGTCCCGGCCTTTGCCTTACCCAGCGCCGCTGCCGACCCGGCCTTCGCCTTACTCAGCGCCGCTGCCGACTTGCGGGAATCATCGGCAGGGACATACATGGCATACGTCATCTCAACACTCCTTATTAGTTATTGCCTGAGCCGTGTGGTGATCACCGCGACTGATGTGCCGACGAGGAAGCCGACCCCAACCCACAGCCGTGTCCAATCGGGTGCGACAAGACCCGCGATGGCGGACACCCCGACCCAGGTGAGTGTTGCCGTGATCCCGCCGAAGCCGGCCTGTGCCAACATCAGCGACCAGCGTCGGTCCGGAACGACGATCCGCAGGACAACTAGCGAAGCGAACAACGCCAGCGCGCCGAGTGCGGTGACCACAGCCGGCTTGGCTAAAGCAGGTAGCGGCACCGTGTACTGCAACGACTGGATCGCCGCCAGGCTCATCAGGATCGCGCCGATAACGCCGGTGAGTCCTAGGTTGACACTCTCCTGGCGGCGCTGCTGGCTGCGCTGCACTAGCTGGTCTGTCCATGCATTGACCTGCTTGGACCGGTGCAGCGCTGCTTCCAGGTAGGTGGCGTCGTCGTCGAGCTGCTGGCCGAACCACGTTGCCAGTGCCCGATCGTCGGCGAACAGGCCCCCGAGCCGGGCGTCCCCGCTGAGGGCAAGCAGGTTAGCAGCGGCGATCTCGACACTGCGGCGCATTTCCCGTAGGCGGGTCGAGCGGTCGACCAATCCCAATTCCCGGGCCTGTAACGAGACCAGCGCTTTGGATGCCTCGACCAGCTGCGCCTGCCTGGGCTCCCGCCGCTGCGGCGATACGGGGGCGACGATGGACAACAGCTTCCGGATGGTCGTGTCGGCTTCTTGTCGAAGCTGCCGGAAACCCTGGTCGGCTTCCCAGACCCGCAGCTGATAGCGCAGCTTCGCTGCGTGCAGCAGGTACTTCCCGAACACCGGTAGCGCTCGATCTGCATCGATCCAGGCCCAAGCACTCAGCTCGCAATCGCAGTCCGCACCGGCCACCACAACAATCCGACGCTCGGCACGGCTGTCGAGGGGCGCGGAGGCCTCCCACACGGCAAATCCGTGGGGCACCACAATCCCCTGCTCCCGCCACTGGCCAGTCGCGGCTGGATTGACCGGCGCCATCGCCTGCACCACTGAACCTAGCTCGGCACTCGGTGCTGGAGCCGCCGCCGGGTCCGCCAGTCGAGTAAGGAACAGCCGAGCGGCGCCAATCACCCCGGGCGAGGGTTGCCCGACCGTCACCGCCCACTCCTGATCCAGCTCTACCCATCCGAGGCCCTCCGCGGGATCGGGTTCCCTCATGATCGACAGGCAAAACGCATCGTGCTCACGACGGAGGACCGCTTGATGAACTCCCGCCCCGGGCCGAGTCCGCGCGGCCAGCACTCCGCTCGGTGCTCCGGTCACAGCATCCCATCCAGGCTCTGGGTCGACTGTGAACCCGGCCACGGCCTCCGTCATGCCCAGCGTCTTGCTGCAGGCCTGCCACACGCCGAGCAAGTAGCGAAGGTCAGCGGGCCGCTGATCGCCGTTGACGGCAACGAACACGTGAACGACCAGCGCGTTAGCCCGCAGCACCGGCAGCATCGCCATCGTCGTCGCGCCGCTCAGTCCGACGCGAGCCATCCAGCGTGTGGACCAGCTCGTTTATCCGTTCCCGCACACGATGCGGCGCCGGCAGGGTGGAAACATCCTCGACACGGACCGCGCGAACCGGGCCAGCCAGCTCCAACTGGCACACCGCCGCCTGGAACGCAGCACTATCGTCTGCGACTAGCGCCCCAGCCATTGCCTCCAGTGCCTGCCCCACTGCCCGCCAACGGCCCCCCGTGAGCCGCCAGACCCGCGCATCCCGCAGGACATCGAGCGCATCCTTCCGGGCGTCGTCCTCCATGGTCAGCCACCTTATCGCGGTGGGCGCGGTCTCATGGTCAGTGCCGCGAAGACATCTAGTCTCTGGTCGACCAATAGGGCTGAGGCGTTGGAACGCCAACTGGAGTGAGTCGAAGATGTGCGTGAGCTGCGGTTTTGTGCGTGCCTTGATCGCTTGATGGGCTCCTTCCGGCTATGTTCGGGTGTCTAAGTGGTTGGCACCGGAAGTCCGTCGGGGTTGACGTGATGTTGTGTGGTGTGGTTGGGCTGGTTCAGTGGTGGGGGTGTGTCAGGTAGAGGTGGCAGGCGCAGTCGAGGGCGTCTTAGGGGCCGCCGGCGTGGGTGCCGGTGGGCAGGGCCGAGTCGTGGTAGCCGTTGTTGCTGGCCTGGTAGAGGGCGAATCCCCAGCGGGTGGCTGATCCGCCGTAGCGCAGTCGCATCAGGGGCAGGAGCTGCCCGTCGGGCAGCTCGCCGTCGACGTAGGCGAACCGGCCGCGGTAGCGCACGCGCACGTCGGCCAGTTGGGGCCAGCGGGCCCGGGCGTGGGTGCGCAGCCGCTGAGCCAGGGAGGTCTTGGTCGACTCGGGGATGGCCGGCATGGGTCGTATCGTGCCCTCTGGGTGTGTCTGGCGGGCCGGGGTGGGGGTGATCGGGCATTCTCCGGAGATCAATTTTGTGTGATCTTCCTGGAGGGAAGTCCCGTGCCGGTCCCGTGTGCCTGCCCGATTATCGTGACCGCGTCGGATCGGGCTCGGCTGAAGAAACTGGTCCGGACCCCTACCGCCGCCCAGCGGGACGTGACACAGGCGAGCATCGTGTTGCTGGCGACCCGCAGGCTGTCGAACAACCAGATCGCTGCCCGGCTGAGGATCACCGTGGACACGGTCTGCACCTGGCGAGGCCGCTATGGCGCCGAGGGCCGCGATGGGCTGGCTGATCGGCCTCGGTCCGGGCGACCACCGGTGTTCACCCCGGTTCAGGTGGCCGAGGTCAAAGCGCTGGCCTGCCAGCTGCCCGCCCAGGCTCAGGTGCCGTTGTCGGTGTGGAGCGCCCTGGAGCTGGCCCGCGAAGCGGTCAGCGCCGCCATCCTCGACGCCGTCTCGGCGTCCACGGTGCGCCGCTGGCTGGCCGAGGACGCGATCAAACCCTGGCAGCACCAATCCTGGATCTTCATCCAGGACCCGAACTTTCGGGCCAAGGCCGGCCGGGTACTCAACCTCTACGCCCGGACCTGGGAAGGCACCCCGTTGGGTCCGGATGAGTACGTGATCAGCGGGGCGTGTCATGACAGCTGTGTAAGCCACGGATAGGGCAAGATCAGCCGTCGTTGATCTCCAGTCGGCTGGGAAAGGAATATCCGTGAGTCAGGACATCGGCATTGATGATCGTGAGGCTGAAGC
>JBOHHE010000069.1:0-7325 GCA_050700355.1 Pseudonocardiaceae bacterium
GCCGAGTAGTCCCGTCGCGTTCGCAGCGCAGCGCGGAGCAGGCTGGCGCCGATCAGCGCGACCAGTAGCCCGCTGACCACCCCGAGCCAGCCGAGCAGCTGCTCACCGGCCAGGGTGGCGAACGCGCTGAGCAGCAGTCCGATCACCAGGACACCGGCGGTGTGGGTCACGGTCACGGTGGCCCCCACCAGCAGCGCATCCCGGGTAGTGCCGCGCCGCCCAGCCAGGTAGGCGGCGATCAGGGTCTTGCCGTGGCCGGGCAGGGCGGCGTGCGAGGCGCCGAGCACCAGGGAGAGCAGCACAGCCAGCGCGCCGACCAGGGGTGTCAGCTCCGCGCCGACGAGATCGGTGAATCGGTCGGTGCCCCAGCCGAGTAACCGCTCGATCCCGGTCATCTCCGGGACGTCACCCAGGGCTGCGGGGTTGATGGAACTCACCCCCCCGGGGACGGTGCGCAGCGTGACGTCCCGGACGTCCAGGGGCTCGGCGAGCAAGTCGTTCGGATAGCTACGCAGCTCGTCGCTGATACTGCTGGCGGGCACCGGGGATTGCGGCAGGCCGATGCCCTCGCCCACCGCGGTGATCTCCCGCCAGCCGATCCGGTCGCTGCCGAAGTCGTCCCGGAAACTCAGCGTGGCGGGCTCGTCCAGCTGCGCCGGTGCGTTCAGCAGGCAGGTCAGCCGAGTGGTCGGCAGGTCGGCCTGCCCGGGCGGGTAACTCACCTCGGCCGAACGCACCTTGAAGCGCAACAACTCACCGTCGACGGTGGCGCGCAGGGCACCAGGGAGCTGGTCGCACTGGGCGGTGGCGTAGGTCTGTTGCTCGGCGCCAGAGAGCACACCGTCGCCGTCGGTGTCGACCTGTGGTTGTTGTTGCAGGGTGGGGATCTCCGCGCTGTCCACGACGGCGAGCAGTTCGATCCGGTCGGGGTGGATCGTTAGGCCGTGGTAGTGGTTGACCGTGAAGTTCCCCAGCGGGTGCGCCGACCCGGTCCCCGGGCTCACCAGCGCCAACGTCACGATTATTCCGCCCAGCACGACCAGCCGCCACAGCGCACGGGTCATCCGGCCAGGTGTGCGGGTCACCCGGTCCTCCCCAGTTCATCCAGGGCGGCACGGGCCAGGGGAGCGTGCCGGGGGGAGAAGTACGGGTTGATCTCCAGCGCCTCCGTGAGCTGGCGCTGCGCCTCAGTGTGCATCCCCAGCGACTCCAAGATCATCCCGCGGTGGTAGGCGAAGGTGGCGTTGCGCCAGCCCAGCGCGGCGGCGCGCTCGGCGAAGGTGAGCGCTTCGGCGTCGCGGCCGTTGATGTGCAACGCCCAGGCCATCGCGTCGGCGACGAACACACTCGGTCTGCGCTCCCACTCGAGCTGCGCGCGGCGCAGCGCTTCGGCCGGGTCACCGTGCTCGGCGAGGAACTGCGACATCGCGAGGTCGTCGGTGGATCCGGCCGCTTCCAGGAGCCGCTGCTGCTGGGTGAACAGGGTGAACTGCGCGGCTGCCTGTTCCGGTTGACCGGCGACGAGCAGCAACTCGCCGTACTCCTGGATGTACTGCGGCAGCGGCACCCGGCTGGTCACGGTCTGGTAGCCGGCCAGTGCCTGCTGGAGATCGCCGCGGGCGGCGGCGACCTTTGCCTCACCTTGCCGCAACGCCGTGTCGTGGCGGGTGGCCTCGCGCCCCAGGGCGTACTGCATCGCCGCCTCGTCCAGATCACCGGAGTTGAACGCGAGCTCACCGAGGTAATAGCGACAGAAGGCGATGTTCGCCGGCGAACGGGAGTCCTGCAGGGCCTGCTGCAATGCCAGGCGCGCGTCATCGACCCGGCCGTGCAACTCCAGGTCGTAGGAAGCGCGGGTGAACGCGGCGACGCCGGGCTTGGTGTCGAGCATCCGCTGCACCGCCGCGGTGGCCCCTTCGGGGTCCCCCAGCTGGGTGAGCGCGTCGGCCAGTACGCCGTAGACCTCCCCGGTCACGGGCCGCAGCTCACGAGCGTCCAGTGCCCATTCCCGGGCTTCGGTGAAATCGTGCCTGGCGTTGGCCAGCGCCCCGAGTCCGATCATCGCCTCAGCATTGTCCTGCGGCTGCAGCGTCATCGAGCGCTCCAGCGCACCTTGCGCCTTCTGGTAGTAAGCGGGATCCGCGGTTGCGCGTGCCTGCTCCACATACGCCGAACCCAACTGTGCCCAGGTCGCAGCGTCATCGGGATCCTCGCGTAGCTCCTGTTGGGCTACTTCGACCATGCGGGACAACGGATCGAGCGCGGGCTTACCCGCCACCAATGGCTCCGGCGCGCCGAGCGCGCCGCTAACTCCGATGAGGGCAGCGCAGAGCAGAACGACCCCGGTGACGAGCATCGTGATCGGGAACCACCGTCTGCGCTGGGACTCTGCGACGTCGTTGCTGGGCACGCAGACACCTCCTGGCCTGAATGGGATGAGCTGGCACTGTCAGGGTGCGGCCGGAACAGCTCCCCGGCCACACCCTGACAAGTGATCAATCAGGGCAAATCGTCAATCGGTACTGCGGTCAGTCGACGACCGTGGGGACGGAACTGCTGGGCAGATCCTTGTCCGGGCGTCGCCGCAGCATCGAACCGCCGATACCGATCAGAGCCAGTGCACCCAACCCGGTTCCCAACGGCAGAGGCAGTGGCCCGGGGGGGATCTCCGAGGGAATGACATTCCCACCGTCGGCTTGGTTGACGGACTGGTTGTTGGCCGTCGCGACATAGGGGAAGACGTCGAGGAACGGCTTCTGGTTCTCGTTCACGAGGTCACCGAGGAGCAACGCCGCAGCGACCGGTTCGGGCCGCAAAGCGCCCTCGATCACCAGAACCTCGATGTCCACGATGTCATCGACCAGACGCCGACCGTTCGGGTAACCCTGTTGGTCACCAGCGATCAGACCGAGCCGGTTCGGGTCGGACGTCACCGGGGTCGACATGTTCAGCCGCAACTGATCCGATGGCTGGAACTCGTCGGGGTTGACGTCGGCGTTGTCCAGCTGGGAGTTCAGCGGACCCATGTTGACCTCGTCACCGGACTTGTCGGTGATTCCGGTGAGAAAGACCTCGACGATGTCATTGCGTGGGGCCGCCGGCGCCGGCAAGCCGTAGATTTGCTGGATGAGCTGGGGCACCTCGGGGTTGGTGACCCGGTCGAGCAGCGCCTGGTTGCCTGCATCCCCGATGGGTTGGGAGGCGTTGAAGGCGTCCTTCATCTGCGCCGGGACGATAACCTCGTTGATCAGCGGGCTACCCAGCCGGGACACCTGCACATGCTGCCCGACGGGGGTCTCCGTCCCGGGTTCGAGCTGCATCGACCGCTTCTCGGTGTCGCTCCATATCCCGATCACCGGGTTGGCGTCGGTATTACCGTTCAGGGCGAGTTCCGATTTGGGCACCTGGATGGCCAGAGTGTTGGCGTTGTAGCCGGCCAGGGTGTCCTGCCCGGCCTCGGACAGGTTGCCACCGTAGAGCAGGTCGAACACCCGCAAGTCCAGGAAGAAGGGCTCGTCGCCCTGACCGGCGAAGCTCTTCCCACCGCCTGGCAGACCGATGACCGCCTGCTGGGTCAAGTCGGCGTAGTTAGGTATCGACGCCTCCCCGAGGTTCGACGGCGCCGCCGGAGCATTCTCAAGCAGGATCTCTTCGTTACCCTCGTCGTCGATCACCACCAGGTCGTAGACCTGCCGGAACAGCAGGTTCTCGTCATCAAGGCTGGTGACCGGCCCGTTGTTGTACAGGAACGTCCCTTCGCGTCCGTCCTGGGTCTCGAAGATCCACCGGTAAATCAGGTCAGGCGCGGAATCACCGTCGCTGTCGACGTTGATGTCGTAATGGGCGCCTTCGGCCCATGGATAGAAGGTCGGTCCGCCGTTGGGCTCGGACAACGGCGCCCAGTTGGCGATCATGGTCACGGTGTCCGGCTGGTCCGGGCTGGTGAAAGCCCAGACGTCGGTGTTGTCCACCGCCGGGTCACCCGCGATGAGTGGAGCCTCTCGATGGCTCGAAGCGGTGGCGTTCGGCACCAAAAGAAGCGCGGTAGTGGCCATCACCGCTCCACTGGCGATTAAAGTCACCCCCACGCGACGCCGGCGTCCACGACGCGCGGTCGCTGGTATTGCCATGCTGATCCTCTCCTATGGCCCGGTTTGCGGGCGTTCCGATTCACGGACATTGATGTGGCTTAAGGTGCATGAAGCGCATGGCGCGGACGGGTCCTGACGTGGGACCCGATACGACTGCTCAGTCCCAGGGCGGAGTTCTAAAGCTCTGCCTGGCTTTACCGGATTACATCACATGAGTGCTCCCATGCCCCTTGTACGTGACTGGGGTGTGCCGTGGTTCGCCGAGTAAGTAACGAAACGGACTGCGCTCCCCGGGAAGAGCATGGTTACTCTCAGTTCTCTTAGCTGATCAAGTACCGTCCTTGCTGCGGGGTGCGGCGACTCTCCTCGACCCACTGGGTGGGCTTCCTGCTCCTCACCTGCTCATCCATCAGGGTGTGCAGGTCCCGATCTCCATGGTCAGGGAGGGTTGCCCAGCTACTCCGAGGTCAAAACTAAGTACTGAGAGTGAAAGATAACGATCTTGTAACTTTATAACGATCTTGTAACGCTGTGTCGCTCTGCGACTCTGCTCACCAGAAGTGGCTTCGTTCGCTTCCTGAGCCAGAACTGGCAGCCCATCTGGCGTAATGATCGCGACGATGAACCGGTTGATCTCGCTGAGGGTAGACGACCCTGCTCGCACCGGGCGTCGGCGCACGCATCCCGTGTTACGGCGCGAAGGCGAGCGGCGTTGGCGACCCGCACCAGGCTGTCGGGACGGTGATCACCGGTGTCACCTATGACGTGCTGTACACGCAGTGTTACTGAATCGTTATCTGGGTGGGTGGAGTCTTGCTTTGTCCGGCTGCTAACAGAGGTATGTGGTCCTTGCGTGGTGGCGAGGTTGAGGCTCATGTGGTTACCTGCGGGAACAGAAAAGATGATGCTGCGCTTCGCTGGCGAGATAGGAGCAGACTCGGAAGGGTGCCCGGAGTCACGCGACAGATCGGTAGGCAGGAGGCTGCATGAGCAAGCATCGTGGAAGGGCGATCGGCGCGAGCGGTAGGAGCGTGGTGATTATCTGCGCAGCAGCGGCGTTACTGCTCGGATCGTCGGCGTGTGGTGGTTCGGACTCGAACGATAATGGGGACAGTTCCGGCGCCGCTCCCGCCGGCCCGACCGTGGAGGTCGAGAACTTCACCTACACTCCCGCGAACCTCACCGTGCCTACCGGTGCCACGGTCACCTGGAAGTTCGAGGACTCGGCCCCGCATGATGTGCTGGCCGACGACGAGTCATTCCGCTCACCTCTACTGAACGACGGGAACACGTATCAGTTCACGTTCGGCAAGCCCGGCAGCTATTCCTATATCTGCAGCATCCACCCGTACATGAAGGGCTCCGTCACGGTGCAGTAATCCCTGACACCGTGACCGTTCGACGGCAGCGTGATCGTGGAACGTACCGCGGGTGAGGTGTCCGCCCGCTGTCACGATGAGGAAGCCAACTTTCTGCAATCATTATGCCAAGGAATTCTTGAACGCCCGCCACAAGAATCCCACACCCTATATGGAGAAGCTTCATTTCGGTCCGAGTAACGGTGCGGCTGCCGACCCGGACAGCGCCGTCTTGTCCGATCAGGAACTGGAGCAGGCCATCAAAGAGGGGGAGGACTCCACTGGGTAGGCCCACTGTCAGCGAGGTCTAGCCGCATCGCCATGATGATCCGGTTCGCCCGCTGTGGGGCTACCTGCCGAGGCGTGTCGCCGTTGTGAGCAGGCCTGCCAGGACCTGATCGCCGCACTCGGCTGAGGCGCCGTCCATCGACCGACCTCATCGCCTCCCGGCGCCCTCTGCGATCGACGGTGGAGTCGGTATCGGGTCGGTCGGGGACGGGCCGGGGGGAGGGGTCGGTAACGGATCTGGGGGAAGCGGCGGACCTGGTGGTGGGGTTGGCGTCGGATTTGGCGGGCCCGGCGGAGGAATCGGGGTCGGATCGGGGCCGGGGGGAACGGGATGGACAGGGCTCATGACAACGACAGGGCTCATGATGACGTGATCTCCTTTCTCACGAGCGTAGTTGGGAGATGCGGTCCTTGAACAGTGTGCTGGCGATGGCCGCTTTGTGGGACTGGCCGCCAGCTGCTCGCTCAGCGCCTGTGCCGCGCTCCGCTTCATGCCAGTTACCTACCCGAACCCGTCCGCCGACAACCGTGTGGGCAGGATCTGCGCTCAGGCGCTCAGGACGAATGCGGTGAAGAACCCGGCGGCGCTGGCCAGTGCCACGAACGGACCACCCTCGCCGAATGCTTCGGGGGCGAGCGTATCGATCACGGAGGCCAGCACCGCGCCGCCGGCGAACGCCAGGGGCAAGGCCAGCTGCTCGGGCGACGCACCGGCGAAGACCAACCGGCCGATAAGGACCGCTGCCCCGAGCAGAACCATCGCGCCTGTCCACAACGCCACGATCGAACCTCGCGACAGACCTTGCCGACGCATACTCACCGCGCCCGCGAGCGCTTCGGGAAAGTTGCTGACGAACACGGCCACGAGCAACGCCAGGCTGCCTCCGGCGTTGAGGGACACGCCCAGGGCGGTGTTCTCCGGTACCCCGTCGAGCGTGACCCCGGCCAGCAGCGCGAACCCGGTCGGGTTGGCGGTTGTGACCCGGTCGAGCAGAGCGTCCGCGACGACGAACACGGCTGCTCCTGCCGCGAAGCCGAGCCCGGTCCGCAGCACGCCACCTGTGCTGTAACTCTCCTCGAACAGGTCGAATGAGACTGCGGCGATGAGCGCGCCTGCGGCGAAGGCGAGCGCGACGGCGACCAGCCATCGAGGGGGCTGCCAGAGCAGCCCGACGATCGCGCCTGCCAACAGGGGAAGCGACGCGCCCGCCGCGAATCCCACCGTGAGGGCGTTCACCCGGCTTATTCTGCCTCAGGCGCAGTCGGCCGACTTCCCGTAGATCGCTGTCGACTGGGTAAGTCGATTGGGTAAGCTGCCCCGCCGAGCGCGATTGTCCGGTGCTGACAGGGGGTAGCCAGCGCGGAATCGGCGTCTTGGTGGGGGCCGCGGCGGTGAAAGGGCGACAGTGGCTGATGAACAACGGAGGCTCCCCACCCAGTTTCCGCTTGCGGTGCTGGTCGCGCTGCCCGGCGTCTATCTCGGCGTCGCCGCCTACCTCGGCTGGCCACACCCCGAGCTAGCCGCACCGCTGGCCGCCCTGGTTTTCGGCATCTCGATCATCGGTGCGGCATTCGTGCTGTCCTGGGC
>JBOHHE010000070.1:0-50521 GCA_050700355.1 Pseudonocardiaceae bacterium
AAACGACGAGTTCACCGTGTGGCGGCCCAGCCACTTCGTCGCCGAGCTCGAGCTCGTCGCGGCGAAGGTGCGCCAGATCCGCGCCCGGCACGTCATCTGGTGCACGATCCCGCATGTCACCATCGCGCCGATCGCCCGAGGGGTGGGGGGTAAGGTGAATTCCGGATCACCATACTTCTCGTATTACACTCGCCCGTGGATCTCTGATCACGCATTCCGGCCCGGCCATGATCCCGCGATCACCGGTGCGGAGGCACACGCTGTCGACAGTGCCATCGACCAGTACAACGACGCCATCACCGCCACCGTCGCCGCCGCTCGCCGGGCCGGTCGGAACTGGTACCTGCTGGATATCGCCGGGGTGCTGGACCGGCTCGCCTCCCGTCGCTATCTGGAGGACCCGCAGGCCCGCCCGGACTGGTGGACGCCCTACCCGTTGCCACCCGAACTGGCGGCACTGCGCCCGGTTCCGGACTCGCGATTCCTCACCGCCGATGAGACCGGGCGACTCAGCGGTGGGCTGTTCTCGCTGGACGGGTTGCATCCCACCACGGTGGGCTACGGCATCATCGCCCAGGAGATCATCGACGTCATGGTGGGCGCGGGCGTGCAGTTCACCCTTCCCGACGGCCGCACCCCCCGACCCGCCCCGATACGCGTGGACATCCCCCGCCTGATCCGTCGAGACACCCTGCTGACCCGTCCCCCCACCAGCCTCACGTCCACCCTCTCCGTCCTGGCCTGGGCCGACGAGGCCCTGTCCCTGTTCCGCCACATCCTCTAATCCGCGTGTCCGCCCCGCATGCACGCTGTGTCCGGTCCTGGTGCACGCTGTGTCCGGCTTGACGGTGCAACGGAAGTCGGCGCGGGTTACGTCGATGTACGTGCGGGTACGACTGACGAGAGGTCCGGGTGGACCAGCGCGAGGAGCAGGAGTTCACGACCTACTTCGCCGCGCGCCACGAGGCGGTGCGGCGTACCGCCTACCTGATCTGTGGCGACTGGCATCGCGCGGACGACCTCGCCCAGACCGCGTTCGTGACGCTGCACCGGCGCTGGCGCAAGATCCGGAACCGTGGCGCCCTGGACGCCTACCTCCGGCGCACCCTGTTGCGGGCCGCAATCGACGAGTCCCGTCGTCCGTGGCGACGCGAGCGATTCGTCGGAGAACTTCCCGAGCGCTGCGCTTCCCAGACACAGCGCGACACCATCGGCGATGCGGTAACCATTCGGTCGACGCTGGTCGGTGGCCTGCAGCAGGTGCCGCCCCGGCAGCGAGCGGTGCTGGTGTTGCGCTTCTTGGAGGGACAGTCGGTGGCGGATGTGGCGAGCGCCCTGGGGTGCACCGAGGGCACCGTGAAGAGCCAGACGGCGCGCGGACTCGCCACCTTGCGGGTCGTGCTGGGCGAGGCGTTGGACGACCTGCGCCCAGCCGGATGAGGAGGGGGCAGCGATGGACGAGCGACGGTTAGGTGCGCTGTTCCAGGACGCGGTGGGTGATCCGCCGCCTTCGACCTTCGGACTTGCGGACGTGGTGGCGGCGTCGCGCCGCGCCACCATCCGGCGACGCAACGCGCTGGCGGCGGGCACGCTGCTCGGCGTCGCCGTACTGGCAGGCGGTCTCACCATCGGCGGCCACCCGCAGCAGGACCGAAGCTCCACCGCAGGCCAGCAGGCCGACGCCACGGTGATCGAGCCAGGCCCACGCACGCTCGGTGCCCCGCCGATCTCCGAGGAAGGCGGGCAGACCCGGTGTGGTCCCCTCGACGGCGAACTGGCGGCGCACCTGAACACCGTGCTGGTGGCTCGCGGCACCGTGATTACCGGCCCGCCGAGCCAGGTGCCCGGCCCCTGCTCCGAGGGATCACGTGCGGCCGCGGTCCCGGTGGCCGGTGGCACCTTCTACCTTCTGGTCGCCCCACCGGAGTGGCCGCTGGACCTCGTCCGTCCAGACGGTGCGCGCGGGCATGCGCTGACGTCGGACGACGGGCGGAAGTTGGTGGTGATCTCCACGCCGCTGCTCCCCGGGCAGCAGGCCCCGCTGGCCGACCAGCTGCCTGACCTGGCGCACGAGCTCGCCGACCGGCTCTGACCCGCCATAGGCTGCTGTTCATGATTCCTGATGTGCTGGCGCACCGCTACGCCTCGGCTGAGCTGGTCCGGTTGTGGGCACCGGAGCATAAGGTGGTACTGGAGCGGCAGCTGTGGCTGGCAGTGTTGCGCGCGCAGGCCGATCTCGGCGTCGCGGTGCCGCAGCGGGTGCTCGCTGACTACGAGCGTGTGGTCTCCACTGTTGATCTGGAGTCGATCCTGGCGCGGGAGCGGGGAACCCGCCATGACGTCAAGGCACGCATCGAAGAGTTCAACGCGCTGGCCGGCCACGAGGAGATCCACAAAGGACTGACCTCGCGGGACCTCACCGAGAACGTCGAGCAGCTGCAGATCCGCCGCTCGCTGGAGCACGTGCGGGACCGCTGCGTCGCAGTGCTCGCCCGCCTCGCCGCCCGTGCGGCCGAGCACGCCGAGCTGGTGCTGGCGGGGCGCAGCCACAACGTCGCGGCTCAGGCCACCACGTTGGGTAAGCGGTTCGCCAGTGCCGCCGACGAGCTGCTGGTCGCCTTCACCCGACTGGAGGAGCTGCTGGCCCGCTACCCGCTGCGAGGGATTAAAGGCCCGATGGGCACCGCCCAGGACGCCCTCGACCTACTCGGTGGGAATCGGTCCCTGCTGGCTGAGCTGGAGCGGCGGGTGGCCGAGCATCTGGGGTTCGGTCATGTGCTGACCAGCGTCGGGCAGATCTATCCACGATCGCTGGACCACGACGTGGTCGGCACACTGGTGCAACTGGCTGCGGCGCCGTCGTCGTTGGCGACCACGATCCGGCTGATGGCCGGCCACGAGCTGGTGACCGAGGGCTTCCAGGCTGGCCAGGTCGGCTCCAGCGCCATGCCGCACAAGATGAACACCCGTTCCTGCGAGCGCGTCAACGGGCTGGCCGTGGTGCTGCGCGGCTACGCCTCGATGGTCGCGGAGCTGGCCGGTGGGCAGTGGAACGAGGGCGATGTGTCGGATTCGGTGGTGCGCCGGATCGCGCTGCCGGACGCGTTCTTCGCCTTCGACGGGATGCTCGAGACCTTCCTCACCGTGCTCGACGAGTTCGGCGTCTACCCGGCGGTGATCGAGCGTGAGCTGGCGCGCTATCTGCCCTTCTTGGCTACTACCAAGGTGCTGGTCGCCGCGGTGCGCTCCGGGATGGGCCGGGAGACCGCGCACGAGGTGATCTCCGAGCACGCGGTCGCGGTCGCGCTGACGATGCGCGAGAAGGGCGCGGACAACGACCTGCTGGACCGGTTGGCCGACGATGGCCGTCTACCGCTGGACCGAGCCGCCCTGAACAGCCTGTTCACCGGGCGTATGTCCTTCACCGGGGCCGCCGCCATGCAGGTGGCCGCGGTGGTCGCCGGGGTCGAGGAAGTGCTCGCCCGCCACCCCGAAGCCGCCACCTACCGCCCCGCCCCCATCCTGTGAGTTGGTAGTCCTTGAAGACCAACCAACGCCGCTGTGCGGCTGCGTTACAGGCCCGGCAGGATGGGGTGAGGAGGTGTGCCATGTCGGTGAGCAGGCCGGATCGGGTGCTGAAGTGGGCCGCTGATGGGCAGGCGGTGTTCGAGCAGGCCGTCGCGGGATGTGATGACGTGCACGGGCCGTCCCGGCTGCCCGGCTGGACGCGTGGTCACGTGGTCACCCACGTCGCCCGCAATGCCGAGGGTCTCGTCCGGTTGCTGAGCTGGGCACGTACCGGTGTTCAGACGCCGATGTACCCGTCGCTCGAGGCGCGGGCGGCCGGCATCGAGGAGGGCGCCGGGCGTCCGCTGGCCGAGCAGCTCGACGACGTCCACCGCACCGGGGAAGCGTTCGCTTCAGCCGCGCAGAACCTTTCGCCGCAGCACTGGGCGGCCACCGTGCGCACCACGCGGGGCGACCCGGTGGCAGCGTCGGTGGTGCCCTGGATGCGAGTGTGCGAGGTGTGGCTGCACCTGGTGGACCTGGACGCGGGCGCGGAGCTCGACGCCCTGCCCGAGAATGTGGCCGCTGAGCTCGTCCGGGACGTGGCGAGTTGGATGGATTCCCGCGTTTCCACTCGGGTCGTGGTACAGATTCCCGGCTGGGAGCGGGTCACCTTCGGTCAGGGCGAGGTCCCGATGGAGGTTTCCGGGCCGGTGCAGGAGCTGGCCGGTTGGCTCACCGGCCGCTCTAGCGGGGACGGCCTCATCGCACCCGACGGGCTGCCGAAGCTCCCCAGCTGGCGCTGAAGCTCTCAGGCGGTGTGGACCACGACGAGGGCGGTGATGTTGTCGGTGCCGCCCGCGTCGTTGGCGGCACCGACGAGGGCGCGGCAGGCGGCGTCCGGATCCGAGTGATCGTTGAGGATCTGCAGTATCCGGGCGTCATCGAGCATATTGGTGAGACCGTCGCTGCACAGCAGCAGCCGATCGGCAGGGTGCAGGGTGACGTGGCGCACGTCGGATATCGCCTCGCCCTCCATGCCCAGGTAATACGCGAGCTGATGACGGGCGGGATGCTCGGCGGCCTCCTGCTCGCTGATGACGCCCGAGTCGAGGAGCCCTTGGGCCAGTGAGTGGTCCCGGGTCAGCCGCTGCAGGCTGTTCTCGCGCCACAGATACGCGCGGCTGTCGCCGAGATGCGCGATCAACGCGGTGCCCTGGTCCATCAGCGCGACCACGACGGTGGCACCCATCCCCGTCCGTCGTGAGTCGTCCTGGCTACCGGCGCGCACGTCGGCGCTGAGCTCGGCGAGCACGGTGCTCAGCCGCTGCGCCGCCTCCGGCGCCGTGAGGTCCGGCGCGGCGCCGAAATGGGTGGTGATCAGCGTGGGCAGCGTCGCGATGGCGATCTCGGCGGCCATTTCGCCTGCGGGCAGACCACCCATGCCGTCGGAGACCGCGAACAACCCGAGCTCGGTGTCGGCACTCCAGCGGTCCTCATTGGACTCGCGGACCCGGCCTCGATCGCTGAGTCCCGCGCAGCATGGGAAGGACACTCCACCTCTCCGCCTCGGTTCTGACCACGTACGGTTCCAGCGTAGTTCGTGATCATTATCGCACATCAGGACTCTACCCGGGACGGTTTCGAGCTGCTCGCAGCGCTGGGTCCGGAGTTCCTACCTCACCTCGACGTCGAGGTCGCTCAGGACTTCCTGGGTAGGTGTCGCGGACGATCCGCAGCCGTACTGGTCGGCCACCCACAGCCACTCGCCGGGGCGGATGATGCGGACGCTCCTGGAGGTGGGTCACTCCGCTCTGTGGAGGACTTCGTCACCTCCGTAACAAAAGCCGCAAAATAGCGCGGTATCTCCTTTTCGTCATCGACGGATGCAATGACTGCCTGGTCAGCTCAGCCCTATAGCTATCTGGTTAGGTCTCTGCCATTGTGCTTTCCGTTTCCTGGCGAGCCGTGCGAAAGGCGGATCACGCTGATGGCTCATTCTAACGTTGCGTGATCTGGCGGGTGACCTGAGTTTCCCCGCTGGCTGGTGCGCATGCGGTTCCGGTGAGTTGATCGGCCAGGGCCGGGCGATCAACTGATGAGCGAGCCCGAGCCGGGCACTTATTCCGAACCCCCGGAAGGGTGAGTTCGGTGGATCGGTGCACAGTTGCAACCCCCCGGTCAGCGGGCCGTCATCTGCGTAGGGCTGGATAGAGCATGTGCCCACTCAACTGCTTGTTTCGCTGTCCGGGATCTGCTCAACAACGTTGGACGACTGTGCCGCGCTGACCGCCGAGTTGGACGCTCGTCGGGTTCCTGCTTCGTTACTCGTAGTACCGAAAAGTCCTGGTGGAACCGCGGCGGTGCGCTGGCTCCGGCTGCGCCGCGACCAGGGTGATGCCGTGCTGGTGCACGGCTACGACCACACCGCCGACCCCCTCGGCGCATGGGGTTCCTACTCCGTGACCAGCCTGCGCCGTCGGGCGGAGTTCGCCACCCTGCCTGCCCATGAGGCGGGGCTGCGGCTACACGCCGCGAACATCCTGTTGGAGCGCCTCGACCTGCGTACCGACGCCTTCATCCCCCCACGCTGGCTGGCCTCGCCGGGTACCCGGCGGGCGCTGGAGCACCATGGCTATCGGGTCTGTGCCGACGCCACCGCGGTGCACGAACTGCGTTCGAAGCAGGTGTACCCCGGCCGGGTGCTCGGGTTGACGCACGGTGAACGGGTCGACCCGTTGTGGTGCCGGGCGATAGTGCTCGGCGCGGCCCGCATCGCACGCCGGGGTGGTCTGGTACGGATCGCGGTGGATGGGAGGGACCTGGCGCGGGACGGCCGGCGTTCGGCGCTACTGGACGCGGTGGACATCGCGCTGCACCACGACGCCCACCCCTGCACCTATTCGACACTGAGCGACCAGCGGACGTTGGTCGCCTGAGGGCGGATCAGAGTTGGAGGGCCTGGCCCGGCACGGCGACGTGGACCTCGGTCCCGACCGGGGCGAGCTCGCGGAACCACCCGTAGAACTTCTCGGGTCTGGCCAGCAGGGCCTGGTGGATCGGCACCGCCAGGCCCGGGTCGACCGCCCGCAGGTAGTCCACCGCTTCGGAGATCTTGAACCAGGGCGCCACGGTGGGCAGCAGCAGGACGTCGACGTCGCGGCCGGGCAGGGCGAAGGAATCCCCGGGGTGCAGCACCTCGCCGTCGTCGATCAGATAGCCGTTGTTCGGCACCACCGGGATGTCCGGGTGGATCACGCCGTGCTCGCCGCCGATCACCTCGACGGTGCTGCCCGCCAGCTTCAGCGTCTCGCCCGGCCGCGCCACCCGGTGCGCGATGCCCGCAGGGGCCAACTGCTCCGCTGAGCCGACGTCGACCACCAGCTCCGCGCCCGGGTTCGCGGCCAGCAACGCGGGCAGCCGGGCCAGGTCGAGGTGGTCGGGGTGCTGATGGGTCACCAGGATCGCGTCGAGCCCGGTGAGTTCCTCGAAACCGGTGGAGTAGACGCCTGGGTCCAGTAGCAGCCGAGCCGTCCCGGCCTCCACCAGCACACAGGACTGTCCGAAGTGAACGATCTGCACGGGCGGTCACCTCCTGTCAGCGTCAGTCATCAGACTGCCACGCCGCCAGCACCTCAGCCTCCTCGGCCGCTGTCAGACCAGCCTGGCGTGGTCGGATCCACACCGAAGTATCCGCTCATACGTCAACGCAGCAGCCTCGGCATCCGCATATTCGCCGGCCTGGCGTGATTCCCCGGCGTTGCTCCCGATGTTCGCTCCGGGCACACCGGCTAACCTCGGCGGTGTGGCACGAGTAGTGGTCGATGTGGTCCTCAAACCGGAGATCCTGGACCCGCAGGGCCAGGCGATCGCTCGCGCATTGCCCCGGCTGGGCTTCGACGGGGTGCACGACGTGCGGCAGGGCAAGCACTTCGAGCTGGATGTCGCGGACACCCTCGACGACGCCGAGCTGCACCGGATGGCCGGTGAACTGCTCGCCAACCCCGTGATCGAGGACTGGACGGTGCGGCGCCTGTGACCGTCCGAATCGGTGTGATCACTTTCCCCGGCACCCTCGACGACGTCGACGCCGCCCGCGCGGTGCGCTATGCGGAAGCTGAGCCGGTAGCGCTCTGGCACGCCGACGACGACCTGCGCGGCGTGGACGCCGTGGTGGTGCCCGGCGGCTTCTCCTACGGCGACTACCTACGCGCCGGCGCGATCGCCGCCCACCAGCCGGTGCTGCGGGCCGTGGTCGACGCCGCCGCCCGGGGCCTGCCGGTATTGGGTATCTGCAACGGTTTCCAGATCCTGTGCGAGGCCGGACTGCTCCCCGGCGCGCTGATGCGCAATGTGGGGCTGCACTTCATCTGCCGTGATCAGCGGTTGCGGGTGGAGAGCACCACGACGGCCTGGACCAGCCGATACCTCCCCGGCGCCGAGATCGTGGTGCCGCTGAAGTCCGGCGAGGGCCGCTACGTGGCCGACCCGGCGACGCTGGCCGAGCTGGCGGACCAGGGCCGTGTGGTGTTCCGCTACGCGGGCGCCAACCCCAACGGCGCGGTGCACGACATCGCCGGGATCGCCTCGGCCGACGGCCGGATCGTCGGGCTGATGCCGCACCCCGAGCACGCGATCGACCCCCTCACCGGCCCCTCCGTCGACGGCCTGGCGGTTTTCCGATCAACGATCGACGCCGTACTCGGCGCCACGTCCACCAGCTCCGTGCCTGGTTAATACCTCAGCCCGGCTGTTGGCGTCTGAAGTTATGGCGTGCTCCTGGGTGTAATAATCCCGCGGCATTGGCCGATTTCTAGATGTCGTTGACGATGATTGCAGCCGGAAGTCGGCAGGGTGGGGTGGCGGAATGGCAGCTGGCTCGGATCTGCTCGTGCGAATCGATCCCGCTGACGACGGTGACGAGGAGGAGACGGCTGGGCTGGCCCGACGGCTGCGCGCCGAGTTGCTCGACCTGGACGTCGACGCGGTGGATGCGGTGCCTGGTGGCATGGCTCCAGAAGGGGCCAAGGGCCTGTCGAGCCTGGCCGGGACGTTGGCCGTGCGCTGGGGCTCGGCCGGGCTGCGGGCGGTACTCACCACGATCCGGGACTGGGTGTCTCGCAACGGTCGCACCGTCGAGGTGACGATCGACGGCGACACGGTGAAGGTGACCCGCCCGACCACAGCGCAACAGGAGAAGATCATCAATGCCTGGCTGGCCCGACATGCCGCCGTCCCCTGAGCCGCCCGGGTCCCGGCTGGCGCTGGTGATCGGCACCGCCACCTACACCGATCCTGGTTTCGGCCAGTTACGGGCCCCGGCCCAGGACGTGACCGCCATGGCCGAGGTCTTGGCCGACCCGGCCATCGGCGGGTTCACCGTGACCCAGGTGCTGGACCGGGCGGAATACCAGATCCGCCGGGCGCTCGGCGTATTCCTGGCCGATCGCCGGGTGGACGACCTGATTGCGGTCTACCTCTCCTGTCACGGCGTGCTGGACGCGCGGGGCCGCCTGTACTTCGCCGCGACCGACACCATCAAATCCCAGCTGAGCGCGACCGGCGTGGAGTCGGCGTGGCTGCTGGACCAGCTGGAGAACTGCCGGGCCCGACAGCAGGTGCTGATCCTGGACTGCTGCTTCAGCGGCTCATTCTCGCAGGTCAAAGGCGATACCGAGGTGGACCTGGAGCGCCGCCTGGTCGGCGCCGGCCGTGGCCGCGCGGTGCTCACCGCCTCCCGCGCCGGTGAGTACTCCTACGAGGGCACCCCGCTTCCCGGCGCCACCGGCGGGTCCGTGTTCACCGCCGGTCTGGTGGACGGCCTACGCAGCGGCGCCGCCGACCGTAACGGAAACGGCTACATCACAGTCGAGGACGCCTACACCTACGCTGCTGACCAAGTCACCGCACACGGCAGCGCGCAAACCCCGCAACGCTGGCTCTACGGCGCCGAAGGCGCCATCCTGCTAGCCCGCAACCCCCGCGGGGCCGCTGCCGCAGCGCTGCCCGAAGCGCTGCAACTGAGCCTGGACAGTCCTTACCCTGACATCCGGCGCGCTGCGGTGGCCACCCTCGGCACCTGGCTCAGCTCGAACGATCCAGCGCGACTCCGGGTCGCCCAGCAAGCCCTGCAACGTATCGCCTCCCACGACAGCCCCACCGTCGCCACCGCCGCGCGAGACCTTCTCCACCAGGTAAACCCACCACCCTCACCCGCCTCCGGACGTGCTGGCGACCACTCGCCTCGCCGATCCGAGCCAGCCCGCCTCACTACTGCCCCCACTCCACGCTCAGCAGTTCCGCAACGACTGCTGATGACCATCAAAGTCAGTCGAAGATGGATCTTCAAAGCTATCACTGCTGTCGTGTTCAGCCCGGATGGGCAGCTGCTGGCCAGCGCCGGTGAGGATCTGACGGTGCGGTTGTGGGATCCCACCACTGGTCAACCGGTCGGCCGGCCTCTCTCCGGCCACACCGGCGTACAGGGAGTGTGGGCAGTGGCGTTCAGCCCGGACGGGTGCCTGCTGGCCAGCGCTGGCCACGCGATCGTGGGGTTGTGGGATCCGGCCACGGATCAGCCGGTCGGTCAACTCCTCGATGGCCACACCGGCCGGGTGGGGGCGGTGGCGTTCAGTCCGGATGGGCGCTTGCTGGCCAGCGCTGGCGACGACCGGAGGGTGCTGTTGTGGAATCTGGCCAAGGGTCAGCGGGTCGGCCAGCCACTAAATGGCCACACCGGCTGGGTGCGGGCGGTGGCGTTCAGTCCGGATGGGCGCCTGCTGGCCAGCGCCAGCCGGGATCGGACAGTGCGGTTGTGGAATCCGACCACCGCCCGGCTGGCTGTCCGGCCCCTGACTGGCCACACCGGCCCGGTGCGGGCAGTGGCGTTCAGTCCGGACGGGCGCCTGCTGGCCAGCGCTAGCGACGACAGGACTGTGCGATTGTGGGATCCAGCCATCGCTAAGCCCGTCGGTGAGCCCCTGACCGGTCACACCGACTGGGTGACCGCGATAGCGTTCAACCCGGACGGGCACCTACTGGCCAGCGCTAGCGACGACGGGACCGTGCGGCTGTGGGGCAGTGAACCGAAGTGTGCGTCTTGAGTCGCTGCGGATCGCATCAGTCCGCAGCGCGCTCGACCGGATGATGGCCAGGAGAACCAGCCAGCGGCTCATTCTTCCGAGACAGCGATCACCAGCGGAGGTCCCGGTGCACGGCTACGTTGTCATTGTCGAGCGTATCGACGCCGCGTCAGCACGCCGGACTATCGGCGGTCCTATCGTGAGGCCTGACCAGATCCGGAGCCGAATCAATGCGCTGGGTTACCTACACCTGCACCACCACCGGAGCCGATCGCCCCGGCCTACTACAGGGCGGGCAGATCCACGGCCTCGACATCCCGGCCTCGCTGCTGGACATCCTCCGCGCCGAAGGCGGGCTCACCACAGCGGCGCAACGAGCCCTGAATGATCCGTCCGAGGTCGTGAACCTGGAAACGGTACGGCTGCGCGCGCCGATCCTTCCCCCACCGTCGGTGCGGGACTTCCTGTCGTTCGAGGAGCACGCCCGCAACGCCGCCCGCACCCGGGGCCGTGAGGTCGACCCGCTCTGGTACCGCCAACCGGTCTTCTACTTCAGCAACCCGGCCGCCATCCGGGGGCCGGACGAGGACATCGCGATCTCGCCCGGTTCCACTGCCTTTGACTACGAGGTTGAGGTCGCCGCCGTCGTCGGCCAGGCTGGCGCGAACCTTTCGCCCGAGCAGGCCGAGCACCACATCGCCGGCTATATGATCTTCTGCGACTGGAGCGCGCGTGATCTCCAAGCCACCGAGTCGAGGCTGGGTCTGGGGCCGGTGAAAGGCAAGGACGGGGCCACCAGCATCGGCCCCGCGCTGGTCACGCCCGACGAGATCGAGCCTTACCGCAGCGGCAAGGGCTACCGGCTGGCCATGTCGGCCTCGGTCAACGGCCGTCACTACGGTGGCGGGAGCTGGGCCGACATCCACTGGTCTTTCGGTCAGATGCTGTCCTACGCCTCCCGGGGCACCCGGCTGGTGCCCGGCGACATCATCGGCAGCGGCACCGTTGGCACCGGCTGCATCCTCGAGCTGGCCGGCCTGCACGGCCCCGACAAGTACCCCTACCTCAATCCCGGCGACACCGTCCAGCTCGACGTCGACCAGCTCGGCACCCTCACCGGTCACATCCACCCAGCCCCCGACCCCGTGCCACTCGATCTATCCAGGTGACCTCGGCAGGTCTAACTCCGTGCGGAGCAGCTAGCCCTGTTCGGGGATGGCAGGACCATCGCCGCGGTCTGCCCAGCGCGGGAGCAGGTCGGCGAGCGGGAGGTCGACGTCAAATGACCCGGTGACTTCGAGGTGGCCGGTGGTCTCGATTATCCGGTACCGGTCCGCGTGGCCGATGTGGTGACCATCGGGGGGTCGAGTTCGACCCGCCAGTAGTGCGGGATCCCGTAGCGGGCATACAGCGCGGGTTTGGTGTCCCGGTCCTCAAGGTGGCTGCCCGGAGATTCGATCTCCACCGCGACGACCACCTCAGAGGCATGGTTACTTCACGTCACCAAACTGAGGTGAGACCACCTCAGCGCACCTAACCACCATTCACGATCCACCCACGCCGTCCCCAGCGCACCACCAACCCCCTCATGATCGCTGTTTGTGAAGGAAAACCGGTGACTGATACCGGTTTTCCTTCACAAACAGCGATCATGGACGCGGCAGTGGGAACGTTGCCCCCCGCGTGCGGCGCCCCGACCTCCTCGCGGGACGCGTCGGCGTTCTGACGTGCCTCGTTCAGCGCAGCGATCCATGCGGAATCACCCACCGGGAGTTTCAGACACCCGAGGAACCGGACCAGATGGTCAAACCTGGTGCGCGAAGTGCGCATGGGTGTCTGGTGCCAGGCGCCGTGTTGTAGTTCCGCCAAGCGGGTCACAGGGATACGGTGCGCCATCACGCAATGCCCTACCCACCTGCGACTATGGACGTGTAGATGACCGACCTACCGGGCGCCGGGCCGCTGGACGGACGCCGTGTTGGATGAGTTGGGCTGGAAGCATGGGCACTACGGCACTACGGCGTCGGCGCCAGCGCATGAGTGGCTGATCGCTCGCTCGGACGTGACCGGACAGCTTGCTGTCATCGACAGTTCTCCATCGGTCCAGAACCCGGTACTCGGGTTTAGGGTGCGAGGCAACGTCTTGACCGACGAACGACATGGTGCGCGCACTTGCAGGAAGATACGTCGATGACCAGGGGGGACTCCGGCGACCCGCCCACGATCGAAGAGGTCGTCGTAGCGCTGCGGGCCCGGTTGGTCGCCGCGCCTCGGGACATCGAGTTGCATGTCGAGCTCGCCAACGCGCTGATTGAGCTGCTTGAGGCTGACGAGCAGCGCACCCCGATGGCGGCGGACGCTGACGAGCCGATCGAGTTGCTGAGAACTGCGGCGGGGCTGGCTGTTGGGCAGCGTCCTGAGCTGCGCGCGGCCGTGCTGGTCGATCTCGGGCTGGTGTTGGCGTGGCGGTTCACCGCCCTGCGCGAGGACGACGCGGCAGCCGAGGACCAGCTCCGGCACGAGGCGGACGAAGCGATCGGTTGTCTTCGGCTGGCCTTCGAGAGCGCCGAAGAGGCAGGTGCCGCCGCCGATTTCATCGGGGCTGAACTGGAGGCTCTGCTCCGGCTGGTCGACCTGTTGCGCCTTCGTTTCGACGTGGGAGGCGAACTCGATGACCTCCGCGCCGCTATCGACTACGAACAGCGGATCCTGGGTGTCCTTGCCGCGGACGACGAGGACCGGCCGCAGGTGCTCTACCGGCTCGGGGTCAACTATGTGGACCGCTTTGATCACCAGACCGGCGGCGCGGGGGAGGACCGGGACGAGGCGATAGCCTGCTTCCGGGAACTGCGCGAACTGATCGGTGACGACCACCCGGAACGCCCCGAGCTGGCCGTGCGACTGGGAATGATACTCGGGCATCGCGTACTGGCGAGCGAGGAGGAATCGCCCGAAGAGGATTTCGCGGAGGCCGTCGACGAACTCGCTCGCGCCCGGGCGGCGCTCACCGCGGAGGAGGACGCGGCTGCCTGCCAGCTGGTCCGGTTCCGGCTGGGAATGGTACGTGCGGTCCGTTTCCTGCGGCAGGGTGGTGCTGCGGCCGATCGCGACGTGGTGATCGCCGAGTTGAACGAACTGGCCAACGAACCGGAAATCACGACCGAGCAGGCCGATTTCAGCCATCTGATCTTGGCTTTTCTGGAACTTCTGCGCAATTCTTCGGTCGAGCTGCCCAGTATCTCGGAAATGGCTGACATCGACTGGCCTGTTCGGCTTCGAGATATCATGAATTCGTCTCTGAATCTGGGTGACGGGGACACTGTGCGCCTCCTCACGCACCATCTCGACGCGATATCGAAGTCCTCGGCGGCGGATCCGCAGTTCTCTTCGATAATGGCCCCGTTTCAGGCCATGACGACCATGCTTGCGCGTCCGGACAACATGTCAATCGCTGAGTGGGACGAGATGCTGACCTGGGTCGAGCATATGTTCGGTGAGCTCGGTCAACTCGGCATGCCGGATGACATGGTAACCACCATTCGCGCGGGTGTTCATGCTGGTTACGCATACAAGAAGGGGGATCGTCTGGGAGCTGCCTCGGCGACCGACGAGGTCATCGACGCGGCTGCGGCGCTCGATGCGGGCGACCCCCTACGCGAAATCGCGCACAATCTGCTGGGTGCCCTGGCGGGTACGCTCGATCTGGCCCCAAAATCGGCGGCGGAGAGTTCGCTCGCGATCGCCAGGATAGAGCGTATCCTGGCCGAATTGCCCGACGACCATCCCGACCGTGCCCGCGCGTTGACCAAGGCCGGCGCATCCTTGCTGTTCGGCAGGACGGTGGACAGGTCTTCGGTCTCATTCGACCGTGTGCGAGAATTACTGACACAGACGATCGAACGCACAGCGGTGGACCAGGAAAACGATTCTGTCAATCACTTCCTGCTCGGTCTTCTTAACGGAATCCAGGGTTTTTTCGAGCAAGATATCGACCTGCTCGACTCTGGAATCGAGCTACTGAAGAAGGCGTTCAAGCTCGCTCCTGAAGCGCATCCGATCCGTGGTGTGATCGCCCCCAATCTAGCGGCGATCCTTTACTCCCGAGCATTGCTGGGGGGTGAGTTGGAGAACTTCGACGCAGCTGAGTTCTTCAGTAGTTACGGAGGGTCCATCCCGTCCGGGGAAATCGGAAAGCAGGTCGGGCGAAGCGGTAGGATGAATGCCCTCGGTGACAGTATGGCGGCAGTGGTCAAGCTGGCGCGTAATCGGTACAACCTCGATACCGCGCTCCTCGACGAGGTCGCCGAGAAGCTGACCGCAGCTAACCGACAGCTCGCTGATGATGACCCAATACGCCAAATGCTGTCGTCGACGGTAAGTGGGGTACACATGATGCGCGGGGGGCTGGAACTGAGCGAGGGCGGCCTCACGACAGCGGGTACTCAAGCATTTCAAGCCGATGTCGACGCCTTCGTCGCAGCCTCGCAGCAATCTCCGGAAGGCCGCTTCGACCATGTGATGGATACCGTCCAAGCCGCCATGGCACAGGCCGGGCAAGGGTTTCTGGTCAGGGACCGGCGCTCGCTCGATCAAGGTATCAGTGCCTTGGGTCGAATATGCGCCAAACCCGACCTCTCCCTGTACGAACAGTTGTCTGCGCTCGGTTGCCTCAGCATGAGCCTACGAATGAGATATCAGCATTTCCGCCGGCATCACGATCTCAGCAATGCGATCAACCGCTTGGAACAGGCTCAGGCCCTGATCGCGCAGAGTCCTCCGGACGGCGCGGATGCGGCTCCCCTTTTCCTGCTGCTCGGTGACTGTTATCACACGCGAGCCGATCCGAATCTCCGGGACCGGCAGCGCGCGGTCGAAGCCGGTGTGCGCGCGCTACGCGAGCGCGCTATCGATGTGCTGCTGCAGAGCAACTCAGAACGTGCAGTGAACATCGCGCTCGCCGCCACAGGCGAAGCCGCCGACGTCGCATCCTGGTGCCTTGCCGGCGGGAGAGGTCCCGCCGCCGTCGAAGCCTTGGAACTCGGCCGGGCGATCGTGTTGCATTTCGTGACCATCGACGCGAGTATCCCGGCGCTATTGGCCGAGGGTGGGCACCCCGACCTGGCCGCTGAATGGGCGGCCCAAGCCGATCGAACAGATTACGGAGCCCAGTTGCCGTGGAATCTCGGCGACGAGCCCGAGGACCAGGATCAGCGCGCTCAGGCGGCAGCAAAGATGATGGCGGACCTGAGCACGGCGCCCGTTCCGAGTAATCTGCGGCGTCGCGTGCTCAGGGCGGTCGAGGGCACCGACGCGCACGCCCGGCTGTTGTCCCCACCGCCTGTTGCCGACATCGCGGACGCTTTGCGTGCTACGGAGTCCAGCGCATTGGTCTACCTGCTTCCCAACGAGGAGGAACGTGCTGGGATCGCGGTGATCGTCTACCCGGATGGCACCGTGACGCACCGGAAATTAGCTGGGTTGCGCTGCGGCCGCGGCACCGTGTTCGGCACGTTTCTCCAGGCTCAGCGCGATCTGCACGCCACCCCCTCGGAGTTCCGAGAGGCGTCACCGAGCCCGGAGGAGTCGGGTACGGAGGAGGCGGGTACGGAGGAGCCGAGCCTGGAGGAGTCGAGGCAGTGGCAGTCGAGGCTGAACGAGATCTGTGACTGGGCGTGGACCGCGGCGATGGACGAGGTGTTGTCCGCGATCGACCGCCCGGCGCGCGGGCGTGTGCCCCGCCTGGTTCTGGTACCGGTCGGTGAGTTGGGCACGGTGCCCTGGCATGCCGCCTGCCGGACCGTGCCGGAGGGTGGGCCGCGCTACGCCTGCCAGGACATGGTGATCTCCTACGCTTCGTCGGCTCGCCAGTTCATCGACACCTCCCGGCGTCCGAAACCGCCATGGCACAGTGCGCCCGCCGTGGTGCGGGTGGGTGGTGATCAGCTCAGGGAGAAATTGTTCTGGGCTTCCCGGGAGACCGAGGAGCTGCGCCGGTGTTTCTACCCACATGGGACGTATCTGGGTGCTCCGATGGGCAAGGGCAAGCGGGCGAAGGTGGAACAGGTTCTGCGGCTGCTGCCGAGTAGGAACTCGGCGGGAGCATCAGTGCTGCACCTGGGTTGCCACGCCGTGCTCGAAGATCCTCCCCTGAACTCCCATCTGGTTCTCACCGATGGGCGGCTGCGGGTGCGGGACATGTTGGAGCAGGCCCGGGGCAGGCCGGTCGATGCCACCGGAGGTCTGGTCATCCTCGCCGCCTGCGCGAGCGATCTGACCGGCAGCGCGCACGACGAGGCGCTGACGTTGACGACCGCGTTTCTCGCTGCGGGAAGCATTGGGGTGGTCGGCGCTCGATGGGCGGTCGGTGACGTCCCGACCGCGCTGTTCATGGTGATGTTCCATCACTACCTGAATCGCGGCTACGACGATCCGGCGACGGCGCTGCGCGCGGCGCAACGGTGGATGCTCGACAAGCGACGTAGGCTGCCGGAGGGGGTCAGCCACCTGTTCGCCGACGAGCTGGCGCTACTCGATCTGACCGAGACCGGGAACTGGGCCGCATTCACCTATCAAGGCCAGTGACCATCACCTGACAGTCAACGCGGAGGGCTTCCTCGATGCCACCGAGCACATCGGCAACGGACGAACCGGCAACGCCGTTCGGTATCGACCTCGGGACAACGCATTCGTGCATCTCCTATGTGGACACGTTATCGGGCAGGCCGGTGGTCGTGCCCAGTGCCATCGGCGAGGACACGACGCCCTCGGTCGTCTATTTCGAGGCACGGAACAAGGTCATGGTGGGTACCGCGGCCAAGGGTTCGGCCGTGCTCGCTCCACATCTGACCGCCCAGCTGGTCAAACGCCAGATGGGCCGGCGAGACGCCGTCGCGGAATACCACGGGCAGAAGTACTCGCCGGAACAGCTCTCGGCGTTGATCCTGCGCGAGCTGGTCAGGGCGACTCGGGAGCACAGTCGGCTGGTCGTGCGGGAGGTGGTGATCACGGTGCCCGCCTACTTCGGCATCGCGGAATGCGACGCCACCCGCAAGGCCGGTGAGATCGCCGGGCTCACGGTGCTGGACGTGATCCAGGAACCGGTCGCCGCCGCGCTGCACTATCAGAGCCTGCATTCCGGATCAGGAGTCCGGCATCTGCTGGTGTGCGATCTCGGTGGTGGGACGTTCGACACCACGGTGATCCGGATCGACGGCGACGACATCCGCGTCGTCTGCACCGATGGAGATCCCCGCCTCGGTGGCGCGGATTGGGACGAGCGGGTCCGAGATCATCTGGTCAAGGCCTTCATCGCTGAGCATCCCCGGGTGGATCCGAGCGCGGACGACGAATTCCTGCAAACGCTCGCCGAGATCGCCGAACAACTGAAGAAGGATTTGAGCCGCACCGAGTCCCGCCGCACGGACCTGCGTTTCGCGGGCGCGGTCGCCCGGCTGGAACTGACCAGGAACACCCTGGAGGAGCTGACCGCCGACCTGCTCGACCGCGTGGTCGAGATTACCGAGCGAACGATCGATCTGGCTCGGCGCAAGGGGGTGCCCGGCTTCGATGACGTCGTCCTCGTCGGGGGCATGACCAGGATGCCCGCCGTGGGACAACGGCTCACCGATCGGCTGGGGCTCACGCCCCGCTTGCACGAACCCGATCTGGCGGTCGCCAAGGGGGCCGCGCTGTTCGCCAGAATTCTGCAGGTCAAGCAGACGCTGTCGGAGCACGGTAGCGGCGGAATATCGCGGGCGGCCGCGGAAAACGCCGCCGATCACCTCGGTATGAGCGTCGAGCAGGTCGAGGGTATCGCGGCGAAGAGGGTGACCACCGTGGTACCGAGAGCGTTCGGGGTGAAGGCAGTCGATCCTCAAGATCCACTGTTCCAGACCAAACCGTTCGCCGCTCGGCAGATGATTATGCACCTGCTTCGAGCCAACACCCCGCTGCCTGCGGATACCGGCCCTTACCCGTTCGGAACCGGCGTCGACAACCAACGGGCGATCGAGATCGAGGTGTGGGAGCAGCAGGGCTCGGTCGAGTCCAGCGAGCTAATCCATAACACGCTGATCGGAAAGGGGATGATGACGGGCCTGCCTGCCCGCAAACCGGCCGGTACCCCGGTCGAGGTCACCTTTTTCATGTCCGAGACCGGAACCCTCACCGTGCATGCGATCGAACCGGATTCTGGTGTCGAGTTGACCTTCGACCTCCAGATCGGCGGTATGAATCAAGCCGCCGTCGATGCCGCGCGAACCAGCATCGCCAGGCATGAGGTGAGCGGCTGAGATGGGTCTTTATCGAGCGATCGACCTGCTCACCGCCGAGTGGGACGCTATCCGTGCACAACTCAACACGGATACGCTCGCCGAACTGGAAAAGTTGGTGGCCCAGCTCGGCACCGAAGCGGTTCCCGACACCGCTGTCGAGATCGTCGAACAGATCGCCGTCCTGCTCAGCGGTTCGCTGCCCGTGACGCACCCGTTCCGGGAGGCGCTTCGCGCGCCGGAGAATCGCTGGTCGCAGGGTTCAGCCCAGGATGTCGGTGAACTGACAACCCTGCTGAACATATCCGAAGCGCTCCTTGGACAGGTGGTGCCGGATCATCCGCTACCCACTATGGAAGAGGTGCGACGAGGTGCTTCGGAATGGTTATTGGCCGAGCACGCGTTCAGTGAGGCGGAGATTCGTGAACGTGGCCAGAATCCAGCGGATTCGGAACTGATCCAGCTGGATCGCGAAGACGGGATGCGTCAATGGCCCGCGTTCCAGTTCGGCCGTACCGGGCAGCCACTGGAGCTGGTCCGGAGGGTCAACCGGATTCTCGGTGTCCTGGACGATCCGTGGGGAGTCGCGGATTGGTGGCTGGGCGGCCATGTCTGGCTGGGGGGAATTCCCGCGCAACTGATCGGACAGGTCGACGACCAGGATCTGATCAACGCCGCGTTCGGCGAACGGGCGGAGGACTGACGCGTGCCTGATTACCTGCCACCTTCGCGCTATGCCGATAGTCCGAACCGGTACCTGCTGCCGGCCGACACGACCTTGTGGCGGGTGCACAGTCAGCGGACCAAGCCGACGGACTTCACCCCGTATCGAGACGGCCGACGGTTTCCGTACGGCCGGTTTCCGTACGGCCGGTTCGCGGGCGCGCCGGACGATCCCTATTCCAGCTGGCACGCGAGTCCGGATGCCGCGACCATCCTGGCCGACATCCTGTTACGTCGCTCGACGTGGTCCACCACCGGCTACCGAACGGTGCGACGCGCCACGGTTGCCGGGCAACGCGCCAGCGCGCTCAACACAGCGGCGGAGCTGGAACTGGTCAGCCTGCTCAGCTCGCCCGATCTCGCCGCTGTCGCCCAGGACATCTGGCTGATCCACGCCGATGATGTGCACGACCCGATGATCCGGCGCTGGGGAAGCTGGATCCGGTCCCAGGCCAAGTGGGCATCGGGATTCATCTGGCCGCGACGGTTGACGGCCGAGCACCACCTGGTGGTGCTGTTCGGGGATCGCTGCACCGCCGAAATCTTCGACCCGGACCCGATCACCCAGATCGACCTCGATGACGAGTACGGCGCCAGGTGGCTCAACTGGGTACTGCTGCCCTACCGAGCCCGGATCAACCTCCCGCGCGCCACCGGCAAGCCGTGAAAGTGCAGCGTTCACCTGCTTCGGCGTATACCGGTGAGCCTGGCCGCCATGGAAGCGATCCCCGAGCCGATATCTTCGACATCCTCGATAACCTGGCTGTCCTCAGCGGAAGCCCCTGGACACAGGAGTTTGCTCAACGCCGCTGTGGCGCCGGGACCCAGCCCACGCACGACGATTCGCACGCCCATCGCGCAGAGTTCCCTGGCCAGTCGCACTGCTTTCGGTCCGCAGCCGTCGCCGTCGCCGAAGACACACAGCACCCGGTCTCCGCCCATCGGCGCGAACAGCTTCTTGGCCACGATCAGGGCAGGGACCACATTGGTTCCGCCGGAGCTTTCCGCCAACCGTAAGGTGCGGATTGCATTCTTGAGCGACGAGTCCGGTGCGACGTAGCTGACAACTCTATTGTTCCAGAGGGCGAGCCCACACTGGTAATAGGCGTCCGCCGCCTCGTTGAGGAACTGTTCACCCCCAACAATGGCTTGTTGTAACGGCTCCCCGTCCATCGATCCGCTCACGTCGATGCACAACAGTACGGTCCCACCGAACTGTTGTTGCAGTACTTCCAAGTATTTACCCGGCGGCGACTGGGTCAGCCCGATGCCGTCGAAGTTTTTCCGTATCCATAAACTCATGCCCACTCCAGATGTCACTGACTCACCCTGATTCCGGTGAGCGCGCCGGCCAGCTCATGCGCGGCGTCGGTATCCACCACTCCGTCCACATACGCCTGAAGATCCAGCGATACCCCGCTGCGCGGCTCGCGGGCGGTGACGCTGAGCAGTCCGTCCGCGCTGACCCGCAGCGTGACATCGATCTTCGACCCGGCTGGAAGCGGCGGCAGGTTGCTCAGCTCGCCGTCCAGCACCCGGCGGTTGTGCTCGATCTCGTCGGAAGGCAGGTCACCGGCTTGCTCGAAGATCTGCACCCGGACCCGGTCCTGGCCGTTGACGATGGTGCAGAAGGCAACGGTCGCGCTGGCCGGTAACGGTGCGTTGCGGTGCACGGCGTGCACAACGAGCTGACGGGTTCCGTCCGGATCGTGGCTGTCGTGCACGAGCACCCCGAAGCTTCGGGGCACCACAGATGTCGTCGGCTTGTCCGCGATCGCCGCCAGCATCCCGCCCGCGCTGCGCAGTTCCGCCCGCGAATCGTCACCGGCGAGCTGGTGGGCACGAATGGCCGCGCCGTACACCACGGCCAGATCCGGTTCGACCAGTTTCGGAGTCCGGCCCAGCCGGCCGGCGACCGCGTCCGCGATCGCGGGCATCTTGGTCGACCCTCCTACCAGGATCACCTGGTCGATGCGTCGGATACCCCCTGCGGTGGCACTGTTCAGGACCCGGCCGACGATCGACAGGGTTCGTTCGACCAGATCGGCACCGAGTCGTTCGAGGGTGGCCCGGTCGAAGTCCACGGTCACCGCCGTGCCCCCGGAACGCAGCACGACCGGGCGGGACGTGGCCGCGCTCAACGACCGTTTCGCGGCCTCGGCGGCGACGCTCACCTCGTGGCGGAACGTGTCGTCCTCGTCCAGGTCGGCACCAGAGACCGCCACGAAGCTCGCCGCCAGGAAGTCGGCGATCCGCCCGTCCCAGTCCGCTCCGCCGAGCTTGCTGTCGCCGTCGGTGGCGACGACGTGGATGCCGGTGGGGCCGACGCGCAGCACTGTCGTGTCGAACGTGCCGCCACCGAGGTCGTAGACCAGTATCGAGCCACCGCCGTCGACGCCGGTCAGCTCCGACGTGCCGTAGTGCAGCGCCGCGGCGACCGGTTCGCTCAGCAGTTCCAGCACCTCGATTCCGGCCAGGTGTGCTGCCTGATAGGTCGCCTCCCTTTCCCGGATGCCGAAGTAGGCGGGCACGGTGATCACCGCGCGAATCGGACCTTCCCGCCCGAGCTGAGTGGTCGCGTCGTTCACCAAGCTGCGCAGAATGAGTGCCGAGACGGACTCCGGGGTGTGCCGTGCCCCGTGGAACAGCAGTTCGAATTCGTCACCCATCCGACGTTTTATCAGTGCGACGGTGTTGTCCGGATCCACCGTCGCGGCATTGCGGGCCGCAACGCCGACCAGGACCGAAGAGGCCGACTCGAAATACACCACTGACGGGGTCGTCGGCTCACCGAAACTGTTGGGCACGGTCATCGGCCTGCCGTGCGCGCCGATGGTGGCGACCGCGGAGAAGGTCGTGCCGAGATCGATACCGATGATCAAAACAGCTCCCAGGTGAACGATTCACGCACTGCCCGAACGGACGAAATTACCCACTCCAGTATTTCCGGAGCCCATTGGAAGAGTAGGTAGCCGAAGCTGATTAAGATCATGATCATGATGCCGACCAGCAATCCCCGGTGGATCAGGTAGGCGATGGTTGGATCTTGTGCTCCCGGCATGGGTCACGCCGCCTCTTCGGTCGGGTCGATCTCCCCGATGGACGGCAGTTGCCGGCCGGCGCGCGCCATCAGCCAGACGAACGGGGCGGCGGGGGACAGTGCATCGCCCGCCCGCGCGCCAGAAAGCGATGCCACCAGAAAATAGCGAACTTCGGCGAAATCGCGTTCCGCGGCGAGCACCAGGTTGTCCAGACCGGCATCCTGCAGCCATTCCCGGACCCGGTCCGGCGCCAGCTTCCGAGCGGGCGGGAGATTGTCGAGGAGATCGGCCTTGACCACGGCGATCGCCAGCCGCTGACCGGAGGTGCGCACGCCGTAGTCCCGCAACCGATCGGCGGTCACGTGGTACACCTGCTCGGGATCGTCCAATGCCACGTTCGCGCGCGCGAGCATGACTGGGCCGAGCCCGCCGAGCCCGTTCTGAACCCACGGGATCGAGAACGGGTCGACCACGAACACCAGACCCTGCGCGTGGTCGAGAAACAGCAGCTCGCTGTTGTCACCGCGGTCGATGTAGAACTCACCGGCCGCGTCGAACAGATGCAGCAAGGCTTTCCGTCGCGCCACGGTGACCTGAGCGGTGATCGCCATCGGCAGCTGACCGGCCGGCGTCTTGGCGGTGTCGGAGCCGGTACTGATGATCTCCACACCGTGCTCGAACGCCTGCCTGCTCTCGTCGTCGACGAAATCGACCGAGGCGCCCACCGCGGCCGCCTGGTCCCGCA
The DNA here is from genome assembly GCA_050700355.1 of Pseudonocardiaceae bacterium. Taxonomy (GTDB): domain Bacteria; phylum Actinomycetota; class Actinomycetes; order Mycobacteriales; family Pseudonocardiaceae. The sequence goes on from JBOHHE010000070.1 coordinate 23,369, forward strand.
GGGCCAGCAGGCCCGCATAGACCAGCCGCGTCTTGCCCGCCGAGACCGGGCCGAACACCGGCAGCCGGATGTCCCGGACCACGGCGGCGCCCTTCCGTAACGGCGCCAGGCAGTTCGGGCAACTTGGTTGTAGCCGGTGGGCCGCCCGAAGCACCGTGGTCGGCAGGACGGCACCGCATAGGCATCTGCGCCACACGGCCCCGAGCCGCCCCGGCCGGAGATCGCGGTGCATCCGCCCGCACCCGTCGCAGGGAAAGGCGGGCAACGACGAGACGAAATAGTCCACCGGGCAGCTTCCGGTCGCTCCTCTGAGCCGACGGACCAGGTCGTCACCACCTCGGAGCACACCGACCACGAGCAGCCAGGCACCCCAGGCCACCAGGAGGGCCGATCCACAGATCACCAGCATCGTGGCGGACGCGGCGAACGCGCCGGGACTGATCACCCACCACCGCTTGAGGGTCCGGACGGTACGGCTCCACATCTCGTTCAGGTCGACGCGGCTCTGGGCGACCAGGTAGCAGGGCCATGCCGGGTCCCGCCCGAACGGGCTGTCCTGCCGGAGCTCGGGCAGGTTCGAATTCCCGCTCTCCACGTCAGCGGCAGTGATCGTCCTCGGTCGCCACGGCTGGTAACCGGCCAGCGTGAGCAGCGGAACGGCGAAGCCCACGAGCGCCCCACCGAGTAACCAGAGCGGAAACACGATCAGCAGAGCGGGAATCAGGAGCAACATCACGAAGGCCACCGTGAGCCATACCACGATATAGATCACCAGCATGGCGGCGCCGAGCGCCAGCAAGAAAATCAGGAACGGCATGGCTCACCTCCTCCTATGTTCTGAACATTTCGATAAAAAATTGGGTGATCAGGTAGCCGGTAGCGAGCAGCAGGATGCTCACAATGATGATCAGTAAGCCCCGATAAACCAGGTAAGCGATGGTCGGCTCTTGTGGTCCGCGCACGGTTTATGCCACCTCCTCGGGTTTCTTGGCGGGATCGAGTTCCTCGGGCAGCAGCCGTAGGCCGGCACGAGCCATCAGCCAGAGGAACGGATCAGCCGCGGACATCGGATAGCCAGCTCGCCGCTCAGGGACTGATGCCACCAGGAAATACCGCACCTCAGCGAAATCGCGCTCCGCGGCGAGCACCAGATTGTCCAGACCGGCTTCCCGTAGCCAGTCCCGGACCCGGTCAGCCTGTAGCGCCCGCGCGGGTGCCAGATTGAGCAGCAGGTCGGCCTTGACCACGGCGATCGCCAGGCGCTGACCGGCGGTGCGCACGCCCCAATCCCGCAACCGGCCCGCGGTCACGTGATACACCCGTTCGGGATCGTCCACCGCCGCGTTCGCCCGCGCGAGCAGCACCTGGCTGAGCCCACCGAGTTCGTCCTGCACCCAGGGAATCGAGAACGGGTCGACCACGAACACCAGGCCCTGTGCGTGGTCGAGAAACAGCAACTCACTGTTGTCACCACGGTTGATGTAGAACTCGCCGGCGGCATCGAACACATGTAACAGCGCCTTGCGCCGGGCCACCGTGATGTCGGCGGTGATCGCCCTCGGCAGCCGGCCGGCCGGCGTCTTCACGGTGTCCGCGCCGGCGCTGATGATCGCCGTGCCGTCCTTGAACGCCTGCCTGCTCTCGTCGTCGACGAAGTCGACCGAGACCCCCGCGGCCGCGGCCCGGTCGCGCAGGGCCAGCAGTCCCGCGTAGACCAGCCGGGTCTTGCCCGCCGAGACCGGGCCGAATACCGGCAGCCGGATGTCCTGGACCGCGGCCGCTCCCGCTCGCAGTGGTGCCAGGCAGTTCGGGCAGCTGGTCTGCAACCAGCGGGTCGCTCGCAGCACAGTGGTCGGCAGAACGGCGCCGCACGCACACCTGCGCCGCACTGAGCCGAGCCGCCCCGGCCGGATGTCGCGGTGCACCCGCCCGCATCCGTTGCAGGGGAAAGCGGGCAGCGCCGAGACGTGATAGCACGACTGGCAGCTTCCACTCGCTCTTCTGAGCCGGCGTACGAGGACATCGCCGCCCCGCAGCACGCCCACCACGAGCAGCCAACCGGCCAGGGCGGCCAGCAGCGCGAGCCCGCAGCTCAGCAGGGTCAGCGCGACGGCGAGGAGCGCTCCGAGGCTGACCATCAGCCAGGCCGGGTAGAGCAGGATGCGCAGGGCCACCCGCCCCGCGAGATGGTTCCAGTTCGTGCCGAGAGCGTTGATCTTACGTCGACTGTCGTCGAGTAACCGGACGGTGCTCCTGGCTATCTCGTGCAGATCGACACGACTTTGCGCGACCAGATAGCTGGGCCAGGCCGGATCCCGCCCGAACGGGCTGTCCCGCCGAAGTTCCGGCAGATTCGACACCCCCTGCTCCACATCAGCCGCGGTGATCGTCCGCGGTTTCCACGACCGATAGCCGGCCAAGGTGAGCAGTGCGACGACGAAGCCCCCCGCCAGGCCACCGAACAGATAAAGCGGAAGTAGGACAGTCATGAAGGGGATCAGAAGGTACGCAGGGAATTGCAGCATGACCCCGATGAAAAGGAACGCAAACCAGGCAGTGGCGATCCGGAGCAGGCACCCCATCGATCACGTACCTCCGCCTCTGCGTCCGAACGGCCACCGGGGCGTTTTCGACTGCTTCGAGCCGGGCTGCTCCGGCGCGGCGTCCTTCGCGGGGGAGGGAAGTTTCCGCGTCACTTCGGCTCTGCGCCGCCAGGGCAGCGCGGCTGCGACGTATTTGAGCCAATCCCGGGGGAGTTCCGGGTCGACGGCCTTCAGCAGCTGCTCCACCCGACTCACGCGGGTGAGTGGGATGTCGCGAGCCCAGTTCTTGAAAATATCATCGAACTCGGTGGTCAGCTCATCTGATATGGCTCCGGATCTGGTGGCCAGGTAGGCGATCGCCACCGCCGTATCAACTTGGCGTTCGCTATACGACTCGTCATTCCACAATGCGGGCAGCTCTCGCACCAAGAAGTCCCGCAGGCGGTTTCCCGCATCATTGAGCATCTGCAGCGCCTGCCCGAGCGGCAGGTCGTCGAGCACCGCATTCAGTACCTTTGACCGGCGAGCGTCGAGTACCGTCTCGGTGACCGTAACCAGCGTCGAAGCATGCTTGCCTGCCTGGTCTGCGGCACGCCCGGTCAGCGAGGCAAGCCAGCGTCGCAATTCTTCGTCCTGTCGCCGCAACTCGGCCAATCGGCTGTCGCCGGATTTCCCACCGAGCTCCGTGAGCCGCGCCACCGCATCGAGCTCAGCGCCGGTCAGCCGGGACCGGCAGAGAGCCGCAAGCGCCTGCCAAGCCTTGGTCGTGACAAGAGGGGATATCGTGTCCGGGCGCAACCGGTTCAGCAATTCGAGTAGTTCCCCGGTTCTGGGTGATGCGTATCGGAACAATGCATCCCAGGCGAGCTCACCGGTGTCGGGTCGATCACGGTTCGTCACGAATTCGAGAACTTTCGCCAGTACGTCATAGCGGACCTCGGGTGGGCCGAGCTCGAACGCCGCGGCGGTGACATCGGCATCCAGCGGTGAGCTGAGGTCACTGATCGGCAGTAGAATTCGCCACCAGTGCTGATGTACGTGTTTCCGGGTCGTGGCATCCCTTCGCGCGGTGAGCTCATCGCGTAGCAGGTCGACCAGCAGCGGACCACATGGCCAGCGGTCCGGGTTCAGCGCTGGGGTGGGGTGATTCGTCCACCAGATGACGAACTGATTCGCGGCGTCCCGGAAGTTCGCCACCGTCGGTTCGATTCTGAATCTCGTCGCGATACGCAGTACCAGGTCCAGCTGATCCGGCTGGACCTTGGCCGCGGTCTGCTCGACGAGTTCGGTGGCTGAGCGCTGCTCAGCCGGAGGCCAATTGCGCCGCGGCAGTAACGAGTCGACATAGTGCGGTTTTCGTCCCGAAAGCACCTCACCGAGTTCGGCAGCCAGTAGTTCCCGCCGGATTCGGCGGGTCAGTTGGCCCCCCATGTTGCGCAGCTGTATCGCATCATCAAGCTCGGCGAGCATCGTCGCGTCGGTCGGGCCGTTGAGCACTGCTTCGGTGACCGGCTCCACGATGTCCTCCAGGGACAGCGAGGGTTGTCCGGCCAGCCACCGGGCCAGCCCGTGTCCCTCCGGCACCGGTTCGTCGAGCACCACCACCGCACTGGCCAGCCGATCAGCCGTGGATGATCGCGCGTCGACCGCCTCGGCGGTGGGGTCCGCGCGCCGTTGCCGTTGGCGAGCGAACTTGTGCGCCAGTTCCACGGCGTCCATGACGTCCCACGGATCATTGCGCAGAAATCTGGGTGCCCAGTACGCCGCCGCTTCGGCGGGCTCGACCACGGAATGCTTTCCGGAGTCGAGGCTGAAGACCACGAACTCTCCGTCCCGATCCGGGTTGGCGAACGGACCGGCCCAGTCCGGATGCAATCCCAGTACGTCGTGCTGACTGTACTGCGGATTCGTCGCGAAGACCCGGAATCCGAGTCGCAGCGCACGGGACTGCGGCAACAACAGAGTTCCGGCGGCTATCCACCCGAGGATCGCCGCGGCATCCTCGCCGACGAACAGCACTCGTCGACGATTCTCCTCTTGCGCCTGATAAAATGCGGAACTCACCGCGGTGAGCCAGTCCTCGGCGTCGGGCTGGCCCAGTACCCATTCCCGGATTGCGTCGATACCCCACGGGCCCTGTTCCGGCTGGGCGGGCACCGGATCGCACTCCGTGCCCGCCGAGGGCTGTTCGGACCACCACGGCGCTTCCCAGAGCTGGGCGGGCCGGATCAGTCCGTACGCCTCCGGGTCACCGGTCGTCACCGCGTGGGTGAATTGGTTGCCCTCTCGTACACCGTTGGCCTCAGCCCCCAAGTAGATCCCTCGTGCGGTCACATACACCCCGTCGAACACATGCGTGAGCGAAGGTGGATAGGAGCTGACGGCGCGATGCTCGCGCATCCAGGAGACCGGGGCCTCGTAGAGCGCGGAGCGCGTCACCAGGGTCATCGCGTCGTGGTCGACCCCCTGGGACACCGCCTGGAACTGAAAGCCCGCGCCCCCGCGCAAGCCCTGCCCGGGGCGGCAATCGGTGTAGTACAGGGACAGAAAACCGTTCTCGGTCATGCGCCCCTCTTTTCGATGATCTTCGAGAGTCCGAGCAGCCAGAGCAACGGCTCGTCGACCCGGAATGGACGCACACCACCCCGATCAACCGTCTTGTGGTCGTAGTCGGGTTCCGCGCCGAGCGAGGACACCGCGAAATACCGGAATTTCTTGTAGTTCAGCCGCAGATGGACGTCCAGGTCATCGGCGTCCAGATCGGTCAGCAACGCGCGCAGATACTCGTCGGTATCGCGGCCGTTCGCCTCGTCATAGAACGGACCGGTATCCGGTTGACGCAGTAACGGATGCCCGTTCCCAAGCATCGTGTAGAAGGCATCGATCTTGGAGAACACCACGGCGATGGGAATGGGAATGTTTCTGCTCCCCCTGATCCCGTGGCTGGTCCTGAGTAGCTCGGTGATCCGGGAGAGCACGGTCAGCGGCGGCTCAGCGTCGCGCCTGCTGGAGTCCGGCACGACGATGCGATCGGATGACCCCGGCAGCTTGAACGGGTCCAGCAGCACGATCAAGCCGTCCGCCGATGCCAGATACGCCTGGGCGTTCACGAACTCCTGGCTGGTCATGTCCTCACCGGCCGCGTCGTAGAACGACAGCGTGGTGGTTCGGTACACCTCACGGCCGAGCAGGCCGCGCCAGGGTTGACGCCACTGGAGCACCAACGGAACCTTGTTCCCGTCCCTGGCGCCCGCGGTGGATTCGGGCAAGGTGTTCTTGGCGAACAACGACTGTTCGTAGTCCTTCAGCCAGTCGCTCACCGAACCCGGTCCACCTTGCTGGTCGCCGGCGAACCAGATGTCCGCGGTGAATCGGCGGCGGATGTTGTGCCGCAGCTCATGCGCGAGCACAGTCGTGTAGACGGTCTTACCCGCGTCCTTCCCACCGACCATCCCGATCAACGGGCTGCGGCCGTCGGCGAAATTGGCGGGCAACGGCGTCCGGCAGACCTGGCAGGCTCGAATTCCACTCGGTCCGCCGCAGAGCGTGCACGGAGCCCGTCGGGGGGGCAGCGGAGACTTCGACTCCGGCGGCGGGAAGGTGGGCCACGATGCTCCGGAGAATCCGGTCAGCCGCTCCCTTGCCTCATCGACTGTCTTGGCACATCGGGGGCGTCCCGGTGCGGGGCGTCCGGTGCACTGGAATCGAAGTTCGGCCAGATCGATCCGGTGGTAGCAATAGGGACATGCGGCGGTGGACATCACGAAGGGATAGGTGGCCTTGAACATCACGACACTTTCAGTTGCTTGGTAGGAGGGTCGATCAGCTGGATGGGGGCGTGATCTTCACCGTTCGCTTCGAGAAAGCACCGGACCCAGTACGGCTTGCGCAATCGGGGAAGTGCCGCGGTGAGTTCCACCTCATTGCCCGCCACGAGATCCTGTGAGCTGCGCAGCAACACCTGCCCGTCGCTCGGACGACGTGGCATCACCGGGCCGGGGGCGACGATCACCAGCACCACGGCGCGCGCCACTGACTGGTCCGCGGTCAACCGCACCCGCACGGTGCCACCGCCGACCAGCGGTCGTCGGGTCATATCGATGGTGTAGCTGACAGCTGGGGGAAGCTCGGGAACGGTGAGCTCCACCGCCGAGGCCAGGCACTCACCACCCTCGGATACGGCCACACCGTGTACCTGCACATGCAACTGAGCGGTGCCGGATCGGAGTCGACAGCCACCCGCGTCCTGATACTGCTGCCTGGTCAGGCGGTGCCGTCCGGAGTCGGTGGAGGTACGCCAGCGGACTTCGACGGCGCCCATCTGCTCCGGCCACGTCCAGGACAACACCACCTCCGGCCCCAGTCGCTGGTGTCGCAGGCCGGTGATGGGCAGCGCGATGCCCAGCTCCGCCTCCTGGCCACACACCGCGCCCGCCGGCCCGAGCGTGAACGGCACGTACCAGAATCGACCGGTCAGCGCGTCAGCGGTGAGGGTTCGCCATTCCCCCTCGTCGGCGGCGAGCCCGGTCACCTCCTGTCCGTACCCGGCGAGCTCGGCCAGCGACACCACAGTGCCGAACTCCCAAACGCATGGCTCGCTCGCCCGCCGCACGGTCACCTCGGCATCTGCGGGCTGCCGCCACTTGATCACGATTCGCGAGCCGCGCTCCCCCGGCACCACCGACAGCGCGGACACCGGAAGTACCCGCGTCTGACTGGTCGCCCTGTCCACGACGGGGACCGCGAGCGCCGTGCTGCCATCACCGCGCCGGTACCGAGCGGTGATCGTGTAGACGTGATCGCCACCTTCCGGGACGCCCCGGTCGCGAAACGAGGTCTTGCCAGTGGTGGGCACCGTGGTGCCCGCCTCGCCGGTGCCCCGGCGTACCTCGACGGCCAGCACACCCGGGTGCACCTGCCACTGGCCGTCGACCACGCCCTGCTCGAGGATCAACCGCACGTTGTGCACCGGCGGAAGGGCCTCGATCGCCACCGCGGTGGGACGGGACCAGGCTCCGCCCTGGGTGGCGGCGAACACCGCGTATCCGACGAGCAGGCCGGCGGGCGCGGTCCGGTCGACGAGGACCGTCTTGTCGTCCTCTCCGACCACGGTGCCGTCGTCCGGATCCGCAGGGCTTCGCCCCGTCTTGCGGACCACCCGATACCGGGTGTCTTCGCTGTGGCTGGCGGCGGCCCGCCAGGACACCCGGACGCCGACGCCTTCCGGTTGCGCGGACAAGCCGAGCACCGGCGGTGGTGGAATTCGGCGCAGCTCGGCGGCGAGCTCCTCGTCGTCGGTGGCCAGCGCCGCCGCCTGACGCAACTGATGCAGCGCATCGGCTTCGTTGCCGGCGCGCACCGACTCGTGCGCGGCGTCGCGGAGCTGGCGTACCTGCTCGGCGTGCCGCTGCACTTGGGCCTTTGCCGCGGCCGCATCCTCCGCGTTGGGAATCGTCGTCAGCGCGTGCTGAGCGGCGAGCAGCCGCCCTTCCTCGAGTAGTTCCCTGACCGTGGCCAGCCCGCCCGACGGGCTGGCCACGGTTTCGTTGAGCACGCTGAACACGGTTTGACGGGCTTGGGTCGGCTCCAGCCGAACCTGCAGCAACTGCTTGAGCAGCGCAGCGGGGGGTGCGCCCTGCCCGTGGTGCGCCCTGACGTTCTCCAGCAGGTGGAACAAGGTCAGCTCGCGCAGATCGACGCCGGCCTTCGCCGCGGTGTTGAGGATGCCGAGCGCCTCCCGAGCGGCCTGGTTGCCCGACCGCTTGTTCTCCCGTGCGGTAGCCGACTCGACCGCCCGTGCGGTGAGTCCCTCCGGTTGCGGTGGCACGCAGCGGAACGACTCGAGGATCTCGAAGCTGGTGATCTCCCCGTACAGCAGTTCCCCGATCGAGGCGACCTGGGCGTTGACGAGCTGGGTCGCCAGCGTGCGGTAAACGGTGTGCTGCAGGCCGCTGGATTTGGGAAGTTCCGTCGGCGTGCTGACCGAGACTTCCGCCTTGTCCAGAGCCTGGTTCACCTCGTCCGGGGCGAGCGCGGCGAAGGTCGCCCGCATGGTGGCCTCCAGTTGACCGGCCGCGATCAGCCCGAGTTCACCGAAACTCCGGCGCAGCGTCTGTGCCAATTCATCGATCTCGCTCTGGCGGGCACCGGCTCTCGCCTGCTGATGCTGCCGCCACCAGTTGATCTTGTTGAGTTCGCTGCCGTGCTTGCGTTTGAGTTCGTCATCGGCCCGCAGAAACGCTTTGTAGAGGTTCTGCGTCGTGGCCGACTTGCCGGTGGACTGCGCGCCTTTGTTCCAGTGTGACCTGATCTCGGCGAGCCGCTGCGTCACTCCCGCGTCCGACATCGCAAGGTCGATCGCATAACGCGAAACGAGATCATCGGGCAGTTCTCGGCCCGTCCATCGCCGCAGCGGCTTGACGACGGCCGCTTCGTATGCTTTGGGGTCGAATGGGGCCATCAGCTGGAGACCGTCAACCCGGACACGATCTCAGTGGCTTCATTGACCTGTTCGGTGGTGAGCACGCTCACCCGGACTTCGATCGTCAGTTGCTTGCCGGTGGAGCGTTCGGTCGCGTCCAGCCGCAGCAGACCTTCGTCATCGACCCGAAGCTCGATGTCCACCGGAGACCCGGCGGGCAGCGGGGGCAGCCCACTGATGGTTCCCTGCCCTTCGTTCAGTGCCTTGTTCTCGGCCAGATCCCGACCTGCCACCACACCGGACTGCTCGTAGAGCTCGATGCAGATCTCCCGCTGACCATCCTTGATGGTGGAAGCCGCGAGTTCGCGGACGTCGGTCGGCAGGGAATCGTTCGCGTGCACCAGATGCTCGATGTAGCTGGGCCAGCCCGGTGTATCCGTGTCCACCAGCTTCACGCCGAACGCCTTGGGGAGCACGTTGCGGGTCTCCTTGGCGGCGAGGCTTTCCAAGGTGCTCACGGCGATGCCGGTCTGGGCGGACACGGTGTCGACCGCGTCCGCGGCTCGGGACTGTGCCTCGGTCTCGGAACCGGCCTGCTCGCGAGCCGTTTGCAGTTCACGGTGCACTACACGGCCCAGTGCATAGAGCGCAGCGCCCTTGGCCACCGCGAGGTCGGGATCGTGCAGCTTGGGTTCCCAACCGAACTCGGCGTGCAGCCGCTGCGCCACCGAGGGCATCTTCGTGGCGCCGCCGACCAGCAGCACCTCGTCCACGGTCGCGCCGGGTGATTTCTCCTGCAGTGTTCCGAGAATGCGCTTGACGATCTCGATGGTCTTGTCCAGCAGGTCGCTGGTCACCCCCTCGAATTCGGCCCGGCTCACGTCGACCCTGGCCGCCGCCCCGGCACCCCGCAGCGGCACCGGCCTGGATTCCACTTTGGACAGCTGCTTCTTGGTGTCCTCCGCGACGATGGCCAGCGACTGCATGAACTCGTCGTCATCCTCCGGCTCGGTGCCCGGCGGAATCTGTTCCCGGAACTTGGCCAGCAGGCAGTCGCGCAACCGGATATCCCAGTCCGCGCCACCGAGGTGGTCATCACCGTCGGTGCACACCACGAGGATCTCGTCGGTAGACACCCGGATCACCGTGGTGTCGAAGGTGCCGCCACCGAGGTCGTAGACGAGGATGGTCTTGTCCTGTGCCTCGGTGGTGGCCTCGTAGTGCAACGCGGCGGCGACCGGCTCGGGCACGATTCCGATCACGTCGAGTCCAGCGATCTTCCCGGCGTTCTTGGTGGCGTCCCGTTCGAGCATGCCGAAATAGGCGGGCACTGTGATGACGACCTTGGACACGTCGCCGCCGGTGTACGCGGCCGCGTCCTGGGCCAGTTGCTTGAGAATCAGCGCGGAGATCGACTCGGGTGTGTAGTTCTTGCCGTCGAAATCGAAGGTGGCTTCGGTACCCATCTGTCGCTTGATCAGCGACACCACCCGGTCCGGATAGGTGATCGCCGAGTTCTTGGCGACCGAGCCGACCACCACATTGGATTCGTTCTCGAAGTACACCACCGATGGCGTGGTCTCGAGGCTGTCGAAGTTGCGACATACCGCCGGTTGGCCTGCTTCGTTGACGTAAGCGACCGCCGAGTAGGTCGTACCCAGATCGATACCGAATACCCGGAGGTTCTTGTCAGACATCCGCGTTGTCCTCCTTTCGTTCGCTGAGCCTCGCGTTCTCGGCTTGCGGGGGCTCGTCAGTCGTTGGCTCGTCAATCGAGGGTTCGGCAGGCGGTGTCCAGCGCCGCACGTGCACGCGGGCAGGGGCGGTGATCCGGCCGGTATTCACATCCAGATAGCCGTCGGCGACGACTGTCGCGACCGTGCCGTCCTCTTCGGGACTCGATGCATTCACGAGCTTGACCGCCCGATGTTCCCGGGCGGAGAACTCCGCGCCGGCAGACGGCCGGATGGGCAGACTGCCGCACCGCTCCAGTGCCAGTTCCACGCTGAGGGCGAAGGACTCCAGCAGCGCGGCCGCCTGCTCCTGGTCGATCTCCGGAGAGAGCGTCATTGCTTGATGCAGCAAATCCGCGCGCAGACGCTGCAGATCCGTGACAACCGGGCGCAGCACCAAACCCTGCTCGCCCGCCCTGAGGCGCTCGATCTCGAGATGTAATTGATCTATAACGCGCTCCCGAGCCTGGGCCCGCGCGTGGTGCGCACGAACTTGTTCGACCAGTTCGCCGATCGATTCGGCCAGCTCAGCCACTGGGTCGGGGGTCGGTTTGGTGGGCGCGTCTCCCGTCGGTGCGGCTGTGCCGCCCTCGGCATTCCCATCTGGGGTATTCCTATCTTGGACATCCTCCTCTGAGGCATCCCTGGTCGGGACGGAGCTGACGCCGTCCGCCGCTTCACTCACACCTTCCCCCTCGGCTCTCGCTGCGGTCATATTTCCCTACATCGTTGCTACACCGGTCTCTGTGACAACTTGCCTGACATTCTTGTCCCCCTCGTGTTCAACGGCGGCTTCGGTCTGTGCTGGGTGAGCGTTTCTTGTCAGTGATGGAGAGCCGCCATTGCGCCTGATGTGATTCTATGGTAACGCGCGCTCTGCTCTGTCACCACTGTCACCACCGGGTGTGTCGTAGCTGCGCTCCCGGACCGTCGATTCCGTTTCCCGTTGCCCACGAGAGGTGCCGAGGGGAAACGGGCTGTGCTCCTGGCTGGTCAGCGCCATCCTGAGATCGGCCGCGACCCCCTTTACCGCAGGAGTACAGCGGTCGGCGAAGAAATCCTAACGTACACACGAAAGGTGCGTGGTGAGATGAACGGGGAAAATCGGAGGGGTATCTTCATGCGGGGCGACGACGGTAACGGCTGGGGCTGAACCGAACTCCTGAACCGGACCTCCTGAACCGAACCAACTGAACCCGGGCCAACCGCGGACGGCTCTCGTCGGCTCCATCGCGACGATATGCTGTCCGCGCCGGGTTGCCCTGGGTAGCAGAGGTTCGTCGATGTAGCGTAACCCCACCTTCATCGATGGAGGAGAGAGAGTTGAGTACGGCGGATCGGGTACAGCCACTCGCGGGTTTGGTCAGTCCCGGCGCGGAGGCGCTCTACCTACGGCTTTGCGTGAGTGGGTCGACGCCTCTCGGCGCCGGCCCCGGTGAAGTGGACCCGTATGCCGCGACCACTGTGGAACTGCTGGATCTCGGCCTGGTGTTTCGATCGGGCAATGACGATAGCCTGATCCGTCCGGTCGATCAGGCTGTCGCACTACGGTTGCTACTCGAGCAGCGTCAGGATGAGTTGATCAGCGCGCAGCGCCGAATCCTCGATGGTTGGTCCAGGCTGACCGATCTGCTACCTCGCGACATCGGCGGCAGTACACCGAGTGATCTCGAAGGTATCATACCGCTCGCCGATTTCGACGAGGTGGTCACCAGGGCTGCGGAACTCTATCCGTCGGCTAAACGCCGAATGCGGGGAACCGAGACCGGTGAGTTCCCGACGAAACCGACCAAAGAGAGGGTGCGCACCCCACCTCAAATTGCGTTGAATGCTGGTGCTCGCTTCCAGATGATCTATCAGGTCAGCTATCTGAGTACACCGGCAGGCGCCGGGATCATCGAGGAGTCCCTTCGGCGTGGCGAAGAGGTGCGGCTGCGCCCGGAAGTTCCGCTCAAGATGCTGCACATCGATGACTCGGTCGCTCTGGTGTCCACCGATCGATCGGCGAACAGCGCTTTTCTGGTCTATTCACCGGCGATCCTGGCGATGCTGGCGGAATGGTTCGATCTGCTCTGGAACGATTCCGCCACGATGGCGTCGGACGGCGGCAACGAGTCCACTCTGACGAATGATCAACGCCGGGTGCTGGAGCTGATGTCCGTAGACGGCGATGAAGCCATTGCGCGTCGCTTGAACATGAGCATCACGACGGTGCGCAGGCACGTCAAAGTCATCTACTCGGCGCTGGGAGTCAACAGCAGATTCGCCGCGGGTGTCGCCGCCGCCAAGCGTGGATGGATCTGAAGAACAGCGACGAGCGCCGGTAGCAGGTCGCGCACTGTCGGATGCGAGCGCCATCTCACCAGCACCCTGTTCAGGCTGCGCAGGTCGTGGCGGATCGTGGCCGAGTCGAGGATCGCGGCGATGTCGAGCAGCGCGCCGAGCAGTTCGCAGGCCCGCTCCAGCTCGCCGGCTGTGGCGTAGGCGAGCGCGGCCCTCGCCTCGTAGCGCACCCGGGCTCGGTGGGCTCCTGGTGGAAAGCGGACGATTCCGCGGTCGAGGATCTCGGCGGCCTGGGCCGGCCGGCCCAGTTCGTGCAGGCACCAGCCGCGTATCAGGGCCGCGAGATCCGGAGTGTGCGCCGTGCCGAGTACTGGACCGTCCTGCGGCCCGGCCGCGGCCTCAGCCAGTAATACGGCCGACCGTTCGAGTGCGTGTAGGCACGCGTTCTGGTTCCCGGCCAGCGCGTGGCCTTGGGCCTCCCGCTGCGCGGCCAGGCCACCGACCCGCGCTGATATCCCGCTGTGCTGCTGCGCTCGGCTCGCCATTTCGATCGTGCTCAGCGCGTCATCCTGGTGTAGAGCGATGTCGGCCCGGCGAACCAGAGCGTATGTTCGAAGGCTCGGGTCGCCCGCGGCGCTCGCCATCCGGACCGCCTTCTCGGTCAGCCACCAGGCCATCCGGTCGTCCCCAGCCTCCTGCGCTATCCATCCGGCGAACTCGGCATACCGCGCCGCGAGCTGGAACAGGGCCACCTGTTCCTCGGGAGGGGCGTGGTCGGCCAGTGTCTGCAGCGCCTTGGTCTCCATGATCACAAGGGGTAGCACCGCGCCTGCCCCGGCCACCTGGCCCAGCCTGCGCGCCTCATGGAACCTCACCAAGAACAGGCCGAGCGCAGTCTCGGCGGCAGCTCTGACCCGGCTGTTGAAGGTCATACTCAGAGCGGTCGTAGTGGTACCGGCCCGCGGATCTCCACCATTTACCGGCGCGAAGTACCCACCGCGGTTGCCGACGCCGACCACCCAGGTTTCGTCGTCGTGCGGGTCGGAAACATCTGACGGGGCAGCCCCGTCGCTTCCGGAGCGCGCGGCGGGGAGCAGATCGATCAGTTTCCCGTCCGCGCCCAGCTCCGCATCACATAACCGGGCCAGTTCGGTGCTCGCCGGTTTCTGGCCGGATTCGACCTTGCTGAGATGCCCCTTGCTGTAATGCACCCGCTTGGCCAGTGCACCGAGCGAGAGCCCGGCGGCGACCCGTCGCCTGCGTAGTTCGGTGCCGAACGGAGGTGGCTCGGACACGGTTTCTCCCTACTGCTGGGAAGCGATGCGGCGGAGATGGTCAGTGTGCGAGGTGGCCAACAACGGCACGGCGGCGAACAGTTTGTCGACCAGCGCCACTACATCCCGGTCGGTGTAGTGATGTTGCAGCGCGAGTATCTGAAGACCGGCCAAGCGATGGATGTCCTCAGGAAGATCATCACATTTCAACATAGCGCGCGCACCGACCAGGACCGGCACCACGCGTACCCGGTGCGTCAGGGCCGCCACGATTTCGCGCCGCACCCAGTCGCCCTCGTCGTTGAGCATGCGGTGACCATGGATCTCTTCCCAGCGTGGGCCGATCAGCACCAGCATTACCCTGCAGCGTTTCGCCTTCTGGAGCAGATCGGCCGCGTAGTATGTGCCGGGGGATATGGATCTGTGGTCGCGAAACACGGCTGGTTCTCCCAGCCGGCTGGTGAGTTCCCGGTCGAGTGCCTCCACGATTGCGGTGTCATCGCTGCTGCGATAGTTCAGGAAGATCAAGGGCCGATCCGCCGGATCCGGTGTACTCACTCGAACCCGGTAGTGCCGCAGGGTCTCGGTCAGCCAATGGGCGCCTGCGGCGTCGTCCAGTTCGACAGCTGACTCCGCCGGAGCCCGGAGCGAGCCCACTGGACAGCGATCACCGAAAAGTACTGCGGTATGCCTTGGCATGTCCGGCGCGGACGGCCAGACGATGCCGTGTGTCTTCGCCGCCTGATCGCGCAGCCGATTCGCCCATCGCCGGGTGAGCGGGTAATCCCGTTCTTCAGCACTCACCAGCCACTCGTCGGACTGGTGTAACGCGATGAAGTCCTTTTCGGACACCAGACGTAGCAAGGTCAGTTCGGTGGTCGTCTCCACCACGGACGCCACCGTTGCGGCCAGCTTCTTGCGGTGCAAGGTACGCATGCCCGCCGAGGTGAAGTTCCGATTGCGCAAGAATCGCTCGGCGACCGCCGTGGTCTGGTGGAAGGAGACGTACATGGCTGGGTAGTCACCGTCGAACCGGCCGTCCGGTTCAATCCCCCCGCCGCCGGTAAGAAACTTCTCAGCCCCGATCTGCGCTGAGTGGATCCGCCAAAGCCGGGTACCGCGCGGCACTACCTGCAGCGCCGGAGCCGCGGTCAGCGTGGCGGGTGGTTCAGTCGGCGGCACAGTCGCCCCTTTCCGTGTGGTCCCTCGGTCCAGGACCCGGCCATCGGATTCTTCCGGAGAGCGGGTTGCTTCCGGGAAACTTGACAGCTTCCAACCAGTGAGCTGATCCTCTCAGTTGATTGATCATTTCGGTCCAGTTCATCCGTGCCCGCCAGAATAAACGTGAATACCGAGATAAAGTCCCAGTAAAATGCCGACGATCATGCAGAAGATCGCGAACTTGAAAGCAAGTGAGAATGAACAGAAGGATCTCATCGGGTTTCACCTTTCCGCAGACCGGCTGGTGTGAACGAACCATCGATTATTCGGTGGTATCGCACATCGGACGGAACTACGGCTCAGTGTTCTGTCGATCGGCGGGCGAGGGAACTGGTGTTCCTCCACCGCCGGTACAGGAAACGGGAAACCCATCAGATCAGGGCCGCTTTTCGGCGCGGCTTCTGCGTACCGCCATCAACAGGACGGCGTACGCGCTGCCGGCGTGTGGCAACTCGCCGGACAGAACCAGATCGAGCGTCTCCTCGAACGGCATCCATCGAGTCTTGAGGTCGGCTTCACCGGGCTCGAGTCGCTGCTCGCCGGTGGTGAGCTCGGTCGCCAAGAAGATCCGGTCGACATGGTTGCTAAGGCTGTCCGCGCCGTGTACCTGCCCAAGACGCTCCCAACGGGCAGCATTCAGCCCGGTCTCTTCCGCGAGTTCCCGGCGAGCGGTCGCAAGCGGATCACTGTCGTTGGGGTCGACTCCGCCGCCGGGCAGTCGCCATTGGGTCGATTCATGGGTGTATATCCATTGCCTGGTCAACATGATGCGGTCCTGGCGGTCCATCGCGAGCACGGTCACCGAACCCGGGGCCACCACGTGTAGGTAGGTGCCCCCGGAGCCGTCGGGGCGAATCACCGAGTCGCGCCGCACCTCGAACCATGGCGTCGTATGCAGGACCATGCTGTCGAGCTGCTGCCACGGCGGAAATTTCCCTGGAAGTCTCGCCCAAGGTTTCGTTGTCATATCCATCATCGAACCACACCCAACGGTTGTCGACACGCCACGCCGATTCAGTATCGTCTGACGGTCGGAGCTAACTGCCGCACGTGTGTGCTGGCAGATATGGCAGTACCTGTCGCTAAGGCTTGCTTCGATCTCCGTCGTGAGCTAATCTTTTTGTCTTTGCTGCGGCTTTACTCGGTGGTCGAACTATATGTTCTACCTTAGACTTCGATACCGGGTTCTGGATTGACAGAGAATTATCGATGACAGCAAACTGTCCGGCGTGGTAGCCGACACCACCGGCCGCGCCGAGGTCAGGTGCTGGTGCGACCTGCGGGTGTCCCAGACCGCGAGTCGGCTCCACCCGGTGCTCGAATACCGTGGACGGGTGCGCAATCCTGCGGTGGACTCCGTGCAGCGGGCGGCGGCTACCCCCGAGCTCCCGCAGCCCTACCGGGAGCTGGGTCTGGCCGAGGACGAGTACGTCCGGATCCGGGAGATCCTCGGGCGCAGACCCACCGAGGCCGAGTTGGCGATGTACTCGGTGATGTGGAGTGAGCACTGTTCCTACAAGTCCTCCAAGGTGCACCTGCGCTACTTCGGTGAGACCACCACCGAACAGATGCGGCGCCGGATGCTCGCCGGTATCGGGGAGAACGCCGGGGTGGTCGAGGTCGGGGACGGCTGGGCGGTGACGTTCAAGGTCGAGAGTCACAACCATCCGTCCTATGTGGAGCCCTACCAGGGTGCCGCGACGGGCGTGGGCGGAATCGTGCGGGACATCATGGCGATGGGCGCCCGGCCGATCGCGATCGCCGATCCGTTGCGTTTCGGCCCCGCCGAGGCCGCCGACACGAAACGAGTGCTGCCCGGCGTCGTCGCCGGAATAGGTGGCTACGGTAACTGCCTCGGGTTGCCCAATATCGGCGGCGAACTGGTCTTCGACCGCAGCTATGCGGGAAACCCACTGGTCAACGCCTTGTGCGTGGGGGTGATGCGGACCGAGGACCTGCACCTGGCGCACGCCAGCGGTGCTGGTAACAGGATTATTCTATTCGGCGCGCGCACCGGCCTGGACGGCATCGGTGGGGTCTCGGTGCTGGCCAGCGATGCCTTCTCCGGGGACGAAGCCGGCGGCGGGCGTAAGAAGCTGCCCAGCGTGCAGGTCGGTGACCCGTTCACGGAGAAGGTGCTCATCGAGTGTTGCCTGGAGCTCTTCCGTGCCGGGCTGGTGGTCGGTATCCAGGATCTCGGTGGCGCCGGTCTGTCCTGCGCCACCAGCGAGCTGGCCAGCGCCGGCGACGGGGGCATGCACGTCGACCTCGACACTGTGCCGCTGCGCGCCGAGGGCATGACCCCGGCCGAGATCTTGTCCAGCGAGTCCCAGGAGCGGATGTGTGCGGTGGTACGTCCGTCCGATGTGGATGCATTCCGGGCGGTGTGCCGAAAATGGGACGTTCCCGCGACGGTGATCGGTACGGTAACCCAGGGCGGCCGACTGGTGATCACCTGGCAGGGCGAGACCGTGGTGGACGTGCCACCGCGCACCGTCGCGCACGACGGCCCGGTGTATGCCCGTCGCGTGCTGCGGCCGTCCACTCAGGACGCCCTGCAAGGCGACACTCCGGACGTCCTGCCCCGCCCGGTCACGCCCGGTGAGCTCAGGGCGACTCTGCTGCGGATGGTGGCCAGCCCCGGGCTGTGCTCGCGCGCCTGGGTGACCGACCAGTACGACCGCTACGTGCGCGGCGCCACCGTGCTCGCCCAGCCCAGCGACGCGGGCTTGGTGCGCATCGATGAGACCACCCATCGCGGGGTCGCGGTGGCCACCGACTGCAACGGCCGGTACTGCGCACTGGACCCCTACGCAGGTGCTCAGCTCGCGCTGGCCGAGGCCTACCGCAATGTCGCGGTGACCGGTGCGACCCCCCTGGCCGTGACGAACTGCCTGAACTTCGGTGCGCCCACCGATCCCGGCGTGATGTGGCAGTTCGAGCAGGCCGTCCGCGGTCTGGCCGACGGTTGCGCCGTCCTGGGCATCCCGGTGACCGGCGGAAACGTGAGCTTCTACAACCAGACCGGCGACACCGCCATCCTGCCCACCCCGGTGGTCGGGGTGCTCGGCGTGATCGACGACGTGCGCCGGCGCATCCCCACCGGTCTCGGTGACCCCGGCGACGGCATCTGGCTGCTGGGTGAGACCCGCGACGAGTTCGGCGGCAGCGAATGGGCGCACGAGGTGCACGCCCATCTCGGCGGTCGCCCCCCCACGGTGAACCTGCTCCGCGAGCAGGCCATCGCCCAGGTGCTGGCGGTGGCCGCGCGGGAAGCCCTGGTCACCGCGTCCCACGACCTGTCCGAAGGTGGCCTGGCCCAAGCCTTGACAGAAGCCGCCCTGCTGACCGGCCACGGCGCCCGGGTGGAGCTGCCGAGTGATCTCGACCCCTTCGTCGCCTTGTTCGCCGAGTCTGTCCCACGGGTCCTGCTCGGCGTGTCCGGCGCACATGCTCACCGGATCGCGCACCTGTGCACAGCTCACGGGGTGCCGGTGACCCTTCTCGGCCAGGTTGACGCCGAGCCCGCCCTGGAGATCATCGACGTCGCCACTTTCGGTCTGGACGAATTGCGCATTGCATGGGAAGGGACCCTTCCCGCGCTGTTCGGCCCCTGAGCGCTTCCGTGATCGTCGAGGTGCTGGCCCACTAGGCTGCCCGGAATGTCCCGGCGCGGCCAGGTCGATCCACATGAGCTGCGCGACGTGCTCAGCGCCGTCGCGGCCTGGCTTGACCAGCAGGCCCCGGAGCCGACGCGGAGCGAACTCGCGCAGGCTGTCCGGCTGAGCCTGCGCACCCTCGCGCAGATAGCGCCCGGCGCCACGGTGGAGGTCCGGGTGCCGCCGTTCGCCGCGGTGCAATGCGTCGCGGGGCCCAGGCACACCCGAGGTACACCGCCCAACGTGGTGGAAACCGATCCCAGGACCTGGCTCGAACTCGCCACCGGCCGGCGGCTCTGGGTGGCCGCGCTGGCGGAGGGCCGGGTGCTGGCTTCGGGCATCCGGGCCGACGTCTCGAGATGGTTGCCGCTGGTGAGCAAATTCCCAGGTGGACCCTTGAACCCTGGATGAGGGGCACTTGACAGCGGCAACTTGACCTAGCGCACAATACGCGCGGGAGTGGTCGGCTCACAGAACGTGAAATCGATCAGCAACGCCTCATCCAGTGCTCGCCATGGGCCCGTGGTGATCTGGGGCTGCCGGACGATGACAGGCGTTGTCGGCCATGTCATCGAGGAAGCCCAGCCGTCTCGAGCCCGAGGCGAACGGGTCACCCAACCTGGTCGGCACCGGATGCAGGGGAGGAGTCGCCGGATGTGGCCGCGCTGCTGCGGCTGCCCGGTGGCTGGTGCAGTGGGTAAGGGGAGTGATGACAGCGGCATTTGCTCGGCTTTGGGCCCAGGCGGTGGCAGGCACGTGTTTTGTTCCGTTGAACCGTGCCGAGCTGGAGGGGTTACTCGCAGAGTACGCAACAGCGCTGGAGAATGCGCTGGTGGCGGAGCCGTTCTGCCCCGAGGCCGCTGCGCACGTCGGTGCCCGGCTGGGCGCATCGCATTTCGCCACTTCGGAGACGCTGCGCCGGACCGTTGAACTGATCGGGCTGGAGCTGGGCGACGGGTCCACCGACGGACGGATTGCGGCCATGCAAGGCGCGCTGGCCGGCGGGTACGCCCGGGAGCTGCGCGAGCGCATTCACCAGGAGCAGGAGTCGGTCCTGCGCACCATGTTGGCATCACGGCGGCACACCGAGGACGCGCTGCGGGCCAGCGACGCCCGGTTCCGTGCGCTGTTCAGCCAAGCCGGGGTGGGTATCGCGATCATCGACCTCGGCGGCACTGTGCTGGACGCCAACGCCGCGCTGTTGGCGATGCTCGGTCATCCACCGGACGAACTGCCCAGGATCGGCATCGCCGAACTGGTACATCCTGACGACCGGGTGGCGTTGCAGGCCGTCGCGCAGAAGTTGCGGGCCGGTCGGCATGATCATTTCCGGCTGGAGCGGCGGCTGGTTCGAGCGGACGGCGATGTGCTGTGGGCGCAGTTGTCGGCGACTCTGGTCCGGGAGGACGGCGGAGCACCCAGATTCTGGGTTGCCATGGCCGAGGATGTCACCGACCGGCACCGGTTGCAGAGTCGGCTGCGACATCAGGCCCTGCACGATCCGCTGACCCAGCTACCCAACCGAGCGCTGTTCCTGGATCGGTTGTCCCAGATCTTCTCCGCCGGCAAGACCCGAGTGGGGGTGTGTTACCTCGATCTCGACGGTTTCAAGGTCATCAACGACAGCCTCGGGCACGACGTCGGCGATCAGCTGCTGGCGGCGGTGGCCCGGCGCCTGCACGCCTGTGCCCAGGGTGGCGCCCGGCT
The DNA here is from genome assembly GCA_050700355.1 of Pseudonocardiaceae bacterium. Lineage (GTDB taxonomy): Bacteria > Actinomycetota > Actinomycetes > Mycobacteriales > Pseudonocardiaceae. The sequence goes on from JBOHHE010000070.1 coordinate 44,210, forward strand.
CGCGGCTCGGATGGGCGGGGACGAGTTCGTCGTGCTAGTGGAGAACTGTGCAGGCACCGAAGAGGCCATTTCCGTGGCGGACGCCGTGCTGAAGGCGCTGGCCGAACCCGTGCACATCGCCGGGCACGAGCTCGTGGTGACCGCGAGCATCGGAATCGTCGAGTGCCAGGTGGATGGCGCCACCCCGGCGGAGCTGATGAAGGCGGCGGACATCACGCTCTACTGGGCCAAGGGAGAGGGCAAGGGACGCTGGGCGCTCTACGACGCCGAGCGACACGCCAAGCAGGTCGCCCGCTTCACCCTGGCCGCAACGATGCCCGCGGCGTTGAAGGCCGATGAGTTCTACCTGGACTACCAGCCGATCGTGGACCTCTCCAACGCCTCAGCCGTCGGGGCGGAGGCGTTGGTTCGCTGGTGGCACCCTGAGCTGGGGCGGTTGGGTCCGGACCGGTTCATTGGGCTGGCCGAGGAGACCGGGCTCATCGTGCCACTGGGGCAGTGGGTACTGCGCCAGGCGTGTTGGCAGGCGAGACAGTGGGCGCGCGGATTCATCTCAGTCAACCTGGCGGAGCGCCAGGTCCGAGACCCTGCGGTGGTCGATGTGGTGGGCGCGATCCTAGAGGAGACCGGGCTGTGCCCATCCCGGCTGCAGCTCGAGCTCACCGAGAGCGCGGCGATGGGCACCGACCGCGAGACGCTGCGCACCCTGCGCCGGCTGGCTGACCTCGGCGTCCGGATCGCGATCGACGACTTCGGCACCGGCTACTCCAACCTCGCCTACTTACGCCGCTTACCGGTGCACGTGCTGAAGATGGCAGGGGCGTTCATGGACGGGCTGCGCTCTCCCACCGGTGACCCGGTGGATCAGCGGATCCTGGGCAGTCTGGTCTCCATGGCGCACACCCTGGAACTGACCGTCACCGCGGAGGCGGTGGAGACCGAAGTACAAGCGGCCCGGTTGCGGGCCATCGGGTGCGACTCCGCGCAGGGCTACCTCTACGCCCGGCCGGGACCGCCCCAGGTGGTCACCAGCCTGCTCGCGACCCGCCTCACCCTTCCCGCGCTCTGAGCCGGGGAGCCGCACTACGCTGTCGCCGTGCTCGTCGATAGTCGCTCCGCCCGCTCCGCGTCCTTACCGGTGTCCTCGTGGACGGTGATCATTGATCATGACTGATTCGTTCGTGCACCTGCATGTGCACACGGAGTACTCGATGCTCGACGGTGCGGCGAAGATAGCTCCGCTGTTCACCGAGGCGGCCAGGCTCGGCATGCCCGCCATCGCCATGACCGATCACGGCAACATGTTCGGGGCGTACTTCTTCCACCAGCAGGCGACCAAGGCCGGGGTCAAGCCGATCGTCGGCATCGAGGCGTACGTGGCGCCCGCGTCGCGGTATATCAAGAAACAGATGCGCTGGGGGACACCGGATCAACGCAGTGATGACGTGTCCAACGGCGCCTATACACATATGACCCTGTTGGCGCAGAACGCGACCGGGCTGCGTAATCTGTTCCGCCTGTCGAGTATGGCCAGCCTGGACGGATACTACTTCAAGCCCCGGATGGATCGTGAGCTGCTGGCGCAGCACGCGGAGGGAATTATCGCCACCACGGGCTGTCCTTCCGGTGAGGTGCAGACCCGACTACGGCTGGGGCACGACCGCGAGGCGTTACAGGCGGCATCGGACTTCCGGGACATCTTCGGAGCGGAGAACTACTATCTCGAGTTGATGGATCACAGCCTGGATATCGAAAGCCGGGTTCGCGACGGGCTGCACAGGATTTCCGAGCAGCTCAGCCTGCCACCGATCGCCACCAACGACAGCCACTATGTCACCAGAGACCAAGCCACTGCCCATGCAGCGCTGCTGTGCGTCCAGTCCGGTAAGACGCTGAACGACCCGAATCGGTTCAAATTCGATGGCGACGGATACTACCTCAAATCCACCGAGGAAATGCGAACCCTGTTCGACGAGCAGGTCCCGGGCGCATGTGACAACACGTTCCTGATCGCGGAACGCGTGCAGTCCTACGACGAGGTCTTCCAGTTCGTCGACCGGATGCCCCGTTTTCCGTTGCCCGAAGGTGAAACCGAGCAGTCGTGGCTGGCCAAAGAAGTCCAATTGGGTTTGGCGCGACGTTATCCGGACAGTATCCCCCCGGATCGGCAGGCCCGCGCCGAGTACGAACTGCAGGTTATCGGGGCCATGGGTTTTCCGGCGTACTTCCTGGTGGTCGCCGACCTCTGTCAGTATGCCCGGCGCAACAATATCCGGGTCGGGCCCGGCCGGGGCTCCGCCGCCGGATCAATCATCGCCTACGCGTTGGAGATCACCGATCTCGATCCGATCGAGCACTCCTTGCTGTTCGAGCGGTTCCTGAATCCGGAACGGGTGAGCCCGCCGGATATCGATCTGGACTTCGACGAGCGTCGGCGCGGTGAGATGATCCGTTACGTGACCGAGCGGTGGGGTGAGGAGAAAGTCGCCCAGATCGTCACCTTCGGGACGATCAAGTCGAAGGCGGCACTCAAGGACGCAGCTCGTGTTCTGGGTTATCCGTACTCTCTGGGTGACCGATTGACCAAGGCCATGCCGCCCCCGGTGATGGGCAAGGACATCTCACTTTCCGGAATCATGGACTCAACGCACAAGCGTTATGGTGAGGCTGCGGAGTTCCGGACCCTGTTGGAGTCCGAAGCCGACGCGAAGAAGGTGTTCGACACCGCTCGGGGCCTGGAGGGATTGACCCGGCAACCGGGCGTGCATGCGGCCGGGGTCATCCTCTCCGCCGAGCCATTGCTCGACGTGCTGCCGGTCTGGCGACGCGACCAGGACGGCGCGGTCATCACCGGATTCGACTACCCCAGCTGCGAGGCCATGGGGTTGTTGAAGATGGACTTCCTCGGGCTGCGTAACCTTACGATCCTGGACGAGGCGATCGAGAACGTTCGCGCCAATCGCGATATCGAGATCGATCTGGATTCCCTGACACTGGACAACACGGCCGCATACCAATTGCTGGCCCGGGGTGACACGCTCGGCGTGTTCCAGCTCGATGGCGGGCCGATGCGGGCACTGCTGAGGTCCATGGCGCCGACCAGCTTCGACGACATCTCCGCGGTCCTGGCTCTCTACCGGCCAGGACCGATGGGCGCCAATGCGCACAATGACTACGCCGATCGCAAGAACGGCCGCAAGCCCGTGGAGCCGATACATCCCGAACTGGCTGAGCCACTTGCCGATATTCTCGACGAGACCTACGGTCTGATCGTCTATCAGGAACAGGTTATGGCGATCGCCCAGAAAGTAGCCGGCTACAGTCTGGGCAGTGCCGATCTGCTCCGTCGCGCGATGGGCAAGAAGAAGAAGGAGATTCTCGACAAGGAGTACATTCCGTTCAGCGAGGGCATGCGCGCGAACCATTACTCCGACGAGGCTATCAAGAAACTGTGGGACATCCTCGTCCCGTTCTCCGACTACGCCTTCAACAAGGCACACACCGCTGGTTACGGTCTCGTCTCGTACTGGACCGCCTACCTGAAGGCGAACTACCAAGCCGAGTATATGGCGGCGTTGCTGACGAGCGTCCGGGATGACAAGGATAAGATGGCGGTCTACCTGGCCGAGGCGCGTAAGATGGGCATCAAGGTCTTGCCGCCCGATGTCAACGAGTCCGGTCACAGATTCACCGCTATCGGCACTGATATCCGCTTCGGGCTGGAGGCGGTGCGCAATGTCGGCACCAACGTCGTCGCCTCGATTATCCGCACCCGAGAGGCCAAGGGTCGCTACACCAGCTTCTCCGATTTCCTGAACAAAGCCGAGATCACGGCGTGCAACAAGCGCACGATCGAGTCTTTGATCAAAGCGGGAGCTTTCGACGAGCTCGGCAACACCCGCATGGGCCTGCACAAACAGCATGAAGAGGCGATCGACGCGGTGATGGGAGTGAAGCGGCAGCAGGAGATCGGGCAGTTCGACCTGTTCGGCGGCGAGTTGTCGTCCGGTGAGCACGCCCCCGCCATCGGCCTTGGTATCACCTACAGCTCCGAAGAATGGTCGCGCAAGCAGCTACTGGGATACGAACGGGAGATGCTGGGGCTCTACGTCTCCTCCCACCCGCTCTCGGGCGCCGAGCACATCATTCGCAAGTACCGAGATCTGCCGATAGCCGAGCTCATCGGTGAGGACTTACCGAATCGGGACGAGCGGCAGAACATCAAGGTCGCGGGAATGATCTCCTCGGTGCAACGCAGGATCAACAAAAACGGCGAGCCCTGGGCGATCGCCACGGTCGAGGACCTGGAAGCCTCCGTGGAGGTGCTGGTCTTCCCGCGCAGCTACGAGGTACTCGCCGCCAACCTCGTCGAGGATTCGGCGGTGGCGGTGCAGGGCAGAATCAACAACCGTGACGGCACGGTGAGCATCTTCGCCACCGACATCGTGCCCCTCGACATCGAGGATACCGATCTGCTGGCTGTGGGTGAGGAACCCCCCGTCGTGCTGGTGACGCAGACTCAGAAGGTCACTCCGCAACTGGTCGAGAACCTCAAGCGGGTGCTCGACTCCCACCCCGGAAAGCGTCCCGTGCGGCTTCAACTTCAGGGCAAGCAGAACCTCACCCTCATGCTCGGAAACTACAGCGTCGAGCTGTCAGCGGCATTCTGCGGTGATGTCAAGGCGGTACTCGGTTCGGGTGGTGTCCTCGGGTGAGGCGCACATGTGCCCAAGGCACCCGATTGGGGCAGTTAGGGTAGGAAGGGTTCCTGTCCCGGCGACAGCCAGTCTCGGCGACAGGAAGTCGCAGGTGGGTAACGACGCGCCCTGACATGACCTCGACCAAGACCATCTTCTAGATGATCAGAATTATCTGGACGAGCCCGGTGGGCCCGTGAGGAGCGCGGCGTCCTCGGAGGATGGCCTAGGGCGGCCGGGGACGCGCTGCGCCGCCCCTGAGCCGGTAGCGTGATCTGTAACACGTTCGTAACCAAACCCGCACGCTCGGGAGTTCGTACGCCATGGCCGAGACCGGCAGCCCACAAACCAGCCGTCCTGAAGTAGTCGAGGGGCTCGGCGGCTTCGCGGGGCTGTTCAAGCTCAGACTTGAGCGCTGGCGCGAGCCCCTCCTGGTGTCCTCGATCGACGGGGTCGGCACCAAGATTGTCGTAGCGCAGCAGATGGGGGTTCGGCACACCATCGGGATTGATCTGGTGGCGATGGTCGTCGACGACCTGGTGGTCTGCGGTGCCGAGCCGCTCTTCCTGCAGGAATACCTAACGGTCGGCAAGATTGTTCCGGAGCAGATCACCGAGCTGATGGCGGGCATCTCGCAGGGCTGCACCCAGGCGGGCTGCACGCTGCTCGGTGGGCGGACCGCCGAGCACCCCGGGCTGATGGCGGCCGACGATTACGAACTGTCCGCCACCGGGCTCGGTGTGGTCGAGGCGGACGAGTTGCTCTGTCCGGACTGGGTGCGCCCCGGTGACGTGGTGGTCGCGATGGGCTCCTCCGGGCTGCATACAGGCGGCTACTCGCTGGCCCGTCATGTGCTACTCGACATCGCCAGGATGCCGCTGGAGGGACATGTAGAGGAGTTCGGCCGTACCTTGGGGGAGCAGCTACTCGAACCCACCCGGATCTATGCCAAGGACTGTCTTGCGCTGGTTGCCGAGACCGAGGTACGAACCTTTGCGCACATCACCGACGGGGGCCTGGCGGCGAACCTGGCACGGGTGATGCCCCGAGGGTTGGTCGCCGTGCTGGACCGAGGCACCTGGTCGCCCGCTGCGGTGTTCGCCCTGATTGCCCGGCGTGGACGGGTGCCGCGTGCGGAGATGGAACGCACCTTCAACATGGGTGTCGGGATGGTCGCGGTGGTCCACCCTGACGAGGTGGACCGCGCGATGGCCGTCCTCACCGCCCGGCACGTGCCCACGTGGGTCCTCGGCGAGGTACGCAAGGCGTGTGACGTCGGAGTCGACGCCGCCGACGGTGCCGAGCGCACGATTCTGCTCGGCGACCATCCGCGCTTCTGACGGATCGAAGGCCATGCTCTCCAAGGCCTGTCGAGGAGTGTCAGGACAGCTGTCAGCGGCGGTACTCGTCGTACTCGTCATCACCACTGGACCCCTTGACGCGCTCATCATCGTCTCGGGGGTTGCGAGGCCCTGGAGGGGCGCCGTCACCAGATAGTTCCCGTTGCAGGGCCTCAAGATCCGTGACCGGAGAGCTGTACTTGAGCTCCCGGGCCACCTTGGTCTGCTTGGCCTTAGCACGGCCGCGCCCCATGGCTCGACCCCCTCGCGCAGGG
>JBOHHE010000071.1:0-15737 GCA_050700355.1 Pseudonocardiaceae bacterium
GTTCGGATGGCTGCGAACTGCTCTCCTGCCGGAGTCAGGGCACGCAAACCGCTCTTCCATGGCACCTTTGCAAGGTGACGGATCCAGCGGGCCGCATCTCGCTGGCAGAACACTGGCTCAACACCACCATGTCGGATGGTGGGCAGGGTCGGTAGGGCTGGGGTTGGGTTCCAGACGTCCCGCCGAACCCGCAGAATACAGCGGAGGTTGTGTGCGCCCTTGTGGGACTGGCTCGACCCCTCCCGCAGCGCGAGGGAGTTGAAAGCTGGTCCGCAGCAACGCTGGGCGGCACGCGCATTGAAAAGGCTCGCGATCGCTCATTGAGGCGGGTACTCGACTGTCTCGATCGAAGATATTTCACGATCGAGGAAGAAATCTTCCACCGAGGAGAAGTTACTGATATGGCGACATATAACGCTTCCCATGTCGCAACGCGCGGTGGCGAAAGCGGATCCTGCTAGCGTGAAAAACAAGCAGCGTGGTCGCTCCGCTGTGCTCCTGATCGTCGCGACCACACTGTGGGGTGCCTCAAGCGTAGTCTTAGGCAAGCTGGGCCCAGCCCACGGGGCAGGTGCGCCATTGCTGGCAGCTGGTGGAGCCGTCACCGTACTCATCGTCGTATTGGCAGGACCAGCCCGCAGCCAGTTAAGAAGAATAGCATCAGTTCCGCGTTATCCCACCAGCCTTTTGGTAATCGGACTACTCGAGGCCCTCAACCTAGGACTCTATGCCGCCGCATTGGCCTGGGGGCCGGTACCGGTGGTCGTGGCGCTGCATCTGATGTCACCGTTGTTATTGATGGCGCTCGCCGTCATACGGCGCCAGCGACGCTTGGATTCGGTAGTGATGCTGCAGGTTCTGCTGGTGATCAGCGGTATCATATTGTTCGGAATGCAGCCAGCTGAACAACCAGGTAGCAAGCCGCTCGTCGCAGGTGTACTCGCAGTCGGCAGTGCTGTGGCACTCACAGCGCTCATCTCTGCGGTGGCGAAGCTGGCCCCCACAACGAATCCGGACATCGCTGCTGCGGCTCAGCTTACCATCGCCGCCGTAGCAACTACGCCCATGATTCTGGTAGCGGCGCCTCTCGATCAATTCGACGCGATGGTCCTCTTGGGAGCCGGAGCATTTTTTCTCGGACCCGCATTCGCTATATATTGGCGTTCGCTGCGTGGGTTGAATGCGACCACCGCCGGCATGCTCGGACTTAACGAAGTGGTTAGTGCAACATTATTCAGCGCCACACTCTTTGGTGAGCAAATTTCATTCGTAGTCGGCCTCTCGGGGGTGCTGATGCTGACTGCGGTCGTTCTAGAATTTCATCGATCGAAACCCGGAAAAAATGCGAGCACCGCGCGCTCCGGCAACAAATTGGAATGAGCGGTTAACATCTTTGTTCCCGCCTGCATCCTCAACTCCTGAGTTCACATCGACAGCGAATGGCCGCACCGCCTCGACGGCGTCAACCACGTTCTCAGGACGAAGTCCTCCCGAGAGGATAACCAGCAGAGCGGCCAGCTCGGCCACCCATGAGATCGATCAAAAACGGTCAAGTAGTCGCGTCCATCAGCCTGTTCTTGGAGAAGCTCAGCGGGATCTCCCCGAGTCACTTGCTCAAGCAGCAGGAGCAGCGAGTCTGTAGACAGCAAGCCACCGCAGGCTGGCCCAGGCGGCTCACGTGGCAGGATCGCTGGCCGTGCTGCTCCGGTTGACTATCCACCGCGCCAGCCGGTGGCGCGCCGCGCCCCCGGTGATCCGAGAGCTGGACCGTCAGGGGCTACGGTTGATCGGAATCGGCACGTGCGGGCGATAGTGAGCCGGGTCACCGAGGCGGCAGTGCTGGTCGCTGGCGAGGTCGTCGGTGAGCTGACGGGGCCCGGTTTGCTGGTGCTGCTGGGCGTCACCCACGACGACGGGCCCGCGCAGGCCGACACAATGGCGCGCAAGCTACATGAGCTGCGCATCCTGCGCGACGACCGCTCGATAGCCGACCTCCCGGCGTCGGGCGCCGGACTGCTGGTGGTGAGCCAGTTCACGCTGTACGGCACGACCCGCAAGGGCAGGCGGCCCTCATTCACCGCAGCCGCCCGGGCAGAGCATGCCGAGCCTCTCGTCGACGAGGTCGTCGCCCGGCTCAGGACCCGCGGCGCCCGGGTGGCCACCGGCCGGTTCGGCGCGACGATGGCTGTGCGCAGCGTCGCTGACGGCCCCTACACAGTGCTCATCGAGGTGGGTGGCCCTGGCGATGTCGCCCGCTCTTCACGAGCCGCCTCGGCAAAGCCCACCGAACTGGGCCGATACGACGAACTGAGCCGACACGGTCTTGAGCCGCCCTCAACCTGAGAAGTGGCTGAGGGTCTTCCCGGATCCGGCACTTCGCGCTGTGCTCGTTCGTCGAGCCAGATGAGGGACCGGGAACGAATTCCGGGCACCCGACGTTGTGCCCGGTGTCGTCACGGGTACCTCCCGTGATGCGAAACGTGCAGCGTCGCATGCCGACGTAGGAGCGCACCCGGGTCGGCAGAATCACCAGTCGCAGGGAGGACCCGATGACCGCCGCACACAACACCCTGGAGAAGCCGGACACCGGTTTCGAGGTGGACCTCGACGTCCAGAGCCCCGCAGCGGACCTGGTCCGGGTCTACCTCAACGGTATCGGGCGTACCGCGTTGCTCACCGCGCAGGAAGAGGTCGAGCTCGCCAAGCGGATTGAAGCGGGTGTGTTCGCCCGCCATATGCTCGATACTACGGCCCAGCTATCTCCTCCCAACCGGAGCGACCTGCTGCGGATCGTGCACGACGGTCAGGTTGCCAAGAACCATCTGCTGGAAGCCAACCTGCGGTTGGTGGTGTCGCTGGCGAAGCGTTACACCGGCCGAGGTATGCCGTTGCTCGACCTCATCCAAGAGGGCAACCTCGGCCTGATCCGGGCAGTCGAGAAGTTCGACTACGCCAAGGGCTTCAAGTTTTCCACCTATGCCACCTGGTGGATCCGGCAGGCCATAACCCGTGGCATGGCTGACCAGAGCCGCACCATCCGGCTGCCGGTGCATCTGGTGGAGCAGGTGAACAAGCTGGCCAGAATCAAACGCGATCTCCACCAGCAGCTGGGTCGGGAGGCCACCCACCAGGAGCTGGCCGCTGAATCCGGAATCGCGCTGGAGAAGGTGGCAGACCTGCTGGATCACTCCCGGGATCCGGTGAGCTTGGACATGCCGGTCGGCGCCGAGGAGGAAGCCCCGCTCGGTGATTTCATCGAGGACGCCGAGGCCGCCGATGCCGAGTCCGCAGTAATCTCCGGAATGCTGCAGGACGACCTGCGCCGCGTGCTGGCCACTCTGGAGGACCGGGAGCAGAACGTCATCCGCCTTCGCTACGGCCTCGACGACGGGCAGCCGCGCACGCTGGACCAGATCGGTAAGCGGTTCGGCCTCTCTCGGGAGCGGGTACGACAGATAGAGCGCGAGGTCATGGCGAAGCTACGCGCCGGTGACCGTGCCGAGCGCCTCCGAGCCTATGCCAGCTGATGTCAGGCATGTGAGCAAGACCACCATGTGACCAAGACCACCATGTGACCAAGACCACGCGACCTGGGCGGGCAGTCCGCAACGGGTCGCCTGCCCCGGAAGGTCGGGCTCGTCGGGGGCGGGCCCGGCCTTCCGACTTCAGCCGCCGGTCAATCGCTGCGTCCACACGTGAATCGTGGCGGCCGGTACCCCGTGGGCTCGCAACCACCCCAGCACCCCGCCGGGCGCAGCATCAAGCTCGTCAAGCACAGCCCGCAATGCCGACGCGGACGTACCCGCGATGTGCTGTGCCCGCAGGCGCTCCTCTTCATCGAGTAAGGACAGGTCCCAGGCCAGTTGCTCAAGCAGGGCGGGCACGTTCGGCTCGGTGCGCAGATAGTCCTCCAACACCGCGTCCCTGGACACACCGGCCGCACGAAGCAACACCGCGACGAGTACGCCGGTGCGGTCCTTGCCCGCTGCGCAGTGCACCAGCGTGGGGCCGGTGACGCCGGTCAGCAGGTCGAGTACCTCGCCGATCCGCTCGCTTGCCCGGCTCAGCGACCCCAGATACAGCTCCTCCAGCGACGACAGCACACGCCAGTCCCCCACATGCGGACCAGCCAGCAGTGGCACCTGGACCACATCAGTGTCCGGCCCGGCCAGCGGATGCCCACCCACCATGGGTTCATCGGGTTCACGTAGATCGAGGACGAGTACCGGTGGCCAGGCCGCAAGACCTGGTGGCGGTGTGTCCTCGTGGTGCGGGGCATCCCCTCGATACAGCACGCCGTGGCCGGTGCGGGCGCCCGCACCGGCTGGCAGACCACCCAGATCACGAAAATTGACCATCCCGGAGCCGGTGAGCCTGCCCTGCCGCGTCCGGCTCACCTGCTGCTCCCTTACTCGTCAGGGTCCAGGCCGTACCGAGGGTAGACCGCCCGGCGGGTCTCCAGTATCGCGCGATCCACACGGGTGTCTCCTGAACCGTCCCAGGGCGTCCAATGGACTTCGGCGCCGTCGGTCATCGACGATGGCAACGGAATCCCCCGGGCCACAGCGGCGGTATGCGTGATCCAGTCGGCCGGAATCGGGGTACCGGGGTCGATGTCGCGATCAAGCAAGGTGGCCAGCAGATGGGTCCAGGAACGGGGCACCACGTCATACAGCGAGTACCCGCCGCCACCGAGGGCCAGCCAGCGCCCGCCCGCAGTCTCCTCGGCCAGATCGCGTAGAGCGCGATGAGCGGCGCGCTGGCCGTCCACCGAGAGCGCGAGCTCGGCGAGCGGATCCTCGGCATGAGTATCGGCACCGTGCTGGGTCACCAACACGTCCGGGGCGAAGGCTCGTAGTAGCTCGGGTACCACGGCGTGAAAGGCCCTTAACCACTCATCGTCGCCGGTGCCAGGAGGAAGCGGCAGGTTCACCGCGGTGGCCTCGGCGCCGGGAGCGCCGACGTCAGCAGAATATCCGGTGCCCGGAAACAGCGTGGCCGGATGCTGATGCACAGAGATCGTGAGCACCCGAGGGTCGGCTATGAAGACGGCCTGTACTCCGTCGCCGTGGTGCACGTCGATATCCACATAGGCCACCCGGGGCACGCCACGATCGAGTAACCGCTGGATAGCCAGTGCGCAGTCGTTGTAGACGCAGAACCCCGAGGCGCGGCCGGGCATCGCGTGATGCAACCCGCCCGCGATGTTCACCGCCCGCGTCGCGTGGCCCTCGAGGATCTGATCGGCCGCCAGCAGCGAACCACCCGCGATCAGCGCGGAGGACTCATGCATCCGGTAGAACACCGGGTTGTCTGCGGTACCGAGGCCGTACCCGACATAATCTCGGAACGCATTCTTGACCGTGGCGATGTAATCGTCGGAGTGCACCGTGCGCAGTTCCTCGTCGGCCGCTGGGATCGGCGTCAGCAGCGGCACATCATCGAGAACACCCAGACAGCGAGCCAGCCGGATGGTGAGGTCCAGCCGAAGAGGATTGAGCGGATGCCTCCCACCGAGGTCATAACCGAGGAACGCCTCGTCCCATACGACGGCCGCGCGGGGAACGGTCATGGCAGTGGACGCTACCGCCCGCATCCGCCTCGCGACATGTGCACCATGCCTCGGTCTATCCGGGGTCCGGGCCGGTGGCCACTGGACGAACGGGGTCGGTGCACCACTGCGACCACGATCCAGCGTAGAGCGCAGCCGGACGCCTCACGCTGGTGACACCGGCGATTTCGAGACCGAGCACGAGCGCGCAGGCATTGATGCCGGAACCACAGTAGGCCCCCACCTCGGCACCATCGACTCCCCAGCGACGGGCGAGCTCGAGCAGCCCGGCCGGTTTCAGCCATCCGCCCCGCCCATCAGTCAGCTCACCGAACGGCGCGTTGCGAGCGCCCGGCACGTGACCGGCCCGGGGATCGATCGGTTCGGTCTCCCCTCGGTATCGGGGCGCCGCCCGCGCGTCAAGAAGCACCCCATCGCGGGCCAGCGACGCAGCCCGCGCCGCGTCGAGCACCGGCATGGCCCCAGGGCGCACTGTGATCGTGCCTGCTGGGGATCCGGCTGCCGCAGGGGTCACCGCACGAGCGGTGGTCACCGGAAAACCAGCCTCGTGCCACGCCGCGAATCCCCCGTCGAGCACCGCCACCTCGGGGTGGCCTACCCAGCGCAACAGCCACCACAGCCGAGCCGCCACCGCCCCGTCCGCGGCGTCATAAGCGACGACCGGCACCGTGGGGCGGACGCCCACTGCGCGAAGAGTGGCCTGCAAGGCCGCCGGGTCGGGAAGGGGATGTCGGCCGGACAGACCCGGGGGACCGGACAGGTCGGTGTCCACGTCGAGGTAGCACGCGTCAGGCAGATGACCTGCCTCGTACTCGGAGCGACCCGGCGGCCCAGTGAGTGACCACCGGACATCCAGCACGATCAGAGGTTCGGGTGCGGCAAGCAGCTCAGCCAGTTCATCTGGCGCGATCAGCGGATACATGGCACCCCATCATGCCGGGTCACATCACCACACTCGTGGCGGCGCGACCACCAGCACCGACAAACCACTACCATGGCGTTGAATGAAGGAGACTGGTGTGAACGATCTCATCGATACCACCGAGATGTACCTGCGCACCATCTTCGAACTCGAAGAGGAAGGGGTGGTCCCGCTGCGTGCGCGGATCGCCGAGCGCCTCGGGCAGAGCGGGCCCACTGTCAGTCAGACCGTAGCGCGGATGGAGCGTGACGGCCTGCTCACCGTGGCCGATGACCGGCACCTGGAGTTGACCGCGGAGGGGCGCGGCCGGGCTACGTCGGTGATGCGCAAACACCGATTAGCAGAGCGCCTGCTGGTCGACGTGATCGGGCTGGAATGGGAAGAGGTCCACAACGAGGCCTGCCGTTGGGAGCACGTGATGAGCGACGCGGTCGAGCGTAAGCTGATCGCCTTGTTGGGTAACCCAACCACGTCTCCTTATGGCAACCCGATTCCGGGACTCGACGAGCTCGGGGCCGGGCAACCGACTGTTCCGACGGAATCGGACCTGGTCCGCTTGGACGAAGTGGCTCGTCGCGGCGGCGGTACGGTGGAGGTGCGGCGGATCGCCGAGCACGTGCAGTTGGATCCCGCCCTGATGGCGGACCTGCACAAGGTCGACGCGGTGCCCGGTAACCTGGTCCGGGTCGCCGCTCTGGCCCAGCTCGGTCATCCGGTGGTACTCATCGGAGCAGGCGCCACCGTCGAGGTGGACGTCACCTTGGCCCGCGCGGTGCTGGCCCGTCGGCGGTGACTGAGTCGTCGGCGGTCACCGGGCCGGATCGGATGCGCCTGCTGGTCACCGGCGGTGCCGGTTACGTCGGTAGTGTCTGTGCCGCGCGTCTGCTGGAGGTCGGCCACGACGTCACGGTCCTCGACGACCTGTCCACCGGACACGCTGACGCCGTGCCTGCGGGTTGCCGGTTCGTCGAGGGTTCCGTCGAGGATGCGGGGTCGCTACTGGCCGAGGGGTTCGATGGGGTGCTGCACTTCGCGGCCCGTTCGCTGGTCGGCGAATCCGTGGCGGAGCCGCAACGCTACTGGCTGGGTAATGTCGTCGCCTCAGTGCGGCTACTCGAGGCGATGCGGGAGCACGGCACACCACGGCTGGTGTTCTCCTCCACCGCGGCCACCTACGGGGAGCCCGCCTCGGTGCCAATCACCGAGGATGCAGCCACTCTGCCCACCAATCCTTACGGATCGACAAAGCTCGCCATCGACCACGCGATCGGGTCATACGCCGTCGCGCACGGTATCGCCGCAGTGAGCTTGCGGTACTTCAACGTCGCGGGCGCGTACGGCCGCTACGGCGAGCGGCACACTACCGAGACCCACCTCATCCCGCTGGTCTTGCAGGTCGCTCTCGATCAGCGCCCGGAGATCATGATATTCGGCACCGACTGGCCCACCCTGGATGGCACGGCGATCCGCGACTACATCCATGTGGTCGACCTCGCGGATGCCCACGAGCTCGCGCTCGCCCATGCCGTATCCGGTGAACACCGGATCTACAACCTGGGCAATGGCACAGGGTATTCGGTGCAGCAGGTGGTAGATACCTGTAGGCAGGTCACCGGGCACCCGATCCCGGCAAAGCCGGCCGCTCGACGGCCGGGTGACCCAGCCGTGCTCATCGCCTCCAGTGATCGGGCCCGCACCGAGCTGGGCTGGAAACCGGAGCGCGCCGAACTCGCCGCGATCGTGAGCGATGCCTGGGAATTCGCCATCACGAACTGACCGGCTCACCGCCGTCGCCTCGGTCGCCGACTACGGGAACTACGGGGACGGCGCGGAGGTCGTCGTACCGCGCCCGAAGCGTCGTCGGCCACGGTGCGCAACATCTCCGGAGGCAGCCCCCCGTCCAGGGCCGCACGCAGCAGCCCGGACAGCGAATGATCGGGGCACGCCCGCAGTGCCACCTCCAAGGCGAGCCCGGCCAGTGCGCCATCTCCACGGAGATAGGCGGTCAGCGCCAGCAAGGCGGCGGGTTCGGCCCGCTCGGGGGCGGGGGTGCCTCGAACCAGCGCCAGCCATAGTCGCTCGCCTGCCGCCGCGTCCGGACCGGTGCACCACGTCAGGCAGGCATCGCGGACCCGATGGTCACACAGCGCGGACGCGACCTCGGTGACAGTGCGGTCGCTCAGCTCGAGTTGTCCCTGGGCCGCTTGCTGATGCAGCTCTTCGAGCCGCGCGAACCGGCGAGCTCGCAGGTCGGCGCTCATCGGGTGGTCCGCATCCGCGGTCCGCAGCAGCAACGCTCGACGCCGCAGCGTCGCCGGATCATCCCCGGCCAGCAACGCGGCCAGCTCTTCCCGATTGCCGAAGGTGACCGCCCCGGCCGCCACGGCGGCCGCGGCCAACGGAGTGGTCGCGGGGTCGGCGAGTGTACCGGCGCACAGCGGATCGTCATAGCAGCGCCACGGTGCCCCACCCACCGTCGCCGCCACCCAGGCCGCGTGGACCACCGGGAGCCCGGCCCGACGGAGCACCTCGTCGACGACATCGACCAGGCAGCGGTGCGGTGGATCACCGTCCGGGCCTGGTTCACCTCCGATCACGATCACCGCGACCCCGGTGGGTCGCTGTTGAGCCATCGGCAGCAGCATCTGCTCGGCCAGCAATGGGGTCTGCTCGACGGCGACGAGGTCGGCGCGCAGCGTCAGACCCAGCTGTCTGCCGTGCAACGCCAGCAGAACCACCGAATCGTGCGGATGGAAACCGAGCAGATGCGGAACAGCAGCGATCAACTCGGCAGGGTCGGAAAGCCGAATACGGTCGGCATGAGGTGCGCTCATGGCATCGAGAGTGCTCCCGCCACGCACATGCGGACGGCGGATCCATCACGAGCTGTGGACTGCACCCCTCAATGTGGACTACTGAGCGATCAGACCGGCAACGAACAACCAGATTGTCACCCTCGGGGACTACCCTGCGCGCCGCTCAGAGAAGTCGATGTTGATACGGCCGACGGCAGACGTAGGTCACGGCGGGAGGTAGGTTCCGCCACACCGTGCGGGTGGTCAGCACCTCGTCGAAAACCTCGCCGAGTAGCGCACGGAACCGACGCGCGCGGGTCATCGGCAGCGCGTGCAGATAGGCGAGTGTGGTGAACGAACCACTGGGGGCAAGCCAGCGTGCCGTCGTCTCGATGATGGCGCGCTGCGCGTCCGCATTGATCAGAGCCCAGGGCAATCCGCTGACCACCGCGTCGGCCTCGGGCACGTTGTGCTCGGCGAGCAACAGCTCCAGCTCCGCGGCATCCCCGACCAGCACCTCGACACCCGTGTACTCGGCACGCAGGTGCCGGGCCAGCACGGGGTCAAGCTCGACCGCGACGTGTCGGCCTCGGCCGGCCAGCCGATGCTCGATAGCGGCGGTGGCCGACCCGGTGCCCGGGCCGAGCTCGACCACGACCGGCTCACCTTCCCTCGGAACGACCGCGGCCAACCTGGCCACCAGGCGCGAGGAACTCGGCGCGACGGCCCCCATCGCAGTCGGGTTACGTAGCGCGGCGGCGAGGAAGGGGGCAAGGTGGCGCGGTCCCAACGGCATGGCGCGAGAGCCTACCCACGAAAGGTACCGAGGTACGGCTACCTCACGAGCACCCCGCTGTGACCGAGTGCCCTGGCCTGAAATCGGGATCCACCTGCTCGGCGAGATCGCCGCCCACGGACCGGTTCGCCCAGGCCGCGGCGTTACGCAGGTGAAAGTGCACGGTGTCGCGATGGTAAGCGGCCCAATCCCGCTCCATCCCGTTGAGGGTGGTGAGCACGGCGTCCAAGGCATGGCGTACATCCGGCTCCAGCGCGGTGAACGCCGGGAAGTGCCCCCGTTCCGCAGCCCGTACCCAGGCCGAATGGCCGAGAGCGGCCAGCGGTGGAGCGCCTAGCTCATCGCACAGCCATGCGAGGTCGCGACTATCGGTCACCTTGTTGCCCACCACGCGCAATGCCACTCCGTGGCCGTCGGCGTGCTGCCGGAACTGGCGGTAAACCCCCACCCCGCGCCGGGTCGGCTCGCAGACCAGAATGACGAGGTCGAAGCGGGTGAACAACCCGGAGGCGAATGCGTCGACGCCGGCGGTCATGTCAATCACGACGTATTCGCCGGGGCCGTCCACCAGATGGTTGAGGTAAAGCTCCACCGCTCCGGTCTTGGAGTGGTAGCAACTTACACCGATGTCCTCGGGCTCGAACTCCCCCGTAATCATCAGGTGAGCCCCGGACGGACGCGCGCTCAGCACCGGACGAGCGAAACGCCGGTGCAGCTCGTCGTCCAGGTCCAGCCTGAGCATCCGCGAGCCCCGACCCGGCGGAGTCGTCTTGATCATGTCACTGGCCGACCTGATCCTCGGGTTGCTCCCCCTGAGCTGGTCCTTGATCCACGTCAACTCGGCACCCAACGGCGGGATCGCATCGACCTGCTCGTCCGATAAGCCCAGAGCCTGGCCGAGGTGCTGGTTGATATCCGCGTCGATGGCCAGTACCGGCAGACCGAGCGCGGCGAGGTGGCGGGTGAACAGGGCCGACAACGTGGTCTTTCCGCTGCCACCCTTCCCAACGAAGGCGATGCGCACTGTATTCGATCTCTTCCCCGAGAGTGATGATGTGAGGAGATTGTAAACGATAGTCGTTGCCACTAATGAGTGGTGGCGCCTCGCGCGTCGATAGCCGCGTTGTCCTGGATCATCAGCTTCAGGCCGGCACCCATCGCCGGCCGCTCCAGCAGCACCACGGTTCGCCACCCCGGCGGGACGGTACCGGCGAGCAGCGCACGGCGCAGGACGCCGGCGCGCGCCACGTGCCGGGCGAAGGAACGCGGCGGAATCAAGCGTCCTCGGGCCCGCTGTCCCTCCAGCGCCAGCCGCGGCGGTACATCAAGCCAGACGAATACCGCGGGCCGGGCGGAGAGCCAGGCCAGCCAGGCCAGCACGGCGCGAGTATAGGTCCGGGTCGCCGGATCGTGTACCAGGACCGGCCCCGGGGCACGCAGCACCGCCAGCACCACCCGCAGCTGGTGGCCGACGTGCACCACCGGGCGGTACGCACGGTAGGGCAGCCAGGCAGGCAGCCGGGCTCGGAGGCATTCCCGCATCTGGTCGGAATCTCGCACGGTGACGACCGGGGAGTCGCGCAGGCCGGCCAGCAACGTGCTCTTGCCTGCTCCCGGCAGCCCCCCGAACAAGACCAGATCTCGCGGACCGACCTTGATCGGGTGCATTCCCGCCCAACGCTTCGGCAGTGGTGATGTTCCCAGCGTTCTCCGCTCCCATTGTGCCGCCTGACCTCGTACAAGCACTCGTTTCCGGTGTGAACCACGCGACAGGGGCATGGCCGTTCGCACCCACGGGAGGCATGCTCAGGTTACGTGCCGCCGCGGGGCACCCTATCCAGCGTAGGCGCCGCCACTTCCCGGTCGCCGTCATCCTTGCGGAGGCTGCATGCTGAACACGGTTCTTGAACACTGCATCCGGCCGCTGGCCCGGCTGGCTTTGCGCCCTTCGGTGTACGGCATCCAGCACGTCCCCGACGCCGGTCCGGTCATCCTCGCGAGCAACCATCTGTCCTTCGTGGACAGCGTCGTGATCCCGCTGGTGCTGCCCCGACGCGTGACGTTCCTGGCCAAGGCGGAGTACTTCGAGGGAGCCGGGGTGGCGGGCTGGCTGAGCCGTCGGTTCTTCCTGACAATGGGCCACGTGCCGGTCCTGCGTGGTCAGGGACGTGCTGGGTGGGAGTCGGTGCGGATTGCGCAGGCGGTGCTGGCCAGGGGCGGCGCGATGGGGATCTATCCCGAGGGCACCCGATCCCGCGATGGCCGGCTCTACCGTGGCCGGACCGGAGTGGCCCGACTGACGCTGCTCACCGGCGCTCCGGTCGTGCCGGTGGCACTGGCGGGCACCGCACGGGTCCAACCGGTCGGTAGCCGGATTCCTCGGCCACATCCGGTGACAATCCGGTTCGGCGTCCCGCTGGACTTCGCCCGGTATGCCGGTCAGGAACCGCGGGTGCCGATACTGCGAACGATCACCGACGAGATTGTCGATGCCATTCGCAGGCTGTCCGGTCAGGAATACGTCAACGCCTATCACCCGGCTGAGGCAGCCTGACGATCCGGTCCCGCCCCAGCGACCCCGCCGAAGCACCGGCGTTAATGAGGGGGTTTGATCCGGGCCAGCGCGCGGACCAGTCCGGGGGTCAGTCGGGAGGCCAACAAACCGATCTTCGCTTCGGGGGTGACCGGCGCGATTGCGGCGTTGCGCTCAACGGCCCGCAGAATCTCCCGCGCTGCCCTGTCCGGAGTGAAATGGCGACGGCCGTAGAGTTCGGTCGCGCGCTGCTGAATGGCTCGCTCCTCAGTGGTGTTCAGGCCGACGAACCGGGTCGTGCTGGTGATATTGGTGTGCACGAAACCAGGACAGACGGCCACCACACCGACGCCGTACTGGGCCAGCTCCCCACGCAGGCATTGACTCAGCGCCAGAACCGCAGCCTTCGTCGTGGCGTACGCCGGGAGCGCCCGCGACGGCAGGTACGCGGCGGCGGATGCGATGTTGACGATGGTGCCGCCCACACCACCTTCCACCAGCAGCCTGCCCAGGACCCGGCAGCCGTGGATCACCCCCCACAGGTTGACATCGATGACCCGTTCCCAGTCGGCCACCGTGGTGTCGAGGAAGGGCCCAGCCATGCCGATGCCGGCGTTGTTGATCACAATGTCCGGGGTGCCGTGCGCGTCACGCAGCACGGTGGCGAACTTCTCCACCGCGTCACCGTCGGAGACGTCCAGTGGATATGGGTGCGCGCCCGGACCGAGCGTCCGGGCCAGCACAGCGGTGCGCTCGGCCGTCTGCTGATCGATATCGGTGACCACCACCTCGGCCCCCCGCTCGGCGAACTCGAGCGCGCAGGCCCGGCCGATGCCACTGCCCGCACCGGTGATCACTACCAGGGTGTCCTCGAACCGCCCACGTCGCTGCCCGGTGACCCGGGCGCGGCGGAGCGCGCGGGGTGCCGGGCCGCCCTCGGTGTGTTCGATCAGCTCGCTCGTCGCGCGCGCCACGGTCTCCGGATGGGTGCGCGGCAACCAGTGCCCGGCGGGCAGTACCCGCACCGCAAGGTCAGGAACCCACTGCTTGATGTCGGTCTGCAGGGTTACCGACACGAAGGGATCCCACTGTGGCGCCAGTATCTGCACCGGGATGTCGGTCCTACGAGGGCCGGATTGTGATCTCCGGGTCACCATGTTCGCCCGGTACAGCGCCAACCCGGTCACCGCGTCCGATACCGCGGGGGTATTCGTGGGCTCCAGGAGCGCGAGCGAACGCTGCGCGAGCCCGGTGCGCCAGGCCAGCTCCGGCAGCAGCGGCAACTGGAAGAGGGCGATGTACCAGGAGGACCCCAGCTGCATGATCAGTTCGCGCAGTGCCCGCGGGGTCGGACGGCGCAGCCGCGCCCGGAACCAGCGCTGCGCATGGTCCAGACACGGCCCAGAGATCGATGTGTAGGACGCGACTCGGCCACGCAGCCACGGGCCGGTCACCGCATGCCAGGTCTGGATCGCTCCCCAGTCGTGAGCCAGCAGATGCACCGGACGGTCCGGGCTTACCGCGTCGACCACTGCGGCCAGGTCCTCGGCGAGCTGGTCGAGCCGATACGCCCGGCGCTCGCGAGGTTTCCCGGACTTCCCCGCACCCCGGACGTCGTAGGTCACCACGTGATGGCGCGACACCAGTTCGGCCGCAACATCGACCCACACAGTGTGGTCGTCGGGGTAGCCGTGCACGCAGACCACCGTCGACGCGGCGGCTTGGCCCGACTCGTACACGTGCAGCGGCACGCCGTCAGTGGCGGTCACCTGACCGGCCATCATGCGGCCGATGCTTGCTGCCAGCGGTGCACGTGCGGAAGATCGTCGTCAAGCCAGCGGGCATTACCACTATCGGTCACCACGAGAATCTCCTCGAACTTCACTCCGACATCGCGGAAACCGAGGTGCGGCTCAACCGCCCATAAACCGGGCGTGGCCGGATGGTTGGAGATCTCACCGTCGGCCCACAACGGCGAACGATGGTGCCTTCGTTCCACAATCAGCTCACCGAACAGAGTCTGCAGTGAGCGAACGCCGAAACCGGCCACGACGAACGTCGGTAGTCGCGAGTGCACCTTGGCGACCTGGTGGGCGATGAGCCGCCCAGGGTAAACGCGGTGCCGATTGTCGTAACCGTGCCTGGCGATCAGGGCGTCGACCTCGCGGTAGATCTGCCGTAGCGTCACGCCGTCGTTCACCCTCGTGACGATCAGCGTTCGGTACTCGGCCAGGTCATCCATCAGCTGCTCGTGGATTCGGTTGGTGCCCAGGCACCCCGCGTAGCCGATGTCGGCCATGTAGCCGTCGCGCACCGGTGCACAGTCGAGGATGTAGGGCATGCCCACCGCCAACGGCCGGTTGGTGGGAAAGAAGTGGAAGGGAGTCCGGAAACCGCGAAAGGCGGTGCGGTCACCGAACCAGGCGAAGGGGGTGTGGAACCAGTCCCGCACGCCACGTTCGGCCAGGTATTCGCGGATCCGGCGGACGGCCCGCTTCTCGGTCACCCCCGGCTCCAGCGTCCGCGCGACCGACCGCGCCGCGGCGTAGGCCAGCTGCTGAACCTCGCGGAAACCCGCCAGATCAACGGGATCAAGCACGCCCACAGATGTCACCGGTCCTCCTGAACGTGGTCACGGCTCACCTCGCCATCATGCCGTGACTCCCGACGCCAGGTCGACGATCGCGGCAAGTCTGTCCGACCGTGGCGGGTGGCGACGGCATCATCTTTCGTGCGCGAGCCGGGGGTACGGTGACGCTGTGCAAAGTGATGCGTCGACCGTCGAGGAGTACCTCGCTGAGCTGCCTCCCGACCGCCGCGAGATCGTGGCAACGGTGCGTGAGATCGTCAACTCGCACCTGCCCCCGGGTTACGTGGAGGGCATGGGCTGGGGCATGATCACCTGGTCGGTGCCGCTGGAGCGCTATCCGAACACCTACAACGGGCAGCCGCTGGGTTACCTGGCGCTGGCCTCGCAAAAACGTCACCTCGCGCTGTATCTGACGTGCCTCTACTCCGATTCCGAAGCCGAACAGAAGTTACGGCAGCGATGGGAAGCCACCGGGCGCAAACTGAACATGGGCAAGAGCTGCCTGCGGTTTCAACGGCTGGAGGACCTC
>JBOHHE010000072.1:0-15268 GCA_050700355.1 Pseudonocardiaceae bacterium
CTTCCCTAATAAGGAAGAGAAGACCAACCAGAAGAACAAACCCACCCTCCCCCCTACCCCCTCCACACCGCTGGCCGCAGTCCCCGACACCGGTGGGTCGGAGGGCGGGGCACCGCTCGAGCCGAACACCGAACCCGCGCTCACCCAGGTAACCAGCGATCCGGCCCGGGACCTGGTGCGCACCCTGCGATTGCCCGACGGGTCACGTCGACCTAACCGAGCCGAGCTTGCCGAGTTGCACCGGCTCACCACCCAGGCCCTGGCCCGTGGCTGGCCTCCCGCAGCGCTGCGGACACAGGCACTCGCAGGACTCAACCACGGCAAGGTCAGCGATCCAGTACGAGTGCTGCTCGCCCGCCTGGACCCCGACCGGCTACTACCAGCCGACCCCCCAGCCACTCCCGAGCAGATCGCCGCAGCCAACCGCAGACTCCACGGCCGGCCGACCGTCGAGCCCGACCGCACCGATGCCCCGGCCAGCGACCACACCCGCCAGCAGGCTCACGCCGCGATACGGGACCAGCTGGCTCATCGACGCCCGCTACGAGCGATGTCCTCCCCCAGCCGGTCCGGCAGTGAGGCGTCATGAACAGCGGCGCCACCTCTTTCGACGTCCGAATCTGGAAGATCCGCACCTACACAGGCAGTCGGGGCAAGACGTACACGATCCGATGGACGGTGGCCGGGCAAGAATGGCGGGATACGTTCAAGACATACGCGCTCGCGGACAGCGCCCGGGGTGAGCTGCTGTCCGCGGCTCGCAATGGCGAGGCATTCAACGTCGCGACGGGTTATCCGATCTCGAAGAGCGCTCAGCGTGCGGACCAGAGCTGGTTCGACTTCGCATGCCGCTACGTCGATCTGAAATGGCCGAACGCGGCGGGCAACACTCGCAAGGGCATCGCGGAGACGCTCACCTCGGCCACCCCGGCCCTACTCGCCAGTGAGCGAAACCGGCCCGGTGACGAGGTGATCCGCCATGCACTGCGTGGGTGGGCCTTCAACGCCAGAACACGAGCAGCCGGGGAACCCGAAGATGAGAACCAGGCCGCGGCGATCCGCTGGCTGCGCCGCAACACGGTGCCGGTCTCCACGCTCGCTCAGCCAGCCACGCTGCGGGCGACGCTCGACCTGCTGGCGCGCAAGCTCGACGGCACCGCGGCCGCGGGCAGCACCGTCCGCCGCAAGAGGGCGGTGCTGCACAACGCGTTGGAGTACGCCGTGGAGCTGGGCGTGCTGGCCAGCAACCCGATGGCCGCGCTGAAGTGGACGGCGCCGAAGGTAACCGAAGTGGTGGACCACCGAGTGGTGGTCAACCCGAAGCAGGCCCGCCAGCTGCTGAACGCGGTCGGCCTGCAGGGCCGCACCGGCCGCCATCTCATCGCCTTCTTCGGCGCCATGTACTACTCGGGACTCCGGCCGGGTGAGGCAGCCAACTTACGGGAAACCTCGCTCGAGCTACCCGACAAGGAAGGCTGGGGCCAGCTGGTGTTGAGCCGTTCGGCGCCCACCACGGGCGCCAGCTGGAGCGACTCCGGCAAGCGCCGCGACGAGCGGCAGCTCAAACACCGGGCCACCGAGGACGTACGGGTAGTGCCCTGCCCACCGCAGCTCGTTCTGCTCTTCCGCGCGCACCTCACCGAGTTCGGCACGGACAGCGAAGGGCGCCTGTTCCGGGGAGCGCGCGAAGGTCAACTCTCCGAGAGCGTCTACAGCCGTGCCTGGCAGAAAGCCCGCGAGACGGTGTTCAGCGCCGCTCAGGTCGCCTCACCGCTCGCCGGCCGCCCCTACGACCTGCGGCACGCGGCCGTGTCAACCTGGCTGGGTGGTGGCGTCGAAGCGACCCGGGTAGCCGAGTGGGCCGGGCACAGCGTCGCGGTACTGCTACGGGTCTACGCCAAATGCATCGACGGCCAGGAGAACGCCGCCCGCAAGCGTGTCGAAGCGGCGCTCCGCGCCGACTGACATCAGACGGGTCGCGCGGAAACTTCGCCGCGTATTCGCCGTGAACACCCGTGGACGACCGGACAGGGCCGGACACCACCGGACACACGAAGATCGGCCCCCAACCGCATCGCTGCTGGTCAGGGGCCGATCTGGCTGGTGTGGCGGGTCAAGGATTCGAACCTTGGAAGGCATCAGCCGACGGATTTACAGTCCGCTCCCATTGGCCGCTCGGGCAACCCGCCCAGGCCGGACGAACCGGCCGTTGGTGAGCGTACACAGCGGCGTGCGGCTGACCCACTCGGGTGGACCGGTAAGGTCAGCGCAGCTCATCGGGAGGAGGCCGCAGTGGCGGATCCATCGTTCGACGTGGTCAGCAAGGTTGACCGGCAGGAGGTCGACAACGCGCTCAACCAGGCCGCCAAGGAGCTGTCGACCAGATTCGACTTCCGCGGCACCGGGACGAAGATCGCCTGGACCGGCGAGGATGCCATGACGATCGAGGCCGAGACCCAGGAACGCTGCCTCGCCGCCATTGAGGTGGTGAAGAGCAAGCTGGTGAAGCGGGGTATCTCGCTGAAGTCCTTCGAGGTGGACGAGCCTGCCCTGTCAGGGAAGATCTACCGGTGCACCGGGCGCATCCTGCAGGGGATCAGCCAAGACAAGGCCAAAGAGATCGCCAAAGCGGTGCGCGACGAAAAACTCAAAGGAGTGCATGCCCAGATCCAGGGCGATCAGCTTCGCGTATCGGG
Source organism: Pseudonocardiaceae bacterium (assembly GCA_050700355.1). Taxonomy (GTDB): domain Bacteria; phylum Actinomycetota; class Actinomycetes; order Mycobacteriales; family Pseudonocardiaceae. The sequence continues at coordinate 2,697 of JBOHHE010000072.1, forward strand.
TAAGAAACGTGACGATCTGCAAGCCGTCATCGCCCTGCTGAAGGGTCGCGACTTTGACGTAGCGTTGCAGTTCACCAATTATCGGTGAAGGGGATCGTTCTCGCCGGCGGAAGTGGCAGCAGGCTTCACCCGATCACCGAGGCCGTCTCCAAACAGCTGCTGCCGGTCTATGACAAACCAATGGTGTATTACCCGCTTTCGGTGCTCATGCTGGCCGGAATCCGGGATATTTTGATCATCTCTACTCCGCTCGACCTGCCGCTGTTCCGTCGTCTGCTCGGTGACGGCAATCGACTGGGGTTAGGGCTGAGCTATGCCGAGCAGGCCCAGCCCAACGGCCTGGCTGAGGCGTTCGTCATCGGCGCGGATTTCATCGGAGAGGACTCGGTGGCCCTTGTACTGGGCGACAACATCTTCTACGGTCCCGGTTTCTCCGACACCCTACAACGGTGTGTGACCACCTTGGATGGCTGCATCCTTTTCGGATATCCAGTCAAAGATCCGCAACGCTACGGGGTCGGCGAAATCGACGTCACCGGTAAGCTGATCTCTATCGAGGAGAAGCCAGCCGCGCCGCGCTCAAACAGGGCGATCACCGGGCTGTATTTCTACGACAATGATGTCGTCAAGATCGCCCGCACCCTCACCCCTTCTCCGCGTGGAGAACTAGAGATCACCGACGTCAATGCCCACTACCTGCGCCATGGCCGCATACGCCTGATCGATCTGGGTCGTGGGTTCGCGTGGCTGGACACCGGAACCCACGATTCGCTGCTCGAGGCGGGCCAGTTCGTCCAGGTGCTCGAGCATCGGCAGGGCGTGCGGATCGCTTGCCTGGAGGAGATCGCGCTGCGGATGGGCTTCATCGACGCCGCTACCTGCCACGCGCTGGGCAAGGCGATGGCGAGTTCCGGCTACGGGCAATACGTCATGGAAGTCGCCCGTGACGTGGCTCACCAGGGCAACTGACGCCCCGCCATGTCCTCGAGACGGCGCACCCGATCTGCGATCGGCGGGTGTGTAGAGAACAGCCGTGATACATCACCCGCGCGGAACGGGTTGGCGATCATGAGGTGGGACTGCGAGGTGAGGACGGGCTCCGGGCGAAGCGGTACTGCCTGCGTGCCGTACTCCAGCTTCCGCAACGCACTGGCCAGGGCCAAGGGGGCACCGGTGAGTTCCGCTCCGGAAACGTCGGCCTGATACTCCCGCGATCGGCTCACCGCCATCTGCACGATGACGGCGGCGATCGGGCCCAGCAATGCAATGAGCAGCATGGCGATCGGGTTGGGGCGATCCTCATCGCCACCACCGAAAAGTCCGGCAAATATCGCGAGGTTTGACAATGCCGTTACCATACCTGCCAACGCTCCGGCTACGGAGGAAATGAGGATGTCGCGGTTGTACACGTGTGCCAGCTCATGGCCGAGCACTCCACGCAACTCACTCTCGTTCAGCAGTTCAAGGATACCAATGGTACAGCACACCGCAGCGTGGCGGGGGTTACGACCGGTAGCGAAAGCATTGGGTGCCTGCGTCGGACTGATATAGAGCCGGGGCATCGGCTGACGCGCCGAGGTGGCGAGCTCCCGCACAATGCGATACATTACGGGCTGCTCCGCCTCAGATACCGGTCGGGCACGCATTGCGCGCAACGCCAGCTTATCCGAATTGAAGTAGGCATAGGCATTCATTCCGACCACGAACACCAGTGCGATGAGCAAACCACCGCGGCCGAAGCGGCTGCCGATGAGCACGACCAGTGCTGACAGCCCACCCAGCAGCAGTGCGGTCTTCAGCGTGTTGACGTGCTTGTGCACGGCACCCAACCTTCCGTCTTCGACCGTTAGCCGTCTCAGTTAGTCAACGCATCTACATCGTGTCGGGTTCCCTACGCGCGATAATCCACTGTGCACGAGCACCGGACACACCGGGCATGAGCGCAGGACACGCGGGAGTTAAGGGTGAAGTTCCAGGGTGCAGCATTTGGGGCCACCGCCGGCTAGGCGGAGTTCGGAGATGTTGACGAAAATCGGCTCGAAGCCGCGCGCGGCCACCGCGCACCCGAGATTGACCGCCTCGTGGGGCAGCACCACGTAGCGACCGTCGGACACCCCGTTGAGACCCAGGCACGCTGCGTCATTCGCATCGGCGAGAACCGCATCGGGAAACAGGCGCGCCAGCACCCGCCGCGAGCCGGGAGAGAACGCTGCGGGGTAGTAGGCGATCAGGGGTGCGGACGGGGAATCGTCAAGCACCAGCAGGCAGGTGTCGAGGTGGTAGTAGCGGGGTTGGACCAGCCGCAACGACACCACCGGGGCACCGAGCACCTCTTGAGCCTCGGGGTGCGCGGCGCAGGAGGTGCGGAATCCGGAACCGGCCAGCAGCAGCCTGCCCGCCCACAGCAGGTCCCCCTCCCCCTCGTTCACCGCATCGGGCATGACCACGTCACCGACTCCATGGGCGGCGAACCACCGCCGGTAGTGCTCCGCCTCGGCGAACCGCTGCGGATGACGGAATCGCGCGCCCAGGACGACGCCACCGAGCACGATGCCGGCATTGGCCGCGAACACCATGTCCGGCAGGCCGGGTTGGGGGTCGATGATCTCCACGGTGTGTCCGAGCGCGCGGTGGGTGTCGGCCAACGCGGTCCACTGCGCCATGGCCCGGGCGGTGTCCACCGGCCGGGCGGGGTCCATCCATGGATTGATCTTGTAGCTCACTGTGAAGTACTTCGGAGGGCACATCAAGTACCGGCGGGGGGTGCGCAGGCGCGGCGGTGCGGCAAGCTGCACAGCAGACGACATGATTCGATGCTAAACAGTGCTCTGTTCAGCTTTCAATGTGATTTTTTGCTTATCGACAGGCAGAATGTTGCGTATGGATGCCCTGGACCGGCAGATCGTGGCGCGATTGGTGGCCAACGCCCGGGCCAGCTATGCGGAGATCGGTGGTGCTGTCGGGCTCTCCGCTCCTGCGGTGAAGCGTCGGGTCGACAAACTGCTCGACGCCGGTGTACTGCGCGGCTTCACCGCAGTGGTCGATCCGGGGGCGCTGGGCTGGGGCACGGACGCGTTCGTCGAGGTGCACTGCCGGAACAACGTGCCGCCCACCCGGATCCAGGCCGGGCTGGAGCCGCTGCCCGAGGTGGTGGCGGCCTACACGGTGAGCGGCGCGGCCGACGCGATCGTGCATCTGCGGGCCGGGGGCATCGCCCATCTCGAGACCGCGCTGGAACGGTTGCGGGCGGTGGACTTCGTGGACCGGACGGTGTCCACCGTGGTGCTGTCCACTCTCCTGGAGCGCACGAGCGGGGTGGAAGAGCGCCGAACTGCTACAGACTTCTCACCATGACTGTGTTTATCGACCAACGCGGCGGCGTCGCCGTGGTGACCGTGTCCGATCCGGCTCGTCGCAACGCCCTGACCCTCGAGCTCTCCGACCGGCTCGCCCGGGCCGTCGCCGATTGTGACGGCGACGAATCGGTGCGCGCGATCGTGATCACCGGTGCGCCACCGGCATTCTGCGCCGGGGGCGACCTCGGCGCGATCGCCGCCGCTGGTGAGGCAGGCTCTGCCACCGATATGTACCGCATCTACCAGGGCTTTCTCGCTGTCGCCAACGCCTCGGTCCCCACCATCGCAGCGGTCAACGGACCCGCAGTGGGCGCTGGGCTCAACCTGGCATTGGCCTGTGACCTGCGCCTGGTCGGCCCCGGAGCCCTGTTCGACGCCCGCTTTCTACAGCTGGGCATCCACCCCGGCGGAGGTATGACGTGGCTGGCGCAACGAGCCGTCGGCCCGCAGGTCGCCGCGGCGATGACGCTGTTCGGTGAGACGCTGAACGCGGTGGAGGCGGTCCGCACCGGTCTGGCCTACCGGCTGATAGACCTCGGCGACGGGGGGAAGGACCCTCGCTCGCCAGCCGCGCACGAGGCGGTAGTGACCGCCGCGGTTGACCTGGCGCGACGGACGGCGGCAGCCTCCCGTGACCTGGTGCTCGCCACCAAGGCGACCCTACGGACCACCGCCAGGATGGCAACGCACGCCGACGCGGTGGCCCATGAGACGGGCCCACAGCTGGCCTCACTACGCTCCGATGCGTTCACCCGTGCGGTAATATCCCAGGAACTCAGATCTGGACGGCCGGGGACCAAGTAGCAGTCCTAAGTAAGTCTCTGAACCTTGCAGCTACCAAAGCTCAGCAGCCCTTGCTGAGCTTTGGTAGCTATCTATGAGGTTTAGCGACGTTCTGTAGTGGGTACCCTTACAACTGGTGACCGACCGACTACTCTCGTGAAGGTGCGTGGCTGGATGGACACGAACGGCTACATCACGTTCCTAGTGCTTGGCGTAGTGCTCAGCTTGATCGACGGGCTGCTGATCTACCGGAGTGGCCGGCGGTATCTGCAAGAGGTCTACAAGCCTGAAGCCGCCCGCTCCATGATCCAATTGGTGACAGTACTCTTTAGCCTCGTAGTACTGGGGCTGCTGGCGCTGATTTCGTTGATCGATGTGGATAGTGGGCTTCCAGCCCGCGATGTCGTGGTCCAGCTCGGCATGGTCCTGCTGATGCTCGCCATCATGCACGGTTTGGTGTTGGCAATTCTGATGAAGATCAGGAACCGACGTCGGCAGGAAAAGATCACAGATGAATTCTCGGCGATAAATCACCAACGAGCCGCGCACGAGGTTACGGTTCAGCCGGTGACCGAAGAAGATGGGGGACAGTCACATTCGGCCTCCACCGAGTCGCGATGGTGACGCGGGCCAGGGCGGTCGGACGTCGAGCGAGATCCGGCCCTACATCCCGGGTGATGCATAGCACGCGAACTGCGACGGCAAGCATGACGAGCACGCCGAGGTTCCCACCGAATTCTTCGGCGGGATAGGTCAGCACATAGCACGGGTGAGGCCCTCTAGCCGCGCTGCGAGCAGCAGCGCGCTGGCCACGACGTCCGCGCGGAACATCCCGTCCGCCCGAGTGCGGATACGGTAATCCCAGCCGGGTGGCACCCGGATGAAAGTTTATTCATACGGCATTCAGCTGGGGATCATTTGACGTACGCATGCTGGCGGAATGACCACGCCCGGACATCAACGAGCTGACGTCGGCCTGGCCCTGCTCACCGGCAGGTCGGCGGGTGAGTTGATGGCTGCGGTGCTGTGGACCGCAGGTGGACGGCTGCGGCGCTGGGCTCTCACCCAGGTGGACCATCAGCCCGGTCGGCACACCACGGTGAGCTACTCGGCGCGGGTCCGGTGGACAGACGGGTCGATGACCGGCGAGACGCTCGGCGCCTCGTCGGGTCCGCTGCCGGACGGCGTGGCCCGACTGAGCGACGGGAACACCGAGATCGGTATGTGGCGCTTTCCGTTCGATCCGGATCTTCCTGCCCTTCCAGCAGCATGCGACTACGAGCGCATACGACAAATGGTGGCAGGTGCAGGCCTGAGCGTCGATGGTGACGCGGTACGTCTGCGGATACGAGCCTATCGACCGCGACGCCGTGCCGTTATCGAGGTGGCCGCACTCGGCGGGCATCGGGTGTTCGTCAAGGTCGTCCGTCCGCATCGAGCGCGTGGGCTGCACGAACGGCATCGGCTCGCCGACGCTGCGGTACCCACTTCGCTGGGCTGGGCCGAGAACGGGCTGGTGGTGTTGGCCGGGCTGTCCGGGCACCCGTTGCGTGAGATTCCGGATCACCGGGAGGTAGCAGGTGGTACGCCTTAACCAGAAGTGGGACGAAGCATCATTGCTGGTGGTGTCCCCGGGCGTCGTACTCGCCCATGCGGCCGACGCAGTAGCCGAGGCGGTAGCGCGGCGGTGGCCGGGAGAAAGCGTGAGCGTCGGACCGCAGCTGCCCTCAGTAACGAACTACGTCACCAACGTCGCGGTGGGGGAAGCCCGCTTCGTAGCCAAATACTCCGTGCTCGGAGTCTCGCTGGTCTCCATAGTTCGGGGAGTGTGCGGCCCATGGACCGCAGTCGAGACAACACAACGGGATTACGTCCGCGATCCTCACTCCCAATTGCTCAGGGAGCGCACGCAGCTGCGACTACTCAATGCGTATACTCGTCGCGACAACACTCCTTTTCGTGTACCACAAGTGATCACTTACGAGGCTGGGGTGCTGATTACCGCAGCAGTGGACGGGTCAACTCTGGCAACCGAGATACTGCGGGAACACGTCCAGGCTGACAAGCTGCTTAGCAGCGTTGTTCAAGCCGTCAATGGACTACACCGTGACATCATCCTGATGAGGCTGGTCCCAGCCGCCGCGCTGGACCGCCCGCATACCTCGATCTCAGGTACCTTTGCCCGTAAGTTCCTCGGCCCGGTCGGCGGAGCGTATCGAGACAGCCTGGGCATCGGCTGGGTTGGACCCAACGCGCAGCGGGAGCTCGCCGCCACGTTCACCACGGTATGCGAAATGCTGGCTCCGCTGCCGCGCAGCCGCTCGGGCAGCGCCGTGATCTACGGGGATCTGAAACCTGAGCACATCGTCCTTGATCAGACCGGTCGACAGACCTGGCTTGATCCCGGGCTGCAACGCTGCGATTCCTGCGCCGACGTCGCCAAGCTGATGTTACGAACCGCGCTGGCACTCATCGTCGCGCAGCCGTCCAGGGCTCGGGTGGTCGCCATCACCGAGGCATTGGAAGCGCTGGCCGCTGAGCAGCCGGTCGGGCGCTCCCGGACCGCCAGAGCGGACACGCAACGACGGCTGCTTACGCTGTGGGTCGCCGACTGGGCGAACTACCTGGCAACCGGGTTGTCGGTGCCACCTGTCTCTGGCCTGCCGCTACCACCGGCACTACTCGATGCCGCAGCCCGAGCCGAGTCGCTACTGCAGATCGCCCACGCCACAGCAACCGCTCTGTTCCGCGACCCAGCCCTGGCATGGGAAATCATGCTCAGCGGGATCCACCAGCTCGCCGCTGGACCACGCTGATGAATAGTCACGGCCGCAACAGAGCGCTCCCCAGAGCAAGCGGGCTCGGGGTGATCGGCGCTGGTCGGGTCGGCCGTGCGGTGACTGCCGCTGCCGTGACCGCCGGGCTCGTGCCCACTGTGCTGGTGCACAGCCGCCAGCTGGTCGAGGCCGTCGCTCTGGCCACCGATGTCAGTGACCTCGCCGCCACCCAGCACGCCCCGACCCGGGTCGATGCCGTCGAACACCCCCGCGACCTGCGCAGCTGCGCGGCACTCGTCATCTGCGTGCGAGCAAGATTCCGCAACACCCACTCCGAGGCGCGGCTGGGTGGGCTCACGGTCAACGCGCCCTTGGTTGTCGAACTCGCCCGGCAGCTCCACGACTTCACGGGACCGGTGATCGTCGTCACCAATCCGGTGGACCTGATGACCCGGGTGTTCGCCGAGCACAGCACCGCGCCCGAGACGGTAGTCGGAATCGGCTCCAATCTCGACTCGGCCCGCTACCGGACGTTGGTCGCGCGGTTGGCCAACGTTGCCGTCCCGATGGTGACCGGCTCGGTGCTCGGTGAGCACGGCAGCACGGCGACGATCTGTGCCCACGCCACCCGCATCTTCAGTCGCCCGGTGGAGTTGCCCCTGGCTTGGATTCGACAGCAGCTGCATACCAGGGCGGAGACCATCACCGCTGGTATCGACCGCACCCAGTACGGTCCGGCAGGCGCCGTACTCGCCACGGCGGCCAAGTTACTTGGTCACGCCGACGGCCATGAGGAACTCTCAGTCGCCACACCCAGCGGCGTCCGAATGGGTCAGCGGCTGGGCTTTGCAGGTGGGCACTGGTGGCACGACCCACCTGAACTCGCCCTCGCCGAACAACAGAGCCTCGCCCACTCCGAAGCCAAGCTCGCCTTCCTCTACGACCAGCTGAAAACCCACCTATAGACCCCCGCCAACCATAAGGAGACCTGTTGTCCGCCAACTCCCCCTCGTCCCACGCCCTGCACATCCGCGCAGGCGATGCCGTGGTAACCGTAATCACGACCGAGACCGCGGTCATGGAATGGCTCGCCAGCTACCTCGGATCATGGTGGACTGTGCGAGAGCAACGCAGCACCGACGGGGTGTCCGGCTCACCGGTGTTGTGCTGCAGCCTCGACCCCACCGCTTACCGATCCACCCACGAGCAGGTCCGCTGCCAGCCGCATCAGGTCGTCCAATTCGCCCGCAAGCCCATCCAGGTCGCTGGCCGATCCGACGGGGTACACGCCATCGACCCCGGCGAGCAGGTGGCCTACCGCTCAACCCGCGAGACCGGGCAGGTCGATATCTACGCGGTCGACTCACTCGGGCTCTGCCTGGCCGCCGCCAGGATCGCCCGCGAACTGGTCCGGGCCCAGCTCGAAGCAGGCGGCTGGTCGATCCTGCACGCCAGCGCTGTGGTAAAGGAAGACTCTGCGCTGCTCACCGTGGGCACGAAGGGAGCGGGCAAGACCACCGCAGCGCTGCTGCTGGCCCGGGACGGATGGCAGCTGCTGGCCAACGACCGGGTCTTCATCCACCCTGCCACGCTCGCTCTGCTCCCCTGGCCTTCAGCCGCCGCGTTCGGGATCGGGCTGCTGCACGCCCACGGCCTGCTCGACAATGTGCGTGAGCGCATCACCCTCGGCTACGAATTACATCCCACCGTCGCCCGCGCTGTCGTCACAGCGATCTCCGACGGTCGTACCGAAGCTCTGACCGACGAGCACGGCAAGGAACTCAAACCACAGTTCTTCCCCCACCAGCTCGTCGACTGGCTCGGCCTTCGCCTCGCCCGCTCCGCGACCGCCTGCCATCTGCTGTTCCCCCGCATCAACCCGACTGGCCAGCCCGCACTCGAACCCACCCCACGAACACTGACCACTACCGATTTCTTCGACCCAGCCGGAGACGACCGCTACCCCGATTTCCTCGGGCTAGCCCGAATCTCACCGGAGCAGCGCCACCAGATGTGGGCCCAAATCGGCCACCGCGTCGAGTATCTCCCCCATCGAGGTGTGCTACTGAACCACGACACGGCCCGGTCGCGACAGCTGCTGGCTACACTGACTAACTGATAGCACTAATTCAGCTCGATCCGCTGGCCGCCGGGTGTCACGGTGAACCGCCAGCGGTCGACGTTCGGTCTGCCTTGCACGAGCCACCATTGGTGAGCGGAGTGGACTTCGTCCCAGAGTCGCCGGAATCCATACTGGAGCACCGGGAACTCGGCATCGCTGGCGTCCGGAGTGGAGTGGGTCAGCTTGGCCCACGACCGGGACTCGAAATCGAGTAGCCAGAGCGTCCCCATGCCGCCTTTCTGGTCGTAGGGCCAGTATCGCCACTGACACTGCGGCACGCGCTGGCCGATGGCGAACCTTGCGGCCTGGTCACCACCGACCGAGTGCGGGTGCAGATCGGTCATGTGGAGCTGTGCCCGGTCCTCGTCGTCGACCACGGCCGCCACGGGTCCCCGCCGTACCCGCAACCACATGAACGACGACTCACCGACGATGCCGCCGCTCGCGCTGCCGTGCTCGTCGACGGTCAAGGCCACCAGCGCACCGGTATAGCTGTTGGCCCACGGCAGCAGAATCCGGCCCGCCGGCGCGGTCTGAGCCACCCACGGGTACGGGATGCGATTGACCGCGGCGGTAGCGATGATCCGGTCATACGGGGCACCCGGCGGGTGCCCGAAAGCCCCGTCGCCGGTGATCACCTCAACCTCTCCATGGCCAGTATCGAACAGCGCCTTCCGCGCCTGGGCCGCCACGTCAGGGTCAATCTCGATACTGGTGATGTGATCGGCCCCGAGCCGATGTGCCAGCAACGCCGCGTTGTACCCGGTGCCAGTACCGATCTCCAAGACACGGTGCCCCGGGTGGGCGTCGAGCGCTGCCAGCATCACCGCGACGATAACCGGGCTCGACGCCGAGCTAGTCGGCATCGAGCCGCCGAACCCCGGTCCGTCCGGATGCCCGTCATCGATCTGGGTGATCACCGCATCGTCGTAACCGGTGGCATAGCTCAACCGCAGCCACCGATCCGGATCGTCGTCCCGACGCAGCGGCACCAACGTCGGCTGGTGGTCGGGATTCCTGATCCACACAATATGGGGAATGAACCGGTGCCGGTGCACGGCCGCCAGCGCCGACTGCCACGGTGCTACCGCCGCCGTCCACCTGATGAGGTCGTCGTCGGCCAACAGCCGCTCGACCATCCGCTCCCGCAGCTCGGCAGGCTCGGTCACCGGTCGTGCTTATTGAGCTCGGGAGGCGGAGGTATCGGGCGATCATGGGAGCCATCGAAGGTGTTGTCCTCCTCGCGGTGCTGGCCGCCGTCGTCCTTGCTGTCGTCGTCGTGGCTGTCACTGCTGTCGTTTTCGTTGCCCATGGTCTTGTCCTCTCCGCATAGGTGCCGATAACGACACAGAGGATGACCGGTCAAGAGCTGTGGGAGTTGCCACCACGACGAACAGTGAGAGCACTTCCGGGACACGCGGGCTGATCAGAGCCCGGCCACCCCGTAGCATTACGCGGCTCCCATGTCGTCATCCGAAACGTCCCCAGTGCCCATGTCCAAACCGGTGAGCAAACCGGGGTGCACCCCCAGGCCCATCGACGCATCGATGACCGAGCCGTGCAACACTGCGGCGGCCCCGGTGGTCAGCCACCACACCAGCTCGGCGATCTCCGTAGGCTGGATCAACCGACCCTGCGGCAACCTGGCCTCCAGCTCGTGTCGTCGCAACGCGGGAAGGTGGGCCAACGTGCTCGCCTCGAACCTGGGCGTGGCCACCACACCAGGACAGATCGCGAAGACGCCGACCGGTTGATGGACCAACTCGGCGGCCAGGTGCTTGGTCAAGTAGGCCACCGCGGCCTTGCTCATGCCGTCTGCCACGTGCAAGCCGGGATAGGCGGCGACACCGCCACCGACGCCGGACACGTTGATGATCTTCCCGTAGCCGCGGTCGAGCATCCCGGGCAAGAACTGCTGGATCAGCCACAGCGGCCCCACACTGTTGATCCGCAGGAATGCCGCCGCCTGCTGATGAGCCGAACCGGGTAGCTGGCGATCGATTGTCTTCGGCCCCATCGCGGCGTTGTTGACCAGTACATCGACGGGGCCGGGAAGCTGCATGAGCAAGCATTCATGGCTCGGCCAGTTGCCTTGATCGAGCTCGAAGCCCGCTACTTCCCAACCACGCGCAGACAACTCCAGTTCGGTGGCAAGCGCACGCTGCTGCCCGGACCGGTAGGTGAACCAGACTCGATCGCCAGCTTGGGCGAAACGCTCTACGATAGCTCGGCCGATCCCACTCGAACCGCCGGTAATCAGCACGCTGCGCGACATCGCCTACCCACACTCTCTCTCGGTCACCGCAGTGAGCTCCATCTGGGCAAGGACGGCACCGCCCAGGGCGTCAGCCGGATCGCCGAGGCCCAGCGGCAGGTCGAAATGGTTGCGCCCCGGGATGATCAGGTCGACCACCGGCGCCCTAAGCTGGACAAGAGCGCTCACCAGATTGGTGTGCTGGTCGGCGAACGCCTCGGTCTCCACGCCGGCCCGCGCCACGATGAGCGGCGGCAGGCCGGGACGCAGGTGCCGGATCGGGCTGTTGCGGGACGCCTCGCCGACTCCGAGCCCGATCGCCTCACCGATATAGGTGTGCCCCAACGGCTCCAACTCGTAAACTCCGCTGAGCAGCGTGGCCCCACGCACGACGTCTCTTGGGAGCAGCGGCTCCGGCAGCCAGTCTTCCAGCAGACACATCGCGACCAGGTGCGCCCCGCCCGAACTACCGCTGAGAAAGATCTGTCTCGAATCGACGCCCAACGCGGTGGCGTGGCGATGCAGCCAGCGCACACCCCTGCGCACCATCGTCACGATCTCGTCCAGGCGGTGTCGTGGAGCGAGGCCGTAACCCAGTGCAGCGAAGGCGCTGCCTCGGGACACGAAGTCCGACGCGGCGAAGGATGACTCAGCCTCGCTGCGCTCCTGCCAGTAACCACCGTGGATGAAGATCTGCAGGGGCGTCCTGCGCTGGGTCATTCTGGGCTGAGTCGCCCTGGGCTCGGGCACCGGGAAGAAATGCAGCATTTCGGCGTTGTCGGGCCCGTAGCGAATTGCCCGCCACGGCAGCAGCTTCCGGGCCTGCGCCGACCGGTCGGCATACTCGCGCAGGTAGACATCCGCGCCGGCAACGCAGCTGCTCGGGGTGTAGACACGGTCGCGGGCCGCCCGGTCGGTGTCCCAGGGACGCGGCGGGCGCCATGTTCGCCGCCCGCCGTGATGCCCGGTTTCCCCGACCGGGAAGCGCTCAAGTACCGACACGGGACAAGCTGATTGAGCTGACATCGGTCACATATCGCCCGCCGGCTTCGTCACCGGGCACCACCAGCCGCGGGCGTTCCAACGCGCGGCCGTCCTCCTCGAACGCGAGCAGTACCCGGGTGTTGGCGAACGCCGGGTCGATCTCGCCCCAGGCGAGGACCGCTTGGTAGCCATCGGTGGCCCCGACAAGCACCGCGTGTCGCAGCCTGTCGTTCTTCACGGCCGGATCGAACTGCGGCTTCGCTGCGGTGAGCACCTCGATGAGCAGTACCCCTTGG
>JBOHHE010000073.1:0-8172 GCA_050700355.1 Pseudonocardiaceae bacterium
GTGCGCGGTTCATTCTCCCCAAACAACGATCACGGGAGGGGTGGGGGCCAACCAGGTCGAGCTGCCGGTGAAGGGGGGTGACGGTGGCATCCGGCGTGGACCTCTTACGCATCGTCACGTCGAAGACTGATCTCGATACCCTCCGCATACCGGCTGAATGTCTACCCTGTTGACTCTTGCTCCCCCGGTCCCGGGACCGGGGGAGCAAGAGTTCCTTTCGCCATTTCGGGCTGGCGAAAGGAACGGCCGACCGTCAGGAGCTGGAAACGCTGAGGGGCGCTCAACTGACGGCCGCCCGTGGTCAGGAATCGATGGTTCACGCCGTCTCCCAGGTGAGCACCGCGTTGAGGACGTTGAGGGCATCTCCGCTGGCGCGGCATTCCACCTGGGCATTGCTCGGGACGACCAGTGAGGTGGTGCGCTCCCGCAGCGCGTAGCAGTTGCAGCTGAAACCGTCGATGTAGAGCGTGTCGGTCCAGTCGCCCGTGCGTCGAGTGCCCAGCAATGCGCCGTCCGGACCTTTGGCAACACGCTGGAACTGGAAACCGCGCAGCTTGGCATGGTCGAGCAGGCGCATGGCGATGATGAGGTCGGGATTCTCGTTCACCGAGCTCATGGGGTTGCCCTGCGCTGCCGGCAGGACCGGCAGGACCGGTTGGTGTCCTCCTTGAGGCTCCCGGGCAGCACTTCGCCCCCGCATAGCGCCACATAACGCCCGGCCCGGCGGCCGACGGCCATCGCTTCATCGGTGACCAGGTGCGCGACCGACGTGCGGGTGTCGATCATCGCGATGACGTGTGGCATGGCAATGGCAAGCCCGGTCTTCGGGCGCCTGCGGGCGATGCCGAGCGGGCGGGTTCGGTCCCGCTGGTGCTTAGCTAGCCTTCGGTGGCGGCGTAACCACAACCACCCGAGCGAGATACCACCCATCACAACCCCCTCTTATTCGGCCCAGCTCCTCCCGTTCTCGGGGGTGCGGACGAACGATCTGCGCAGTGGGCGTTGCGGCACAACGGCGCTGCTGTCACATCCGAAATTTCCGTTCTTCGCTCTGTTGCGTCTGTGTCGCTTCTTCCGTAGAGTCGCAGCTCGACGGATCAGAAAGGGGGTCACCGTGGCCGAGCCAGTCACGCTCAAGAACCTGCTTCGGCAGAAGCATTGGCAGACGTACAGTACGTTCTGCATGCAGTACGACAAGGCCGCCCGAGCCATCGACGACAGCCTGGTCGGCAGCTATCCCAGCCGCGCGCAACTGCACCGCTGGCAGGCAGGCGACCTGAAAGGCCTGCCCTACCCGCGCCACTGCCAAGTACTCGAAGCAATGTTCCCCGGCATCACCGTCGCCCAGATGTTCACCCCCGCCAAGGACAACGCAGAACCGACCACCGATATTTCGGGACATATCGCCCGACCGGTCGTGATTCTCGGTAGCAGTACAGGCTTGTCCGAGGCCGAGATCGCTGAACTGGGAAAGCTCGTCGGCAATCTCGTCGATTTCAAGATGGAGTGTTCGATCGACATCGACACCGATGGCTGGGCGTCGGTGGCCTACTGTCACCAGGTCGCGAACCTGACCAACCGGCCCATGAAACGCATGACACGTGAACAGTGGTTCGAGACGACGTCCGGCCCCCTGAAGATCGAACCCTGCTCCAGCAGTGACCGCAAAGTCTATATCCAGCGGATTCACGATACGGCGAACATGTCCAAGTTCGCATGTCAGTTCTCCCCAGCGATCGAGCCAGGAGAGATCGCGACGATTTCCTACGCCTCGCGGGGTGGCCGCTTCGTTCACGACCATTACTGGCGCCAGTCCGTATCCCGCCATACCCGGCATTTCACTTTGAAAATCCGGCACCGCGGGGTCGCTATGTTGTTCAATTGCACTGCAATCGAAGAGCGGATCGACGGTTCCGAGATTTCGGCCATCGAGGATCTGGTCTGTAGCGACGAAGACGACGGCGCCCTCATCACACTCACCCGGGAGCACCTCCAGCCGGGCCAGGCCGTCACGGTGCGCTGGGAGGTGAGTCATGCAGTTTCGTGACCACGTTGAGCACGCCATCCGGCGCTGGCACGCATTCGAAGAGGCTCAGGGTTCCGCTCCGGTCATCGACTACGACTGTGCACCGCCGAACCAGCCAGTAGATCCCTATCCCGACCGGTTCACTGCCCTGGATGAGTTAGTCGAACTCCGTAGCCAAGCCGACGATGACACTGCGCTCACAGACCAACTTGACGCGCATACGACATACCTTCGCGCGCTACTCGGCGAGCAGACTCCCTTGGACGATTACGTCCAGCGCACCCAGCGATGTAGCGCCCGTGGCTGGTCACCCGATTACGTCTACCATCGCGGTGACCTAGCCCGCTCGGCGCTCGGCGCTCTCAGTATTGCTTGGGATGTTCATACCTGGCGCCGCCTCCGCGAACTTGAAGAGAACTCTTCTCCTGCAGCAGACTCCAGTGCAGAAGACCCCAGCGCGGCCATCCGTGAGTTCGCCGACAAGTTCGAACCCGCAGTTCGCAAACTGACCGGCACAAGCGCTAAATTCAATCTGTCGATCGAAAATGTCAAAGTCGACGCCTACTGGTCGTACTGGCTAGACGGCGTCGGCCGTGATGCACGCCTGCGAATCAACCTCGCTAACGCATCATTCACCTCGAACGACGCCTATCGTTTTGCCCTCCACGAGGTCCTCGGTCATGCGCTCCAATACGCCAGCCTCGTAGACCACGCTGAGTCCCATGAGGTCGACTGGCCGCGGTTGCTCTGCGTTCATTGCCCTCACCAGGTCCTCTTCGAAGGGCTAGGTCAAGTCCTCCCGCTCATTGCCGACCCGGACAACGAGTTGGTCCGTACTCGTGTTCGCCTCGACCACTACCTCCAACTGGTCCGGGCCGAGTTGCATGTACTCATCAATAATGGCGATTCCGCCACTGCGTGTCGCGACCATGCACTCCACCGCGTGCCATTCTGGGGCGATGTCGCCATCGCACGCGACCTATTCGACCGCAGCCTAAATCCGCAGCTCCGGACATACCTTTGGGCATATCCCGCAGGTATCGACTGGTTCGTCAACCTTCACGAGGCCGGCGGTACACGCGCGGCGGAGGTACTCCATGAAGCCTATAAGCGCCCGCTTGACCCAAGCGAACTCCGCGCACTCTGGCCAGCCGGACCAGCCATCGGTGGCAACCGGTGACTTATTCGTCTACGGCACCCTGATCGTCGACCACGTGATCAGAGCCCTGCTCGACCGGATCCCCACCCATGAACCAGTCATCGCCCGGGGCTGGCGCGTCGCTCAACTCCCGGACCGCCTTTACCCTGGCCTCGTGCATGACGGCGGTTACGTACCCGGACGGCTCTACACCGACCTCACGACCCGCGAGTGGGCGACACTCGACGCCTTCGAAGACCCCACGTACACCCTCACCACCATCGAAGTCCTCCCCGGCCCGCGCCCGGCCCTGGCCTACATCTGGCCGGATGAGCCCCTCTTCGACGCCTGGACCGTCGACACCCTCAGCGCCACCGATCTCAACAACTACCTCGAACAATGCAAAGTCTGGCGCCAGCGTTACGAGCAGAATTCCAGCGCCAATGATCACTGAACGCCGATGTTAGGACCCAGCTGTATGTCGTGCGGCGGCGGTCATCGTCGGTCTCTCGCGGAGTGGTCCTTGACACGGGCAGTCACATGCCAAGAACATTACGGTCTTGCGGAACGCCCTACCGTCAGTTGAGTGTTTGTGAGGCCACTAGTGACAGTTCCATCACCGGAGGAGCAGGCGCGTAACTCGGTGATCCTCGGTCCGTCCTACCAGAACCTCATGGCCCGCTACGGTTCGAACCGCGCCACCCAGTGGCAGGTGTTCGTGCTGGGACTCACGGCTCAAGGTTTCATGATAGGTGCGGCCAGTCAAGTGGTAGACAGGGTCTATGCAGTGGCGTCGCTCTGCATCGTGATATTTTTCATTGGTATTGCAACTATTGGTATCAGCCTCCGATTCAACATAGTCATAGATCAGGACCGAGCTTTGCTCGACGAGTACGAGAGAATCCTATTGGTGGAAGCCTTTGAGCCGCTGCGGCTCCGGCATTCATCTCTGTTTTGGCAACGAGAATATTTGGCGCCCATGACCCTTCGTTTAAGAATGAGCCGAAGTTTAGGAATGAGACAAAGTATTTTCGGGCGCTTCGTCATGCGTCAAATGGCCAGATCTGTTGGGTCGAGACGTTTACTGTTTGTCGTCGTTCTCGAACTTGTTATCTTTATCGCGGCCGCTGGAATATCAATTTTTGGAAACGTCTGATTTGGCGAACCGGCCAAGGGCCGGGTCGATACGTTCCTTGAAAGTGCTGCTGCCGCTGCCTGATCCGGAGAGATAACTACGTCGGTGGGAACTTGCCCCTCCAGAACAACATCTCCCTGAGGAGCGCCATGGCATCCGGCTGGAAGATCCTGCTCTCTTTGGACTGAGATGCCGTTCCCTCTTCGGACGTACCATCCCGTGTCGCAAAGGAATTGGAGAATTCGTTGACAAGCTTTTCTACTACTGTGTTGAGCCCCTGCGCGAACTTATGGATCGGCTCGTGTTCGCTCATTTGTACGTTCGGTGCTGCTTTTCCTACGACTGCCTGGCCGAGTTCGTAGAGCAGCGGAAATACGGATGGGCCAACTGCATGCATCTGATCAAAGAAGGCTAAGAGCGTGTTCGGGTGTGCGTCCTTGAGTCTCAATTTCATGGCATCCACCAGCGGTTTACCGTTCTCACAGCCGTGTAACGCCCGCATGGCCAGTGGAAGCAATTGGTCAGGATCGATCGCTAAGAGGTCAGAGATTGCCGAAACCGCGACAGAATGGCGTACTGCCGTTCGGCAGAGCACGGCAAACGCCCGACCGATCTGGTGCTCACTGACAACCTTCGCTGGTCCTGTAACTAGGTCTGAATGAGTTGAGATAATGGAGGCCAGATGATCCTCGCCGAGCCGCCCCAGCTCTATCGGGTTCAGCGCGTAGCGACCAGGGTATGATTTCCGCATCCAGCCTAGATAGGGCTCGATCTCGTCCTGGTCGGCGTTCGCGAACAACGGTAGCGAGGAGAGCAGACTTCGTGCCTGCGTCTCTGTCTCCGCCCCGTAGAGCGTCGCCGCGGCTACCACGATGTGCACCCGGGCCTGGTCTAGGTCGCTTGCGGTTCGCGCCCAGCACCGGTACTCGTGGTTGCGTAGCCGTGCCAGCGAGTCCTGGTTTGTCTCAACGGAGTTGCCAGCAGCAACGTGATCCAGCAGACCCGCCAACGCCACAGCATGCACGTCCAGCACAGACCCGAACCTCGGCGCAGAGAGGTTCGCCGGTGGGGCCAGCTCAGGCGCCGGATCACCTAACTCAGTAGCGAAAGCCCGCACCGCCCGGCTGAATTCCGCTTCACGACTGCTCACCTGCGCGGAGAGCGGGCTGAGGGTGCCCTCCTTCATACCGCGAAAGACGTCAGCGATCTGCTTATTCGGGTGTTGGTAGAGGCGGAGGAGCCAGTCCTTGTGTCGGCTCAGGAGGAGCACTCGCCGTGGCGCAATCCGACTCCCACTGAGTTCGGCGAGCATGCTCGCGGCGGCCTCGACCTGATGTAGGCGAAATTCCGCATCGTCGATCACGACCAGCAATGGTTTGGTGATGCGAGACGTTCCGGTGAATACCGTCGCCAGCGTGCTCTCACGAAGGAAACCCGCGACCCAGCCCCTGTTTTCGAGTTCACCGCACAGCCGTCGCGCCAGCCGGGTCTTGCCACGTCCGGAAGGCGAATGGAGCAACTTGGCCGATGCCGGGGAAAGGTCGGTGACCCAGCTGAGCAGATTCGCCAGACCACTGTCCCGGTCAATCAGTGGGACCACCTCATACTCAGGACGCAACAACGCGCTCGGCAGCCAATTCTCCGGACGGCTTGCTGGCTTCTCGAACAGCTGGGGGATCGCCACCCCCGGAGCGAGTTCGGCGATTCTCTTAGCCAGGCGGTCCATATCGCTGGCGAAACTGCTGTAGTGGACCCGAAAAGCCTGCTTGGTTGCGATTCCTGCGATGTCGTCAGGCAGGCTTTCCTTGTTGGGTGGTTTAGTGGCGTACAATAGCACGGGGATCACAAAGATGCCGAGGGACAACGCGTCCGAAATTTCAGCCCTGACCCAGTCATTCTCCCGGTCAATCAATTTCGCCCCGGTAACATCGTCCCTCAGCTCAAGCCACTTCGGCCCGATGATTGCAAGTACGACTTCCGACGTCCGCAGTTTTTCTCTAATCACGGTCGGGTAGTGGTCAGCGGGCCGGAGAGAATCGGAGTCGAGGAACACCTGCTCTGTACCGAAACGACCGACTAGGTCGCTGCAGATACCTGCCGCAACGTACGGTTCGTCCTTCTCCCGATAGTTGATGAACACCCCACCCATGCGGCTCCACCTCCGTAGGCCCCTGAACGAAGTCTACGGACACGGTGCTTACGGGACCGCCCAGACTTCCCAGAACTCCGATGGCGCTCTTGAGCGTCGTCCAACTCATGATCAGGTCTGCACATCGCCGGTGAAGAACTGAAGCCGCCAGTGTGCTCGCCGAGCTGTTCCAGGGACAGCAGGACGGTCTGTTCGACGACGAGGCCGAACAGATCGTCGAAACCGAGCGCGCCGAACCGGGGATCCGACCAGGAAGTGACCACGCCGCGTCGGGTGATAGAGAAACCCAGGGAAGTTACAAAGGCAAGCCGATCGGACGATCAAGCCGGGTAGCTATGATGCGCTACCCTGCGTGGGTGTCTGCTGAACGGATCACCGTGCGCTTGCCGCCTGATGTGCTGGCGGGCGCCCGGGGTGCGGTCAGCGCCGGGGTCGCCGAAAGCCTTTCCGCGCTCGTCGTGGACGCCCTGCGGGATCGACTCAGCCGCACCCACGCGCTGAGCGAGCTCACCCGGGTACTCGGCGGCCCTCCGCCACTTGAGGCGCGGGCCGCCGTCCGACGCAACTGGGGTCTTCCCGGACCGCCGACCCACCTGGCGTGATCGGCGGCCGAGTCCTCGATACCTCCACGCTACTCGCGTTCGCTCGCGGCACGTCCATTTACGCTGCGGCGGCAGTCTGGACCGCAGTGGAAGAGTCCGTCGTCCTGGTCGTGCCGTCGACCGCGGTGGCCGCAGCGCTGACCGAACTCGCCGACGACCACCGTCCTGTGCTCGATGTCCTGCTGAACCTGCCGGTCACCGTCATCGACCCGCTGGACGAAACACGAGCCCGGACCGTCGGGCGGCTCGGCGGCTGTCAAGCTGACTCACACGCGGTGGCCTGCGCCCAGGAACGCGGCTGGCCTCTGCTCACTGCCCAGCCAATCCAGTACACCCCGTACGAGCAGACCGGCGTCAGCCTCGAACCGCTGTCCTGAGCGTGAGGGAGTCCAGCTGGCGCCAGCCGCTGTCGGTCAGCGACAACCACCATGGCCCAGCGGGGTTCTTGGCGATGAACCGCTCCACGGACTGCCAGTGCTTGACGCCTCGTGACGAATGGCTCAGGAGGCGAGGTTGTGGGTCACCGTGAAGTCGACTGCTTGTTGCACCTGGTCTTCGGAGAGGTCGTACCAACCGGCGACCTTTGACACCGGGTCACCGTCCAGGACCATCCCGGCCAGGGTGGCGATGTGGATGTTGTGCCCCGCGACGGTGGGCCGACCGCTGCGCAACATCGGGTTCAGCTTGACGTCGGGGTAGCGCGGATCGATGATCACCTCGATCGCCACATCGTCATCCTGGTCGGCAGCGTCGGGATCAGGCCCGTACGTGGTTGCCTGGAAGAACCGGTCCGTGCGTGGTGACAGCGTGTACTGGCCGGTGTCGACCACCATCCACACCTGACTATCGAGCCCGGTCTCCTCCTGCACGCGGGCTAGCACCTGGCGGTCTTCTACCGTGACAAACGGCCGCGAGCAAGCGAGCGGGTAGCGGCGGTGGTAGTACTCCCGCAGCGCCACGACGACCCGCCGCATCCGGATAATCTTGATCTCATTGACGTCTCGGTACTCGAAGGGGCGATCAGCTGACGGCGGTAGCGGCGGCGCGGCCAGCTATTCGGCCGGAGAAGAGGCAGCCGCCGAGGAAGGTGCCTTCCAGGGAGCGGTAGCCGTGCATGCCGCC
>JBOHHE010000074.1:0-13095 GCA_050700355.1 Pseudonocardiaceae bacterium
GGCCAGCACCGCGATCAAGCACCTGCAGCTGAGCTGGGACGCGACACCGCTGGCCGAGATCGACCCTGAGGACTACTACGACTTCCAGGTCACCAGGCCCACCACCAAGCTTGTCGACGGGATCACCCGGCGGGTTGAATGGCCCACCACCCGGCTCTCGGTGTGCCGCCCGCCCGGCGCGAGCTACGACGTCGTGCTGGTGCACGGTATCGAGCCGAACATGCGCTGGCGCTCGTTCTGCGCCGAGCTGTTGCGCTATGTGGAAGACCTGGGCATCACCACCGTGGTGACGCTGGGCGCCCTGCTCGCCGACACCCCACACACCCGTCCCGTCCCGGTCACCGGTACGTCCTATGACGCCGCCTCAGCAGCCCGGTTCAAATTGGAACGTTCAAAGTACGAGGGGCCGACTGGGATCGTAGGTGTCTTCCAGGACACCTGTGTGCAGGCCGGCGTGCCGGCCATCTCGTTCTGGGCGGCCGTCCCGCACTACGTCTCCGCGCCGCCATCTCCCAAGGCCACGCTGGCCTTGCTGCACCGCGTCGAGGAGGTGCTCGACCTCGAGGTACCGCTCGGCGCCCTGCCTGAACAGTCCGAGGAGTGGGAGTCGACGGTCAGCGAGATGGCCGATGAGGACGACGAGGTCGCCAGCTATGTGCGCGCGCTGGAAGAGCGCGGCGACACCGAAATCACCCTGCACGAGGCCAGCGGTGACTCCATCGCCGCCGAGTTCGAACGCTACCTACGCCGCCGCGGCCCCGGTACCGCCGGCCCCCGATCCCCGCGCTGAGGTGCGCCTTCGTGGTGAGCCCGCAGGTGAGGTAACCGCCATATTCCTCACTCCTTGTGCTCGTCCAGGTGCACAGCAACCGAGCCTGATGTCTGCCGCTACAGGGCGACGCCGAGCAGGGCGTCGACAGCGGTGCGGAGCAGGGCGGGGGCGTCGATGTCCCGGCTCCGGAGGGTCAGCGTTTCGGTGGCCCAGGCGTCGACGGCGGCGAGGGCGCTGGGGGTGTCCAGATCGTCGGCCAGGTGGATGCGCAGCCGGGCGATCACGTCCTCGGCGGGGGGACCGGTGTGCCTTGTGATGGCCTCCCGCCAGCGCCCGAGCCGAGCCACCCCGTCATCGAGCATGGTGGCTGTCCAGGTCCGGTCGGCGCGGTAATGGCCGGACAGCAACGCGAGTCGCAGCGCCATGGGGTCCACCTGGTCGGCGCGCAGCCGGGAGACGAAGACGAGATTGCCCTTCGACTTGGACATCTTCTCGCCGTTCAGACCGATCATTCCGGTATGCACGTAATGCCGGGCCATTGGATGCTCGCCGGTGAGCACTTCGGCGTGCGCGGCTGAGAACTCATGGTGCGGGAAGATCAAGTCCGAGCCACCACCCTGAACGTCGAAACTGGCACCCAGCCGGTTCAGCGCAATAGCCGCGCACTCCACATGCCAGCCTGGGCGCCCCGCGCCCAGCTCGGAGTCCCACGCCGGCTCGTCGTCGCGGGCCGTGCGCCACAGCAAGGGGTCGAGCGGATGGCGTTTGCCCAGACGGTCAGGATCCCCACCACGCTCGCTGAACAGCCGCAGCATGACGTCCTCGTCGTAGCCGGACTCGTAACCGAACTGGCTGGTGGCATTGTGGTCGAAATAAATGTCGGGATGCTCGGCATCGTCGGCCCGATACGCTGCCCCGGCGGCGAGCAGTTTGCCGACCATCTCGACGATCTCACCGATCGCCTCGACGGCGCCGACGAAGTGCCGGGGGGCCAGTACGCGCAGCGATTCCATGTCCTCCCGAAACAACGCGGTTTCGCGCATCCCGAGTACCACCCAGTCGTCCTGATCGCGGGTGGCCCGCTCCAGCAATGGGTCGTCAACATCTGTGACGTTCTGCACGTAATGCACGTCGTGGCCGGCGTCGCGCCACTGCCGGTGGATGAGGTCGAAGGTCAGGTAGGTGGCGGCGTGTCCAAGGTGGGTGGCGTCGTAGGGCGTGATGCCGCACACATACATCCGCGCGGTACGCCCGGGGGCGGTCGGCCGGATCTGTCCGGTCGCGGTGTCATGCAACCGCAGCGGCGGGCCCTGGCCGGATAACTGTGGGAATGGTGTCGTTGTCCAGGGCTGCATGGCTTCGACCCTACGTCACAGCGCCCGACGCGTCGGGCGTTTCGCCACTGCGCATGAGGCGCGAACACACCGTGCATGAGGGACGGGCATACCGTGCACGGGGGGCGGACACACGGTGCACGGGGGGCGGACACACCGGGCATGGGGGGCGGACACGCCGGGGGTCAGCGGCGGCGGTGGCGTAGGTAGTCGCCTACTACGGCGGCGCCTAGGCCGTTCACGCCGGGGTCCAGGACTCGGCCGCCGCAGCGGCGGGCCAGGGCGTGCACGAATACGGCGAGTTGGGGGTTCTGGCCCAGCATCACGATGGTCACCGCAGTGCCCTTACGGGCTAAACCGTCCATTTCTCGCACGGTCATGCCCAGGGTCGTGGGTAGCGGCGGATAGTGGAAGACCGCATTCCCGCTGGGCTCCAGGTGTGCGGTGGGCTCACCGTCGGTGACGATCAGCAGGACCTGCGCGGCATCGGGATGGCGGCGCAGGTGCCGCCCGGCCAGCAGCAGCGCGTGGTGCAGATTGGTGCCCTGCTCCCACACTCCTTCCAGACCGGTCAGCTCGGCGATGTCCACCCGCCGCGCGTGGCGTCCGAAAGTGATCAGCTCCAGGGCATCGGTGCGGAACCTGGTCCGGATCAGATGGTGCAGCGCCAGCGCGGTGCGCTTCATCGGCACCCAGTGCCCGTCCTGGACCATTGACCAGGAGGTGTCCACGCATAACGCCACCGCGGCCCGCGCGCGTTGTTCGGTGTCGGTGACCTCCACATCCTCAACGGCCAGCAGCGGGCCACTGCACTGCGCCGCTTTGCGCAGCACGGCGTTGCGCACGGTCCGGGGGACGTCCCACGGCTCGGAGTCACCGAACTCCCAGGGGCGGGTACCGCCGGTGGGTTCTCCGGCCGCACCGGCTCGGCGCAGTTCGCGCTCCCCCCGTCTGGCACGCAGCGTGTCGACCACATCGGCCAGCGCCTGGGAGCCGAGCCTGCGCAGCGCGGTGGGCGAGAGCCGTAGCGACCCGTCCGGAGCGCGTTCGAAATAGCCCTGCCGCTCCAGCTCCCGTTCCAGTTCGGCGAGCTTGCGGGCGTCGATGCGGGCCTGGTTCCCGAGCTGACGGGCCAGCGCATCGAGGTCGACGTCCTCAGCCCGGGCCCCCGGATAGGACTGGGCGAGCTGGTCGGCCAGCGCATCGAGTTCGGCGAGGTCGGCCATGGCCTGCGCGCCATCCCCCAGGCCGAGCGGATCCTGGCCACGGAACCGCTCGGAGCCCTGCCAGTCTTCCCCGGGTCGCAACGCCTGCAACTGAGCGTCCAGCTGGGCGAGCTGCGCCGCCAACCGGGGGTCACCGAAAGCATGTTGGGCGAGCTGGGCCAGCTCCGCACGCTGCTCGGCGCTCATCGAGTTGATCATCCGCTGTGCGGCGGCCGATCGTGCGGCCAATGCGTCGATCAGCTCATCGACGTTGCGAGGGCGCTCAGGGAAGAACTCACCATGTTTGCGCATGAACTCGTCGAAGCGCTTCGGCGTGTCCGGATCGCCGCGGGTGTGCGCGGCGATTAGATCGTTCAAATCGGCCAGCATCTGCCGCACCTGCTCGATGTCCTCTGGCGAGGCAGACTGCAGCGCCTGCTTCATTCCCTCGAAGCGCGCTTCGAGCAACTGCTGGCCGAGCAGATCGCGGATCTCCTGGTAGGCCTGGGCCGCTTCGGTGCTGCGCCAGTCGTAGTCGGCGAGCTCGGTGACGGCGCGGGCGGTGTCCGGGGGCAGCGCGTCGAGCCGGGCCTCGCGGAAACGGGCATCGTCATCGGGGTCCGGGAACAGGGCTCGTCGCTCGGCCGCCAAGGCGCGCTGGAGCAGCTCGCGGACCTGCGCCAGCGTGCCGTCGAGTCGGTGCCGTCGGGTGATCTCGGCTCGACGTTGCCAGATCCGGCGGGCCAAGTCGTCCATTCCGGTGGTGCCGGGCAGACCCCGACGCAACAGTTCCCGCATCGCCGCCCGCGGCGAGGCACCGTCCATCACCTGGCGGCCGAGTTCGTCCAGCGCCGCAGTCAGGTCGGCCGGGGGCGCCAGCGGATCCGGACCGCCGTGCCATGGCCCGTAGCGGTAACGGCTTCCGAATGTCATCCGCTCCGAGCCCCGTATACGGTCCGGCCGTTTTCGGCGTCCTTACCGAGCTTGCGAGTGAGGTACAGCGACTCCAGGGCCAGCTCCACGGCAGCGGCGATCGGGCCGGGCGGGCCGCCGATGCACGCGCCCAAGCGAGTCGCGACCTCCTGCAGCACCGGCAACTGGGGTAGTGCGGTGAGCACCTCGCAGGCCGGCACCCGCTCCCCGGTGACCACCAGATGCCCTCCCGCGACTTGCTCGGCCAGCGGTTCGAGGTCCACCCCCCGCAGCCGGGCCCGGGCGGTGTCCGCCACCGCGCGGCGCAACAAGTGCGTCAACACCTCGCCCGGCCCATCCCGTTCTGAGTAGTTCTCCGACGACGTTTCGTAACCGGACTCGAACTCCAGCTTGCCGCGCAGCACCGATGGAACCGCCTCAAGATCGATCGGACGGGCTACCGCGGGAACCTCGCCGGTCAGCGCGGCACGGCGCACAGCAGCGGCGGCGATAGTCTGGGCGGCGGCCACGGCGAACCGAGCCGAGACACCAGAGCGCTGGTCGATCGCTGCGCTGGCGCGCAGGTGCCGGGAAAATCGGGCCAGTACCTCCAGCAGCGCGTCACTGACCTCAGCGCCGATAGTCTCCAGCCCCGCCTCCTGGACGATCAGGGCGATCTCCGCCGCGAGCTCCCTGGGGTAATGGGTACGGATCTCGGCGCCGAAACGATCCTTAAGCGGGGTGATGATCCGGCCCCGGTTGGTGTAGTCCTCCGGGTTGGCACTGGCCCCCAGCAGCACGTCGAGGGGCAGGCGCAAGGTGTACCCACGGATCTGAATATCCCGCTCCTCCATCACGTTGAGCAGCGCGACCTGAATCCGTTCTGCCAAGTCGGGCAGCTCGTTGATGGCCACGATGCCGCGATGCGCGCGGGGCACCAGCCCGAAGTGGATCGTCTCCGGGTCACCCAGGCTGCGCCCCTCGGCAACCCTCACCGGATCCACGTCGCCGATCAGGTCACCGACCGACGTGTCCGGCGTGGCGAGCTTCTCGGTGTAGCGCAGCGAGCGGTGCCGCCAGGTCACCGCCAGATCGTCGCCCAGCTCTTCGGCCCGGCGGATCGACGCCGGGGTGATCGGCTCATAAGGGTGCTCACCCAGCTCGGCCCCCTCGATGACGGGGGTCCACTCGTCGAGCAACCCGGCCAAGGTGCGCAGCAGCCGGGTCTTGCCCTGGCCGCGCTCACCGAGCAGCACCACGTCATGCCCGGCCAGCAACGCTCGCTCCAACTGCGGCAACACCGTGTCGGCGAACCCGAGGATGCCAGGCCATGGATCGCAGCCGTTGCGCAACGCGTCGAGCAGGTTCGCCCGCACCTCACCCTTGACGTCGCGCTGGACGTGGCCCGACGCACGCAGCGCTCCAAGGGTGCGCGGCAAGTCACGAGGCTGGGGAAATCCGGTCTGCGGAAGTACGGCCACAGCTCCACGCTACGCACGCCCTGCCTCGGTCAGCATCTCGATCGCGCCCCGCCGGTACCAAAGGCGGCGTCGTGCCTGGATCCGGCGAGCACCGTCCGGCGCATCGCGTCAACGCAGATACCTATTCCCTCATCGCAGATACCTGTTCCCTCATCACAGTCTCCTCGCCGTCGATCACACCGCCCGCCTGCATCCCACCCCAGCTCACTGACGCGTGCGCCTCGAGCGCGCTGCCTTCGTGAAAGATCAAAGAGGTGGCGATTAAGGGGTCCAGAGCGGACGGCTCTCGCCTATCGCCAGGTCCCACAGGTTTGCGGGGTCTCGGCCGGCGGCGGCCCAGGCGACCCGGGTACGTTCGATCGGTTCAAGCACGGGTTCGCAGGTGAGCTGGAAGGTGCCCCAGTGCATAGGCACCATGATCCGCGCACCGATGTCGTGCGCCGCCTGGACGGCCTCCTCCGGATCGATGTGCACCGGGCGCATGAACCAGCGCGGGGCATAGGCGCCGACCGGCAGGATCGCCGTGTCGATCCCGGAAAAGCGAGACCCGATCTCGGCGAAGTAGGGACCATACCCGGTGTCCCCGGCGTGATAGACACACTGCTCACCCGTGGTGAGCACCCACCCACCCCACAGGCTCGCGCAGGCATCGAACAGGCCGCGGCGGCTCCAGTGATGCGCGGGTACGAACGCCACCTCCAACGGGCCCACGCGCGTCGATTCCCACCAGTCCAACTCCGTCACAGACGTGAACCTGCGGCGACGAAACCACCTGCCCAGTCCGCCGGGCACCACCATGGGGGTGTCCCTGGGCAGCGCGCGCATCGTCGGGGCGTCCAAGTGGTCGTAGTGGTTGTGGCTGATCAGCAGTAGATCCAGAGGCGGCAGCCGGTCCAGGCCAGGCGGGGTGAGCCGCCGTCCGGCGCCGAAGATGCGGCCGGAAAGCACCGGATCCACCGCGACGGTGCGCTCGCCGAGCCGAAGCAGGAACGAGGCATGCCCCAGCCAGGTCAGCGCGTTCCCGGTGGGCAGCGGCGTCCGGGCGGCCACGGGAATCCGGTCGGCACCCTCGGTGCTGCCCTTGAAGCCAATGAAGCCGGTGAAGCCACCCTCACGCACCAGCCGCAGCAGCCGCATCGGCGTGGGTAGCGGCGCGGTCAGCCGGGAGGCGAAGGAATGGGGCCAACGCCGGGCCTGGCCCCGGCGCCCACGCCTCAGAAGGCTGGCCATGGGATCGCCGGCCAGGTGCCATTCGGGGCAGGAAAGATCTCCGTGGCCAGCAGGTGTTCGGCGCGCGCCTGAACGGCCTGTACCTCCCGCTGGGTCAGGTGCTCGGCGAGCACTGTGCCCAACTCCCCGTCCAGTTCGGACCGCACCCGGCGCAGGACGGCCAGCATCCCCGCGGCCAGTGGTTCACCCAGGAAGCCCCACAGCACTGTGCGCAGCTTGTCCTCGTGGTGCAAGCAGATCCCATGGTCGACGCCGTAGACGGCGCCATCCGGCCCGGCGAGCACATGGCCACCCTTGCGGTCGGCGTTGTTGAGCAGCACGTCCAGTACCGCCAGCCGACGCAGCCCTTCGGTGTCGGCGTGCACCAGCAGGGCCGGTTCGCCGAAGCGGTCATGGGCTCGCAGCACCCCGCGCCAGCCATATGGGACGCTGTCGAGGGCGACCACGTCGACCAGGTCGCGGGCCCGTTCGGTGTCCACCCATAGCTGCACCATGCCAGGACCCAACGGGCCGGGGCGCAGGACAGTGGGCGGGACCAGCGACCAGCCGGTGGCCTCGGACAGCAGCCAGCTGGCCACCTCACGCCCGGCCAGGGTGCCATCCGGGAAGTCCCATAGTGGACGCTCACCACGGATCGGCTTATAGACCGCGTCCGCGCTGATCCCTTCGCAGTGCACCGTGCAGAACAGGGTGGCGTTGGAGGCGTCGACGATCCTGCTGGTCACCTCAATGCGACCGGCGTGCAGCAGTGGCAACGCCGCCGGGTCGGTGGGCAGCACCTCCGGCTCGCTCAGGTCCGGACCTGACGGCGGTAGCCGTTCTGCCGAGGACAGATGTGGCCTGCCGCTTCCAGCGGCTCCGCACACAGCGGGCACGGCGTGCGTCCGGCCGAGATCACGCGCACGGCCCGGGCGGTGAAGGCCCGTGCCTGATTCGGTGAGAGGAACACGCGCACCGCATCAGGGCCCTCCTCGGTGTCATCAAGCACCACGGACTCGTCTATTTCGTCTTCGGTAACAGCGAGAAGTTCGACGACGATGGACTGCGATTCCGAATCCCAGCCCAGTCCCATGGTCCCGACCCGGAACTCCTGCTCGACGGGGGTACGGAGGGGATCGGTGTCCCCGGGCTCCCCGGAGTCGGGCGGGATCTGGGCGCCGAACCGCCGCACCACCTCGTCGAGCAACGCCGCGAGCCGTTCGGCGAGGACGGCAACCTGCTCCTTTTCGAGCAGCACACTGATCACCTTGGCGTCGTCGACAGCCTGTAGGTAGAAAGCTCGGTCGCCCGGCTCGCCAACGGTGCCCGCGACGAATCGGTCGGGAGTGCGGAAGACATGAATGACCCGAGACATGACAAGTCTGACACTAGGCCACCTGGTCCCGATCGGCACGAGCCGACCCTGCTGCGCTGCTGACACGGCCGGCTCACACTGTCCCGGTGGAACCACCCACCGCAGCATCCGACGACTGGCTCCGGCGATGACGAGCACGCTTGGGCGGAAGCAGAGACCGGAGATCACCGCCGGAATCGTTGATCCGGTGTACGAACGGGCGGGTCTCGGTGTAGCTCACCGCGCTGATCGAGCCCGGGTTGACGACGATGCGCTGGAAGCCGTCCAGGTGCATGCCCAGCGCGTCAGCGAGTATCGCCTTCACGACGTCACCATGAGTACAGACCAGCCAGAGGGCCGTTGGCCCGTGCTCGGCGACCAGCTTGGCATCCCATTCTCGCACTGCCGCGATCGCCCGGGCCGCCATGGCGGCCAGCCCCTCCCCACCCGGGAACACTGCCGCCGAGGGGTGCGACTGCACCACCTTCCACAGCGGCTCTTTGCCCAGTTTACGCAGTTCCCGCCCGGTCCACTGGCCGTAGTCGACCTCGATGAACCGGTCGTCGTGGGCGATCTCCAGCCCACGTGTCCGCGCCAGCGTGGCAACCGTCTCCCGGCATCGTTGCAGGGGCGAACTCACGATGGCCACCAACGGCAGCTCCGCCAGGTGCTCGACCAACGCCGTGGCCTGGGCACAGCCGTGCTCATCAAGCCCTACTCCGGGGGAACGACCGGCGAGTACCCCCGCGCTGTTCGCCGAAGACCGACCGTGTCGCAGCAGGATCAGGGTGCCCACGGCGCAACCCTACGCATCGACCCGGTCAGGTGGCGCTGATCGTTCCGGTGGCCAGCAGCGCGAGCACCACGGCTCCCAGCGCAACGCGATACCAGACGAACAGGTAGACGCTATGGCGTTCCACGTAGCGCAGCAGCCAGGCAATGGTGATGTACCCCACCACGAACGCGATCAGAGTAGCCACGACCAGCTGCGCCACCGAGGGATGCAGACCGGGGCCACCCCGCGCGAAGACGTCGGGAATCTGGTATAGGCCGGCGCCGACGACGGCAGGGATAGCCAGCAGGAACGAGTAGCGCACCGCAGCTGGACGCGTCAGCCCGAGGAAAAGACCCGCACTGATAGTGCCGCCGGACCGGGAGACGCCGGGCACCAGAGCCAGCGCCTGCGCGAAGCCCATCGCGATCCCGTCTCGGATGGTGAGTTGCTCCAGCGGACGCCGCTGCCGTCCGTAGTGTTCCGCGGCGCCCAGCACCAGACCGAACACGATCAAGTTGGCGGCGATGATCCACAGGTTGCGGCCCGAGGTCTGGATCTGGCTCTCGAAGAGCGCTCCCAGCAGACCGATCGGGATCGTACCGATGATCACCAGCCAGGCCATCCGGTAGTCCGGGGTGGCGCGTATCCGCGCCGAGGCGAACCCACGGAGCCAGGTCACCACCAGGTGGCCGATGTCACGGGCGAAGTAGAGGACCACTGCTGTCTCGGTGCCCAGTTGGGTGACAGCGGTGAATGCGGCACCGGCATCTTCGCCGAAGAACACCGCGGAGACGATCCGCAGATGGCCCGAGGAGGAGATCGGGAGAAATTCGGTGAGGCCTTGGATCAAACCGAGAACGAGCACTTCGAGCCAACTCACCGGGGCACGCTAGCGTGCCCCGGTGCAACAGCGTCGCCTCGGCCGCAGCGGACTGCGGGTGTCTCGGCTGGCGCTCGGGACCATGACCTGGGGCCGTGACACGGACGCCGACGAGGCTGCCGCCCAATTGGTCGCGTTCGTCGAGGCCGGTGGGACGTTGGTGGATACCGCGGACGTGTACTGCGAAGGAGAGGCGGAACGGATCCTCGGGGAGCTGCTGTCCGCCGTCATCCCCCGGGAGGACGTGGTGCTGGCGACTAAGGCGGTGGCTCGACGTGATGGGAGACCGTTCGGCGGAGGCGCGTCCCGGGGCGCGCTGCTGGCCGCCCTCGACGGCTCGTTGCGCCGGCTACGGACTGATCACATCGACCTGTGGCAGCTGCATGCCTGGGATCCGGCGGTGCCCTTGGCGGAGACTCTGTCCACGGTCGCCGACGCGGTTCATGCCGGCAAGGTCCGCTACGTCGGCGTGTCCAACTACACCGGTTGGCAGCTGGCCACCGCAGTGACCAGTTCGGATGTGCCACTGGTGTCTGCCCAAGTGGAGTACTCACTGCTGGAGCGGGGAATGGAACGTGAGGTGGCACCCGCGGCGGAATATCACGGCGTGGGCCTGCTGCCCTGGGCGCCGCTGGCCCGCGGCATGCTCACCGGCAAGTACCGCAACGGCACCCCGTCCGGCTCCCGGGCGGGTTCACCGCACTTCGCCGGGTACGTGGAGCACCACCGCACTGACCGGGCAGCACGGATTGTGCAGGCCGTGATCACCGCGGCCGATGGGCTGGGCACCTCACCACTGGAAGTGGCCCTGGCCTGGGTGCGGGATCGGCCAGGCGTGGTCGCCCCGGTCGTCGGGGCCCGAGATGCCGCTCAGTTGGCAGGCTCGCTGGCCGCCGAGGAGATGGAACTGGCACCGGCCATCCGGGCGGCGCTCGACGACATCAGCGTGTGATCTGAACCACAATGACCTGGATTTCGAATCATCGAGCGATTCGAGGTCGCAGCTCTTCCCTCAGCTATGGAAGGGGTTATCCGATGGGTCTCACCGGCAAACCACTGCACGCACCGTGGACCGACATCGGTATCGGGGCGTACACCGCGGGCGTCGTAATGCTCGTGGCCGGCGCTTCGGGATTCGAAGAAACGGCGATGGCCACGGGTTCGGTGCTCGCCATCGGGGTCGGACTTCTCGCGGCCGTACCCACCGTCATCACCGGGTTGTTGGACCTATTCGCCATCCCCGCCGACGCACCCGCCCGTACCCTCGGCTGGTATCACCTCGCGGTGATGGCCACCGCCACCGGTCTGTTCATCGGCACACTGCGTCTGCAGCTGGCCGGCTATTCCAGTGGCGATATCATTCTGAGCGCACTGGTTCTCGGGGTCATCTCGGAAGTGGTGCTCATCGTCGGCGGTTACCTGGGTGGCGTGCTCACCTTCGTCTACGGAGTCCATGTGCAGAACCGCCGCGAAGCGCCACTCGCCGACGCGATCATTCCCGGCCGCACCAGCCAGGAGCTTGAAGGTAGATGACAGTGCCCCCGCACACCCGACGGCTCCTGCCATGGTGGGGAACCGGAGGCGGAATACTCAGCTTCTTGGGGATGACGCGGAGGTGTCGCGTCGGGAATGCTGGGTGCCAGCCTTACCGGCAAGGAGGTCGGTGTGCTCGGTGCCCCTCGCGCGGCGTTCGCCGTTGCGTGGCTGGTTGCTGGGCTGGTGTCAGGATGCGGCACCGTGGGAGGCCCCACGGGTCAACCGGTCGAACCGCCGCCCGGTCCCGCCTCGGCTCCCCCAGACGGCCCAGCTCCCACCGGATCCGTGCTGGCCCTCGACGCGCCGGCCACCGCCGTGGTGGTCGATCCGCACACCGCGACGGTAGCCATAGCGCTAGCTGATCCTCCTAGGCTGCTGCTGGGCACGTTGGACGGCGCAGCGCCGGCGCGCCAGATGCCATTGCCCGGCCCGGCCACCGAGCTTGGGCTCGTCGCCGAGGGCGGGCCGCTGCTGGTACCGGTGGCTACTCCCCCGGCGCTGGTCCAGGTTCCTCTGGATGGTGGTGCCTCGAGCAGAACCGATCTCGAAGACTCCCCCCGCAGCGCGGTCGCGGTCGGTGAACGCCTTGTGGTCGCGCTGGGTGACCGGCTCGTCGTACTCGACGAAGACGGAATGCAACGAACCGTACCGGGATTCGTCGACGCCACCCGGCTGGTCCCCATCGGGTCCAAGGTGGTCGTTCTCGACCAGGGCAACACCGCGGTGAGCCTGGTGGATCCCGCCTCCGGCGAGGTCGGTCCGGCACTGCGCGCGGGCAATGGTGCCGTCAGCGCAGTGGCTGACCGGTTCGGCCGAACGCTGGTGACCGATGTCCGCGACGGAGAACTGCTGGTCTTCGCTGGGGACCCACTGCTCTTGCGACAACGCTGGCCCGTACCGGGAGCGCCGTACGGGCTGGCCTATGACGGCACGCGGGATCTTGCGTGGCTCACCCTCACCGCTCGCAATGAGGTGGTTGGGTTCAATGTGCACGGTGGGGAACCGGTGGTAGTCCACCGGTTCCCCACCGTGCACCAGCCTGATGCGGTCGCGGTCGATCCGGTGAGCGGCCGGGTCGTCGTTGTCTCCGCATCGGGAGCGGGAATGCAGGTGATCGACCCTGAACGGGTGGTGCACTGATGATCGAGCCAATTGACGGTGATGGCCCCGACTGGGAGTACCAACCGTTGCGGTTACCCCGGGGAGTGTCCCGGATGACCGCAGCAACCCAGCTGGCGGTGCAGGCCGAATTTGCCGGCTGGGAGCTGTCCCGGGTCCGGATGTACTCCGACGGCACCCGTACCGTGTGGCTGCGCAGAAGGCGTACCGCAGCTGCCCAGCCCGGCTTGTCATTCTGACACTGAAGCCGGAGTGGGTCCCGGCTTCGGATGACACAGGGCCCGCACCGGCCAGGTACGGGCCCTGTGAGTTGAGTGTTAGGTCAGCGTGGTTCGTCTGCGCCGACCGTGCAAGCAGGCCTCAGATCACTTTGATCTTGTCAGCCTGCGGGCCCTTGGGCCCCTGGGTGATCGTGAACTCCACCCGCTGGTTCTCCTCCAGCGTGCGGTAGCCGGTCGCCTCGATCGCCGAGAAGTGGGCGAACACGTCGGGGCTGCCCTGCTCATCTTGGGTGATGA